>CAZGRJ010000104.1:0-1552 GCA_964528115.1 uncultured Nitrospirales bacterium
CCCCGGCCGCGTGGACGTATCCAAAGGGCGCGCCGCCGGCCCAGGCGACGACGTCCTTGGCGAGCGCCGCGCACCCCTCGGCCGTGGACAGGTCGGCCGTGAACGCCGCCCCGGTGCCCCCGGCACTCGGGGTACGGGTGTGGCCGTGCCGGGCGACCCGTGCCCCCCGTTCGGCGAACGCCGCCGCCACGGCGGACCCGATGCCCCCCGTGGCGCCCGTGACGAGGACCGTGTCAGGCGCCGCCGCCACAGGCCTTCAGGGCCTCCACGGCCCGGTCGATCTGGTCCGGCGTGTGGGTCGCCATGACCGTCAGGCGCAGGCGGCTCGTGCCCTCCGGCACCGTGGGCGGGCGGATCGCCGGGGCGAGGACGCCGCGTTCGAGCAGGCTTTGAGAAAGCTTCACCGCCCGCTCCGCGTCGCCGACGATCACCGGCAGGATCGGCGTCGGGTCGTCCGGGACGGCGTGCCCCAGGGCCATGAGCCCCGCCGCCAGCCGCCCCCGGTTCTCCGCGAGCCGCGTCCGCAGCGCCTTCCCCTCCGGCCCCCGGACGATTCCCAGGGCCGCCAGGGTGGCCGCCGCGATGGCCGGGGGCGGGGCGGTCGTGTAGATGAAGCTCCGTGCGCGGTTGATGAGGAACGCGATCAGGTCGCGGGACCCCGCCACGAACGCCCCGTAGGTGCCCAGCGCCTTGCCGAGGGTCCCCATCTGCACCGGCACCTGCGCCGCCGATAGCCGCAAGTGCCGGACGCTCCCCGCCCCGTCCCCCAGGACCCCCGTACCGTGGGCGTCGTCCACCAGGAGCAGGGCACCGTGCGCCTTGGCGAGGCGGGCGATCTCCGACAGGGGCGCCAGGTCGCCGTCCATGCTGAACACGCCGTCGGTTGCGATGACCGTGGGCCGGTCGCCGTAACGGACGAGCAGCTTCTCGAGGGCCGCCGTGTCGCGGTGGGGATAGGTCTTGAGGCTCGCCCCGGCCAGCCGCGCGCCGTCCAGCAAACTGGCGTGGTCCAGGCGGTCGCACAGGACGATCCCCTCGGGCGCCAGGGCCTGGAGCAGCCCCAGGTTCGCCTGGTAGCCGGAGCCGAACAGGAGCGCCGCCTCGGCCCCCTTCAGGTCGGCGAGTTCCGCCTCCAGTTCCTCGAAGACCCGGTGGTTGCCCGAGACGAGGCGCGCCGCCCCCGCCCCCAGGCCGTCGCGCGCGAGGGCCCCGGCCGCGGCCTCGACCACCTTGGGGTGATTCGCCAGCCCCAGGTAGTTGTTGGAGGCCAGGTTCACCACGGAGGAGCCACCGTAGGTGACCTCCGGCCCCTGGGGCCCGTCCACGGGGACGAGCCGGCGCATCAGGCCGGCGGCGCGCAGCCGCTCGACCGCATCGGCGAAGTCCATGCGATACCGTAGGGGGCGCCGAAAATGGGTGTCAAGCACGCCCGGGCCCGCGCGGCCTTGACAGCCGGGGCCCCGCCCCCGAACATCGGAGCCGCCCGCGAGAGTGGCGGAACTGGTAGACGCACCAGGTTTAGGTCCTGGCGCCGCTTGCGGCGTGGGGGTTC
>CAZGRJ010000104.1:1652-8137 GCA_964528115.1 uncultured Nitrospirales bacterium
GTGCTCGTGGTGGGGCAGGTGGCGGAGCCCAAATCCCTGGACCCGGGGGCGGTGACGGCCCTCAACGACTTCCGCATCCTGGTCAACCTGTACGACGGCCTGGTGCGCTACCGCCCGGGGACCCTGGAGATCGCCCCCGCCCTCGCCACCTCGTGGACCGTCTCGGACGACGGGCTGAACTACACCTTCACCCTGCGCGACGGGGTCGCGTTCCACGACGGCACGCCGTTCGACGCGCAGGCGGTGAAATTCACCTTCGACCGGATGCTCGACCCGAAGCACCCCCAGCACGACACCGGACCGTTCCCGCTCGCCCACTTCTTCTTCGGGCACGTGCAATCGGTCACGGCGGTGGACGCGCACACGGTGCGCTTCCACCTGGACGAGCCCTACGCGCCCTTCCTCTCGAACCTCGCCTACCCCACGGCCTTGATCGTCTCGCCCGCGGCGGTGAGGAAGCACGGCGCCGACTTCGGCCGCCATCCCTCGGGCACGGGCGCCTTCCGTTTCACGCAGTGGGACGCCAATCGGCGGGTCGTCGTGGAGCGCAACAAGAAGTACTGGGACGGCGCACCGAAGCTGGACGCCGTGGTCTTCCGCCCCCTCACCGACCCCAACACGCGCGTGACCGAGATGCTCGCCGGCGGCCTCGACGTGATGCTCGAGGTGCCCCCCGACCAGGTGGCGGCGTTCAAGGGCAAGGAAGGCTTCCGCCTGCTCACGGCGCCCGGCCCGCACCTGTGGTTCCTCATCTTGAACACCCGCGAGGGGCCCTTCGCCGACGTGCGCGTGCGGCGCGCCGCGAACCTCGCCATCGACCGGAAGGCCCTGGTGGAGAAGCTGCTCCAGGGCACCGCCGCCGTGGCGAACGGCGTGATCCCGGCCGCCTTCGCCTGGGCCCACGACCCGAAGCTCGCGCCCTACGCCTACGACCCGGACCAGGCCCGGGCCCTCATCCGCGAGGCGGGGGCCGAGGGCGCCAAGGTCACGTTCGACGTGGCCGAGGGCGGCTCGGGAATGCTCGACCCGGTGCCCATGGGCACGGCCATCCAGGCCGATTTGGCCAGGGTGGGCCTGGATGTCTCCATCCGGACCTACGAGTGGAACACCTACCTGCGCCGCGTGAACGGCGGCCTCGCGGGCGAGGCCGACATGGCGGAGATGGCCTGGATGACGAACGACCCCGATACCCTGCCGTACCTGGCCCTGCGCTCGGACGCCGTGCCGGACAAGGGCGGCTTCAACTCCGGCTACTACGCGAACCCGGAGGTGGACCGCCTGCTCGCAAAGGCCCGCCGCGCCACCGACCGGAAGGAACGCGGCCGCCTGTACCGCGAGGTGGAGCGCATCGTGCACGACGACGCCCCGTGGGTCGTAGTGGCGAGCGGCAGGCAGACGGCGGTGACGACTGCCCACGTCACGGGGCTGGCGCTGGAGCCGTCGTTCTTCCTGCGCCTCGGGCGGACGGAGAAGCGCTAGCGGCGGCAAGGCGATGGTCGGCTACGTCCTGCGCCGCCTGCTGTTGACCCTCCCGGTCCTGCTCGGCGTCTCGGCCGTCGTCTTCGGGCTCATGGCCCTGATCCCGGGCGACCCCGCCCACGCGATCCTGGGCCCCTACGCCACCCCCGACAACGTCGCCCGCCTGAAGGCCGAGCTGGGCCTGGACCGCTCCCTGCCCGAGCGCTACGCGGTGTGGCTGGGCCACCTGCTGCACGGCGACCTGGGACGCTCCTACAGCCTGAACCGCCCCGTCCTGGACGAGGTGACGGAACGCCTCGGCCCCACGCTCCTGCTGGCGGGCACGGCCCTCCTGCTCGCCAACCTGATGGGCCTGTTCACCGGCATCGTGGCCGCCGTGCGCCAGTACGGCTGGCAGGACCGGGTGCTGACCCTGCTCGTCCTGGCCGGCATCTCCACGCCGTCGTTCTGGCTGGGCCTCGTGGTGACCCTGGTCTTCGCCGTGTGGCTGCCGTGGTTCCCCGCCAGCGGCATGCGCGTCCCCTTCGGCCCCTCGGGGGGGGCGGACGTGCTGCACCACCTGGTCCTGCCCGCGGTGACCCTGGCGGTGGTGGCCGCCGGGGTGATCGCGCGCCTGACCCGGGCGAACATGCTGGAGGTGCTGCGCCAGGACTACGTCCGCACCGCCCGCGCCAAGGGGGTCGGCGAGCGCGGCGTGGTCCTGCGCCACGCCTTCCGGGCCGCCGTGGTGAACCTGGTGCCGGTGATCGGCATCCAGGCCGGGTTCGTGCTCGGCGGGGCGGTGTACATCGAGACCGTCTTCCAGTGGCCCGGCATCGGCCGGATGCTGGTGGAGGCGATCTCCACCCGCGACGTGCTCCTGGTGCAGGGCGGCGTCCTGGTGCTCTCGGCCCTGTACGTCCTGTTCAACCTGGCGGCGGACGTGGTCCAGCACCTGCTCGACCCGCGCATCCCCACGTGAGCGCGCCCGCCCACCGCCCCGGCGCCTGGGCGCTCCTCGCCCGCAACCGGCTCGCCGCCTTCGGTCTCGCGGTCGTGGCCGGAGTGGCGCTGCTCGCCCTGGCGGCGCCCCTCCTGCACCTGGCGGACCCGAACGCCACCCGCCTGGGGGAGCGCCTGCTGCGCCCGCTCAGCCCCGGGCACCTGTTGGGGACCGATCCCCTCGGGCGCGACCTGCTCTCCCGGATCGTGTGGGGGGCGCGGGTGAGCCTGGCCGTGGGGGTCGCGGCGTCCCTGTTCGCGGCCGTGGTGGGCTCGGCCATCGGCCTGCTGGCGGGCTACCGGCGGGGCCCGCTCGACAGCGTGCTCATGCGCGGCATCGACGTCCTCATGGCCTTCCCCTACCTGCTGTTGGCCCTCGCCATCGTGGCCGCCCTCGGGCCGGGACTGACCCACGCTATGCTCGCCATCGCCGTGGTCAACGTCCCGTTCTTCGCCCGCACCGTGCGCGGCACCACCGTGGGCGTGGCCGGGCGGCCGTTCGTGGACGCGGCGCGCCTGTCGGGCATGGGCCACGCGCGCGTTCTCTTGGGCGAGGTGCTGCCCAACGTCCTGCCCGTCATCGTCGTCACGCTCACCACCACGGTGGGGTGGATGATCCTGGAGACGGCCGGCCTCAGCTTCTTAGGGCTCGGCGCCCAGCCCCCCACGGCCGACCTGGGCGCCATGCTGGGGGAGGGGCGCGGCCTCATCGTCACGGCGCCCCACGTCGCCACCGTGCCGGGGCTCGTCATCCTGCTCCTGGTGATCGGCATCAACCTGCTGGGGGACGGCGTGCGCGACGTGCTCGACCCGCGCCTCAGGTCCGGGGTGCCGGCCCGCCCCGGGGCGGCGACGGCCGTGGGGCCGGGCGTGGGGGCAGGCACCGACGCGGCGGAGGCGGGCGCCGACACGGTTCTGGCGGTGACGGGCCTGACCACGCGGTTCCGGGTCGGCGGGACGGACGCCCCGGCGGTGGAGGACGTGACGTTCGCCGTCCGGCGCGGCGAGTGCCTGGGCGTGGTGGGGGAGTCGGGCTGCGGCAAGTCGGTGACCGCCCTGTCGCTCCTGCGCCTGGTGCCCACGCCGCCCGGAGAGATTGCCGCGGGACGGGTCATGTTCGACGGGCGCGACCTGCTCGCCGCGCCCCTGCCCGAGCTGACCCGCCTGCGGGGGGGCCGCGTCGCCTACGTCTTCCAGGACCCGGACACGTCCCTCCACCCCATGATCCCCGTGGGCCGGCAGGTGGCCGAGGCGATCCGGGTCCACGCCGACGTGGGGGGGCGGAGAGCGGACGACCGGGCCGTCGCGCTCCTGGACCGGGTGGAGATCCCCGAGCCCGCCGTCCGCGCGCGGCGCTACCCGCACGAGCTTTCGGGCGGGATGCGCCAGCGGGTGGGGATCGCCATGGCCCTGGCGAACGACCCGGACCTCCTGGTGGCGGACGAGCCCACCACGGCCCTGGACGTGACCGTGCAGGCCGGGGTGCTGGGGCTGCTCGACCGCCTGCGGCGCGAGCGCGGCATGGCGGTCCTGCTTGTCACCCACGATTTCGCCGTGGTGGCCGAGGTGTGCGAGCGGGTGCTCGTCATGTACGCCGGGCGCGTGGTGGAGACGGGCCCCGTGGCCGACGTGATGGGCCGGCCCCGCCACCCCTACACCCGCCGCCTCATCGCCGCCGCGCCGCGCCTGGGGCACGCCGACCGGCCCCTGGCCGAGATCCCCGGCCGGCCGCCGGAGCCCGGGGAGCGCCCGCCCGGGTGCGCCTTCGCCGACCGGTGCGACATGGCCGTCGCCGCCTGCCGCAACCCCATCCCCCTGGAGCGGCCCGCGCCGGACCGGACCGTGCGCTGCATCCGCTGGCGCGAGGTGGGGCCGTGACGCAGGTGGGATTGGAGGCGACGGGCCTGGAAGCGGTGGGCCTGGTGCGGACATTCGGCGGCGGGCGGGACTGGGCCCTGCGGCGGCGCCCGGCGTTCGAGGCGGTCCGCGGCGTGGACCTGCGCCTCGTGCCCGGGCGGACCCTGGGCCTGGTGGGGGAGTCGGGCTGCGGCAAGACCACCCTGGCCCGCATGCTGGCGGGCCTGGACCGCCCGACGGCGGGGAGCATCCGCCTGGACGGCCGGCCCCTCGCGGGCCGTGCCCGCCCTATCCAGTACGTCTTCCAGGACCCCGTCGGCGCCCTGAACCCCCGCAAGACCGTCGGCCGGACGCTGGAAGGTCCACTCGCATGCCTCCTGGGGCTGGGCCGGAGTGAGCGCGCCCGGCGCGTGCCCGCGCTGTTGGAGCAGGTGGGGCTGTCGGAGGCGTTCCTGGACCGCTACCCCCACGAGCTCTCGGGCGGCGAGGCCCAGCGGGTCGGCATCGCCCGGGCCCTGGCGGCGGAGCCGAGGTACCTGGTCCTGGACGAGCCGGTGTCGGCCCTGGACGTGTCGGTCCAGGCCCAGATCCTGAACCTGCTGCGCCGCCTGAAGGGGGAGACGGGCGCCGCCTACCTGTTCATCACCCACGACCTGGCCGTCGTGGAGCGGCTCGCCGACACGGTGGCCGTCATGCACGAGGGGCGCGTGGTGGAGGAGGGGCCCCGCGACCGGGTCCTGACCGCCCCGCGCCACGCCTACACCCGGCGCCTGCTCGCCGGCGTGCCGGGGGGCGCGCGCGCCGGTCATGTGGACCGCCCGCCGGACTGAGGCGCTGGCATCGGCGCCGCCCGCCGGGCTACGATGCCCGCCGCGTGCGACCCCGTCCGCCCGCCGGAAGACACGCCGCCGCGAGACCCTGCCGGGAGACCCTGCCGAACGATGCCGCCGACGCACGCCTCCGGACACACCGCCCGCGCCCGCCGGACCATGAGGCCCGGCCCCCGCGCCACCGCCCGGCGCGCCGGGCCGTTCCCCATCGGGCGCGTCCTCGCCCGCCTGCGGGAGGCCGTGCGCCGCCTGGACCCGCCCTCCGTCACGGAACGAGCCAGGAAGACGCGCGACCCGTTCCGGGTCCTGGTCTCGTGCGTGATCTCCCTGCGCACCAAGGACGAGGTGACCGACGCGGCCTCCGCCCGCCTCCTCGCCCGAGCCCGCACGCCCAGGACGCTGCTCGCCCTGCCGGAGGCGGAGATCGCCCGCCTGATCTTTCCGGCCGGGTTCTACCGGGTGAAGGCGCGGCAGCTGCGGGCCATCTGCGCGCGCCTGCTGGACGCCTACGGGGCACAAGTGCCGGACGACATCGACGCCCTGCTCACCCTGCCCGGCGTGGGGCGCAAGACCGCGAACCTGGTGGTGGCGGAGGGGTTCGGCAAGCCCGCGATCTGCGTGGACGTGCACGTCCACCGGATCGTGAACCGCTGGGGCTACGTGCGCACGAAGACCCCCGAGCAGACCGAGATGCGCCTGCGCAAGCGCCTGCCCCCCGCTTGGTGGATTCCGATCAACCCGCTCCTCGTGGCCTTCGGGCGCACGATCTGCCGCCCGGTCTCGCCCCACTGCAGCCAGTGTCCCGTGGCCGGAACCTGCCGGCGCGTGGGCGTCGCGCGCTCGCGCTGAAAAGGAAACGGGGGAGGGACGAACGTCCCTCCCCCGCGGGGTCGCTCCGCCGCGCTCAGCGCGGGAGGATGTTGTCCCCCTTGCCCATGTTCGGGTCGGCGTCCTTGTTGTTCATCAGGACGGTGATCGCCCCGCGCAGGGCCGCGGACATCGTATGGTCCACGATGGCGTTGTTCGTGGGCCGGTCGGCGGGCGGGACGATGTCGAACGTGTCCGCCTCGGCCACCGCCACGTTGTAGGTCTGGATGTCGTACAGCACGTTCCTCGGGCTGCCGTTGATGTAGACCCGGTCCCAGATCCCCGCGATCGGGTGGAACGCCACGGGCATGTTGATGTTGGCGTTCACGAAGAAGATGCGCACCCGCTCGCCGGGCTTGGCCACCAGCGCCTGGGTGGCGTTGGGGTCGTGCACCGGGTCGTAGTGGAACACCTTCCCGTTGATCAGGGCGTTGGTCCAGCCCCGGTTCTCGATCATGGCGTCCTTGTCCT
>CAZGRJ010000105.1:0-8056 GCA_964528115.1 uncultured Nitrospirales bacterium
AGTGGGCCGCCGTGTTCGTGATCTGGGCCGTGGACGGGCGCTTCCCCTCGGCCTACGCGGAAGGGACGGTGGACGAGATGGAGGAGGAGCGGCGCCTGATGTACGTGGCCGTCACCCGGGCCAAGGACCGGCTGACGATCACGTACCCCGTGAACATCTACGACAAGACCACGGGCCTCGTGCTCTCCAAGCCGTCGCGCTTCATCGAGGGGATCGGGTCCGACGTGCTGGAGCCGTGGGCCCTGACCGACGAGGCCGAGGCGGCGGCGCCCGGCGCGGGATCGGGTGGCGGGGAGGGCTTCGGAGACTCGGGCGCCGATCCGGGGATGGACGCCTACTTCAACCAGGAGGCCGGCTGGTAACGGCCGCACCCCCGCGCGCCGAAAAGGGGCGTGCGGCGACTACGAATTTTCAGGAGACGGAGCCCCCCATGGCGGAATCGGTGGACGACCTGACGGTCCGGTACGAGGAGAACGGCGAGATCAAGGTCCAGGAGACCGCCAAGGAGGTCCTGACCAAGGGCACCTGGGCCACGATCATGTTCCGCTACAAGGAGCTCCAGGCCGACGGCGGCTACGGCCCCGAGAAGGTCACGATCCGCCGCTACCAGAAGCGCGGCGGCGTCTACCGCATGCAGAGCCGGTTCAATATTTCGGGGGAGAAGCAGGCGAAGCAGGTGGCCGAGGTGCTGACGGGCTGGTTCCCGTCCGAGTAACGTCCGTCCCCGTCAGGCCAGCTCCTGTGTCGTCCGGAACGTGATCTCCGGCCACGCCTCCTCCACCCGCTTGATCGACCAGATCGAGTCCGCCAGGTAGGTCAGCTTCTCCTCGCCGTCCCAGGCCAGGTTGGCCTGGTTCTTCTGGCGGAAGCGGGCCAGGTCCTTCGGGTCCTCGGCCTCGATCCAGCGGGCGGTGCCGTAGCTGACCGTCTCCAGCTTCCCCTCCACGCCGTACTCGTCCCGCAGGCGCTGGGCGATCACGTCGAACTGGAGCGAGCCCACGGCGCCCAGGATGTAGCCGCCGCCCAACAGCGGCGTGAACAGCTGCACGGCGCCCTCCTCCGCGAGCTGGTGCAGGCCCTTCTGCATCGCCTTGGCCTTGAGCGGGTTCATGAGGACCATGCGGCGGAACAGGTCGGGGGCGAAGTGGGGGATGCCGGTGAAGGTCAGCGGCTCCTTGAGCGTGAAGGTGTCGCCGATCTTGATCGTGCCGTGGTTGTGCAGGCCCACGATGTCGCCGGGCCACGCCTCGTCCACCACCTGGCGCTCCTGGGCCATGAAGGTGATGGCGTCCTTGACCGCCACGTCGCGCCCCAGGCGGTGGTGGCGCAGCTTCATGCCGCGCTCGTAGCGGCCCGAGCAGATGCGCAGGAAGGCGATGCGGTCGCGGTGCTGCTTGTCCATGTTCGCCTGGATCTTGAACACGAAGCCCGAGAACGCCGGCTCCTCCGGCCGCACGACGCGCTCCTTCGCCTCCCGCGGCTGGGGCGGAGGACTGACCCGGACGAACGCGGCCAGCAGCTCGCGCACGCCGAAGTTGTGGATCGCGCTGCCCCAGAACACGGGGGTCTGGCGCCCGGCCAGGTAGGCGGCGGGGTCGAACGGCTCCGCGGCGCCTTCCAAAAGGGCCACGTCGTCCCGCAGGGGCCCCGCGGCGTCGCCCAGGTGCCGGTCCACCAGGGGGTCCGACAGGTCCTTGACGACGACCTCCTCCCGCACGCGCTTACCGTCCTCCAGGTGGGTCAGGTACAGGCGCTTCGCCAGCAGGTCGTAGACACCCCGGAAGCGCTGGCCCGAGCCGATGGGCCAGGTGACCGGGGCGCAGGTGATGGACAGGCGCTCCTCGATCTCGTGCAGGAGGTCCAGGGGCTCCTTGCCCTCCCGGTCGAGCTTGTTGATGAAGGTCATGACCGGCGTGGTGCGCAGGCGGCAGACCTGCATCAGCTTCTCGGTGCGGGCCTCCACGCCCTTGGCGGCGTCGATGACCATCAGCACGCTGTCCACGGCGGTCAGGGTCCGGTAGGTATCCTCCGAGAAGTCCTCGTGGCCCGGCGTGTCGAGCAGGTTGACCTCGCGCCCGTCGAAGGCGAAGTGCATCACGGACGAGGTGACGGAGATGCCGCGCTCCTGCTCCACCCGCATCCAGTCCGAGCGGGCGTGGCGCAGGGCCTTGCGGGCCTTGACCTCGCCCGCCATCTGGATGGCGCCGCCGGCCAGGAGCAGCTTCTCGGTGAGGGTGGTCTTGCCCGCGTCGGGGTGGCTGATGATGGCGAAGGTGCGTCGGCGCGCGACGGCCGCCGCCATCTCCTGGGGGCTCGGAAGGTCCATAAGGCGTTGCGAATGGGGTATGGTGAAGCGCGCCGGCGCCCGTATACTCGGCGATCGGGCGAAACGGCGATTCAAGGCCGCATTATACCGGAGCGCCGCAACCTGAAGCGGCGGGAGCGATACGTGGACCGTCACGACCACCTGGTCCTCTACCACGAGGACTGCATCGACGGCTTCGGCGCCGCCTGGGCCGCGTGGCGTCATCTGGGCGACCGGGCCGTCTATACGCCGGTGACCCACGGCAATCCGCCGCCCGACGTGCGCGGGCGCGACGTCCACATCCTGGATTTTTCCTACGCCCGCGACATCCTCCTGGGCATGGCCGAACAGGCCGCCGCCCTCGAGGTCGTGGACCACCACAAGACCGCCCAGGAGAACCTGAAGGGCCTGGACTTCTGCATCTTCGACATGGACAAGTCGGGCGCCGTCCTCGCCTGGGAGCGTTTCCACCCGGACACCCCGGTGCCGGAGCTCCTGCTGCACGTCCAGGACAAGGACCTGTGGCAGTGGCGCCTGCCCGGCTCCCGGGAGATCACCAGCGCCCTGCGCGGCCACGCGTTCGAGTTCGCGCGCTGGAGCGAGTGGGCCGACAACTGGCCCAAGTGGCGCGACGTGCTCCTGAAGGAGGGCGCGGCGATCCTGCGCTACCAGGAGGAGGTGATCCGCCTGGCGGTGCACACGGCCACGGAGATCGTCGTGGCGGGCCACCGGGTGCGGGTGTCCAACACCCCCATCCTGCAGTCCGAGATCGCCGGGGCCCTGGCGGAGGGGCGGCCCTTCGGCGCGGCCTGGTACCAGGTGGGGGGGCGGCGCTACTACTCGCTGCGCTCGCGGGACGGCGGGATCGACGTGTCGGAGATCGCGAAGCGCTTCGGCGGCGGCGGCCACGCCAAGGCGTCGGGCTTTTCCATCGACGTGGACGAGCGCGAGCCCGACCTGAGCGGCGCTTAAGCCTCCGCCTGTCCCGGGCCTGATCCGCCCTTCCGCAGGCCGTCCACGGCGGCGGCGATGCGCTTCAGGGCCCGCTCCTTTCCCACCAGCTCCAGGACCTCGAAGATGCCGGGCGAGACGGCGCGGCCCGTCACGGCTGCCCGCACCGGCTGGGCCAGGGCGCCCAGCTTCACGCCCATCTCGTCCATCAGCTCCTGGAAGGCCGCCTCGATGGCGGCGCGCTCGAACGGCTCGATGCTCTTCAGCCGGTCCGCCACCCGCTCCAGCACCGGCACCGGGTCGCCCTTGAAGCCCTTCGCCGCCGCCTCGGGCTCGATGGTGACGCCCTCCGTGTAGAGGCACGCCACCTGGTCGGCCATCTCGAGGACGGTCCGGCTGCGCTCCGCCGCGGCCGCGAACACCTTCTCCCGCCAGGCGTCCGTGAGGTCGTCCGGCACGGCCACGCCGCGCGCCTTCAGCGTGTCCTCGACGAGGCCCATGATGCGCGGGGGGTCGGCGCGCTTGAGGTGCTGGCCGTTGATCCACAGGAGCTTGTCGAGGTCGAACACGGCTGGCGAGCGGCCCACGGCCTCCAGGGAGAACTTGTCGATCAGCTCGCGCACCGTGAAGACCTCCTGGTCGCCGTGGGACCAGCCCAGGCGCGCCAGGTAGTTCACCACCGCCTCGGGCAACAGGCCCATGCCCCGGTAGGCGGTGACGGAGGCCGCGCCCTCGCGCTTGGAGAGCTTCTTCCTGTCCGGCCCCAGGATCATGGGCAGGTGGGCGAACTCGGGCAGCTCCAGCCCCAGGGCAGCGTAGAGGGCGGCCTGACGGGGGGTGTTGTTGAGGTGGTCGTCGCCCCGGATGACGTGGGTGACGCGCATCTCGGCGTCGTCGATGACCACGCACAGGTTGTAGGTGGGCGTGCCGTCGGAGCGCTCCAGGATCAGGTCGTCCAGCTGGGCGTTCTCGAACGTGATCTCGCCCCGGATCAGGTCGCGGATGACCGTCGTCCCCTCTCGGGGCGCGGCGAAGCGGATGACGTGCGGGGCGTCGGGGTGGTCCTTGCGGTCGCGGCAGCGGCCGTCGTAGCGGGGCGGGCGCTTCTCGGCGAGGGCCTGCTCGCGCATCGCCTCCAGCTCCTCGGGGGTGCAGTAGCAGCGGTAGGCGTGGCCCCGCTCCATGAGACGCTTCACGCCGTCCTTGTAGAGCTCGGTGCGCTTCGACTGGAAGAACGGCCCCTCGTCCCAGTCGATCGCGAGCCATTTCAGGCCGTCCAGGATCACCTGCACGGCCTCCTCGGTGCTCCGCTCCCGGTCCGTGTCCTCGATGCGCAGGACGAAGCGGCCGCCGTGGTGGCGGGCGAACAGCCAGCAGAACAGGGCCGTGCGCACGCCGCCCACGTGCAGGAAGCCGGTGGGGCTGGGGGCGAAGCGGACGCGGACGTCGGGCAAGTGGGGGCTCCGTGGGGCGGTCCTTGGGACGCCATGGGTGTGGAAAACCTGGGCGGACGGGGCGATTATGGCGGCCATCCCGGGGCCTGTAAAGGCCGCGGGCGGTTGACACGAGGCGCACGCAAACGGTATAAAAGCCGTCCTTTTTCGCGGGTGACGGCGTCTTTCCACAGGAGCCGCGATCGCACGGCGCACGGAAGGGTCAGCGGGCCTCTCGGTCGGGGCCCGCATGGGGGTCGAGCTGGTGGTGGCCACCTGCTTAGGGGGCGGCCTCGGCTACCTGGCCGACGCCAAGCTCGGGACCGTGCCGTGGCTGGCCCTCGTGGGCGTGGTGCTCGGGATCACCGCCGGCATCCGCAACGTCCTGCGCCTGGCGCGGGAGCTGGAAGACGCGGCGAAGGGCGGGAGCGGGAGCGACGACGGGCGTTGACGGCGTAGAGGCGACGGGCGAGGGACCTTGGAAAACCCCCTGGAACACTTCCAGCTTCACCGCGTGGCGGAGCTTCACCTGTTCGGCCTGGACGTGTCCATCAACCAGGGCGTGCTCACCATGTGGTTCGCCGTGGCGGCCCTGTTCACCCTGTTCGCCGTGGCCGCGGCCAAGCGCGAGACCGTGCCGGGCATGGTCCAGAACATCGCCGAGATCGGGGTCGAGTTCATCCACGACCTGGCCGAGGACAACATCGGCCACAACGGCCACCGTTACGTGCCCTTCCTGATCTCCCTGTTCCTGTTCGTCCTGTTCCTCAACATGTGGGGCCTGATCCCGGGCCAGTTCACGGTGACGAGCCAGCTCATCGTGACCGCCACCCTGGCCCTGATCGTGTACGCGATCAGCCTGATCGTGGGCTTCTACAAGCACGGCCTGAAGTTCCTGCGGATCCTGGTGCCCAGCGGCACGCCGGGCTGGCTCATTCCCCTGATGATTCCGGTGGAGCTGCTCAGCAACCTCGCCCGGCCCATGTCGCTCTCGGTGCGACTGTTCGCCAACATGACCGCGGGCCACACGGTCCTGGCGGTGCTGTTCGGCATGGTGGTGAGCCTGCCGATCTGGGTGAAGTGGCTGCCCTTCGGCCTGACGGTGATGATCAGCGGCCTGGAGGTGCTGATCGCGTTCATCCAGGCGTACATCTTCGTGATCTTGACCTGCGTCTACTTCGGCGACGCCGAGAATCTGGGTCATTGATCCAGCGACGGAAGACGAACCAAACCGGACGACCAAACGGCATTTCGCGTGCAAGGAGGAGACAACCAGTGGGAACCGATGCAGCCGCTCTGATCGGCATGGGCATGGCCGCCGCGGGCTTCGCCGGCTCGGGCGTGGGAATCGGCTACGTGTTCGGCAAGATGATCGAGGCCGTGGCGCGCCAGCCGGGCGCCGAGCCGCGCGTGGGCAAGTACCTGTGGATCGGCTTCGCCCTCACCGAGGCCATCGCCCTGTACGCCCTCGTGGTGGCCTTCATCATCATGGGCCGGGCCTGATCTTCGGGACTTGAGGCCCGCCCCCGCGCCTTGGGGCGGGGCCGGAAAGGCGACCCATGCCGCAGTTCGAATCCGAGTTCTTCTCCCCCATGCTCCTGTGGACGATCTTCTCGTTCGTCCTGCTCCTCTTGCTGCTGCGCAAGTACGCCCTGCCGGGCATCGTGGAGGTGCTCGAAAACCGGCGCCAGCGCATCAAGGACGACCTGGAGAACGCCGAGCGCCTGCGCATGGAGGCGGCCGCCGTCAAGGCCGAGCACGAGGCCCAGCTGAAGGCCTCCCGCGCCGCCGCCGACGAGGTGATCGCCAAGGCCCAGGAGAAGGCCCGGGCGCTGCTCGCCGAGAACGAGGCGCGCATGAAGGAGGAGGCCGACCGCATCGTGGCCGACGCCCAGCGCACCATCGCCCAGGAGCGTGGTCAGGCCGTCACCGACCTGCGCGCCCTGGCGGCTGACCTGGCCGTGGCCGCAGCCGAGAAGTTCGTCGCCACGGGCCTCGACGACGCCACCCAGCGCCGCCTGGTGGAGGAGTCCCTGGCCGAGCTGGAGGCCCGCTACCGCCCGTAGCGGCCGTGTTTTTTTCCACCCCGGACGCCGCCGGGGAGCGCTTGCTTGACAGGTAAACACGGCGCTATCTAGACTGGACGTCAAGCCGGATGTCCACCGATGCCCCGCCGCCTTTCGCGGCCGGGCCGGTGGCCCCGAGATCGGGGAAGCCGGCGGAACCCCCGCCTTCAATCGGATCCGCCGGCCCCAGAAGCCGCTTCCACTTATTGGCCGTATTCAAACGCCACGCGATCGGCGGACCGGCCGGACGAGCGGCCGGATAAGCAGGCAGATCACCGGACGAAGCACAGAACGGCGAAGCACCAGATCGGCGCGCGAGCAGATCGAATCCACCTGACGCCACACCTTCGATAAGGCCGCAAGGCCGCCCCCGGAGCCTCATGCATGGCTCCCCCCGGAGCCGCAAGCGCCCCCGGACCCTCTCTCCCCCCGTAACAGAAGGCCGAACACAGCCATGTTGACCAGCGATTCGTTGAACCTCACCGAGCTCAAGCAGCTCGGCATGGAGAGCCTAGGCGAATTCGCCACCGAGCTGGGCATCCGCAACGTCGGCGGCATGCGCAAGCAGGACCTGATCTTCGCCATCCTCCAGGCGCAGACCACCGGCGGCGGCCAGATCTTCGGGTCCGGCGTGCTCGAGATCCTGCAGGACGGCTTCGGCTTCCTGCGCTCGCCCGACTACAACTACCTGGCGGGCCCGGACGACATCTACGTCTCCCCGAGCCAGATCCGGCGCTTCAACCTGCGCACGGGCGACACGGTCTCGGGCCAGATCCGCCAGCCCAAGGAGGGGGAGCGCTACTTCGCCCTGCTCAAGGTCTCGGAGATCAACTTCGACCCGCCCGAGCAGGCCCACAAGAAGGTCCTGTTCGACAACCTGACCCCCCTCTACCCGGACGAGGCCTTAAAGACCGAGTACGAGACCAAGGAGTACTGCACCCGGGTCCTGGACCTGGTCACCCCCATCGGCAAGGGCCAGCGCGGCCTGATCGTGGCCCCGCCCCGCACCGGCAAGACGGTCTTCCTGCAGAACATCGCCAAGGGCATCCTGCAGAACCACCCCGAGGTGCTGCTCATCGTCCTGCTCATCGACGAGCGGCCCGAGGAGGTCACCGACATGCAGCGCCAGGTGCACGCCGAGGTGATCTCCTCCACCTTCGACGAGCCCGGCGAGCGCCACATCCAGGTGGCCGAGATGGTCCTGGAGAAGGCCAAGCGCCTGGTGGAGCACGGCCGCGACGTGTGCATCCTGCTCGACTCGATCACGCGCCTGGCGCGCGCCTACAACACGGTGGTGCCGT
>CAZGRJ010000106.1:0-1845 GCA_964528115.1 uncultured Nitrospirales bacterium
AACAGCCGCGTCATCCAGCACAACCTGGACTGGGTGTGGCCCTACTGGGTGGAGCGCCAGTTCGACCCGCTGGACGCCGCCTTCGTGCCGAGGGCCTTCTCCATCACCCACATCAACCTGACCCACCGCAACTGGACGGCCGTGGGCCTGCCGGACCTGGATGCGTTCCCGATCGTGGACCCGCGCGGGCTGGTCACGCCGATCATGGACGGCTTCTCCCTGGACGCCTGGATCGTCACCGACGGCGGCCGCACCCTGCTGCCGTCCCGCGCCGCCGCCGCGGTCCAGCGCCTGGACTTGGGAGCGGAGACCCTCAGGGTGGTCACGGAGACGCGCGAGGAGGGGCTGTTCCTGACCACCGCCGTGGAGGTGGTCGAGTCCGAGCGCGGCCCCGTCTGCCGCCTGCGCATCGGCGCCCGGGCCGGGGAGGCGGGGAACGTGGTCGTGGCCCTGCGGCCGTGCAACCCGGAGGGGATCGCCTTCGTCCACAAGGTCCAGCTGGCGCCGGACCGGAAGGCGTGGCTCGTGGACGGGGAGCACACGGTCCGCTTCGGCGCCCCGGTGGAGCGGCACCGCTTCTCCACCTACAGCCAGGGCGACGTCCACATCCACCTGGGGGACCCGGGCGAGGAGCCGGGCGGGACGTGCGACGTGGGCCTCGCCACGGCCGCCGCCCTGTTCGCCCTGGAGGCGGGGCGGCCGCGGGAGGTGCTGGTGGAGGTGCCGGTCCGGCCCGCGGGGGGCGAGCCCGCCGTGTCCGTGCCGTGGCGCCGGGCGCTGGAGGGGCACGCGGTCCTGAACGTGCCCGACGCGCGGTATCGCTTCCTCTACGACGCCGCCCTGTACACCCTGATATTGCACGCCCCCGGCGACGTCTATCCGGGGCCCTACACCTACCGGCGCTTCTGGTTCCGCGACGCGGCCTTCATCATCCACGCCCTGCTGTGCGCGGGGCTCACCGACCGGGCCGAGCGGGCCCTGGACCGCTTCCCGGACCAGCAGACGGCCGTGGGCTACTTCCACTCCCAGAACGGGGAGTGGGACTCCAACGGCGAGGCCCTGTGGGCCCTGGAGCGCTTCTGCGCGCTCACCGGGCGGCCTCCGAAGCAGGCGTGGCGCCAGGCGATCCGCCACGGGGCCCGGTGGATCGTCCGCAAGCGCATGAAGGACGACGGCTCCCTGCACGGCGGCCTGTTGCCGGCGGGCTTCTCGGCCGAGCACCTGGGGCCGAACGACTACTACTACTGGGACGACTTCTGGGGCGTCGGAGGGCTGTTCGCCGCCGCCCGCATGCTGCGCCTGGAGGGCGACGGGCGCGGCGCCGACAAGCTCAGCCAAGAGGGCGAGGATTTCCTGAAGGTGATCGAGCGCTCCCTCGCCCGCGCGGCGGACCGGCTCGGCCGCCCGGCCATGCCCGCCGCCCCGTCCCGCCGCCTGGACGCGGGCGCGATCGGCTCCATCGCGGCGGGCTACCCGTTGCAGCTCTTCCCGGGGGACGACCCGCGCCTGACGGACACGGCCCGGTACCTCATGGATGAATGCTTCGTGGGGGACGGTTTCTTCCAGGACATGGTCCACTCCGGCATCAACGCCTACCTCACCCTGCACGTGGCCCAGGTGCTCCTGCGCGCCGGGGACGCCCGCCACGCGGCCCTCGTGCGGCACGTGGCGGAGCTCGCCAGCCCCACGGGCCAGTGGCCCGAGGCGATCCACCCCCACACGGGCGGGGGCTGCATGGGCGACGGCCAGCACGTCTGGGCCGCGGCGGAGTGGGTGATGATGATGCGCGCCCTGTTCGTGCGCGAGGAGGGCGACCGCCTGGTCCTGTGCCAGGGGATCGACCCG
>CAZGRJ010000106.1:1945-8048 GCA_964528115.1 uncultured Nitrospirales bacterium
CGGGACGAAAAGGTCCACCTCGTGCGCCAGCAGAACGACTAGAGGACGCCGCGTGAAGATCCTCATGATGACGAACACCTTCTCCCCCCACGTGGGGGGCGTGGCGCGCTCCGTGACGGCGTTCACGAACAGCTACCGGGCGCGCGGGCACCGGGTGGTGGTGGTGGCGCCGATCTTCGAGGGGGCGCCCACGAAGGAGACGGACGTCATCCGCATCCCGGCGCTCCAGAAGTTCAACGGGAGCGACTTCTCCGTGGTCCTGCCCGTGCCCGGCGCCCTGATGGCGAAGGTGCGCGAGCTGGAGCCGGACGTGATCCACGCCCACCACCCGTTCCTGCTCGGCTCCACCGCCGTGCGTTTGGCCCGCGCCTACCGCATCCCGATGGTCTTCACGCACCACACGATGTACGAGCGCTACACCCACTACGTGCCGGGCGACTCGCCCGCCATGAAGCGCTTCGTCATCCGCCTGTCCACCAGCTTCGCCAACCTGTGCGACAGGGTGTTTGCGCCGTCGGAGAGCATCGCCCAAGAAATCGCGAAGCGCGGCGTGGTCACGCCCATCGAGGTCGTCCCCACGGGGGTGGACACGGAGGCCCTGGGGTCCGGCGACGGGCTCGCGTTTCGAGCGGAAGCGGGCATTCCGGAGGACGCCTTCGTCGTGGGCCACCTGGGGCGCCTGGCGGAGGAGAAGAACCTGGGCTTCCTGACCGGCGCCGTGGCGCGCTTCCTGGCGGCCGAGCCCCGCGCGCGCTTCCTGGTGGTGGGGGTGGGGCCCATGGCGGATACGCTTAAGGCGCGCATGCGGGACGAGGGGCTCGAAGGGCGCCTCCACACGGCCGGCATCCTACGGGGCCAGGACCTGGTGAACGCCTACCGCGCCATGGACGTGTTCGGCTTCGCCTCCATGACCGAGACCCAGGGCCTGGTCGTCGCCGAGGCCATGGCCGCGGGCGTGCCCGTCGTGGCCCTGGACGCCCCGGGCGTGCGCGAGGTGGTGCGGGACGGGGTGAACGGGCGCCTGCTGCCGGTCGAGGACGCCGGGCCGTTCGCCGACGCCCTGAGCTGGATCGCGGGCTTGGGGCCCGACGCCTACGCGGCCCTGAAGCGCGAGGCCCTGGCGACGGCGGACCGCTTCTCCCTGGACCACTGCGCGGGACGCGCCCTGGCCGTGTACGAGCGCCTGCGCGGCCACCCCCACGAGGACACGGACGACCAGTACGACGCCTGGGACTCGACCGTGCGCATGATCCGCGCCGAGTGGGAGATGCTCAAGGACCTGGCCGAGGCCGCCGGGGCGGCGTTCAAGGGAGGCTCCGGGGCGGGCTCCGCGGGCAGGTCCGCGGGGGGTGAAGCCGCCGGAGGTGCCGAGGGGGGTTCCGGAGACCGCCCGTGATCGGGCGCCTCGAGCAGCTCCTGCGCCGGCTGCGGCGCCTGGTCTCGCGCAGCGAGTGGGCGATCCGCCTGCTCGGCCTGTCGGTCTCGAAGAAGCCGCCCACCGAGCCGGGGCTCGTGATGATCCAGGTGGACGGCCTCTCCCACGCCCAGCTCACCCAGGCCCTGGAGCGGCGCGAGATGCCGTTCCTGAAGCGTCTGCTCACCCGCGAGCGCTACCGCCTGCACGTCCACTACGCGGGCATCCCGTCCAGCACGCCGCGGGTGCAGGCGGAGCTGTTCTACGGCGCGCCCCGGGCCGTGCCCGCGTTCAGCTTCCGGGACGGCACGGGGGAGGTCGTGCGCATGTTCGATCCGGGGCCGGCCGGCCGCATGGAGGCCGACCTCGCGGACCGGGGCGAGCCGCTCCTGGCCGGGGGCAGCGCCTACGCCGACATCTTCACCGGCGGCGCCCGGGAGGCCCACTTCTGCCCCTCGGCCCTGGGCTGGGGAAGCGTCCTCGCCGCCGCGAAGCCCTGGACCCTGGCGGTGCTGGTCCTCACGAACCTGTACAGCTTCGTGCGGGCCGCCGTCCTCGTGGCCGTCGAGGTCCCCATCGCCCTGGTGGACGTGGTGCGCGGCCTGATCGACGGGCGCAGCCTGGGGAAGGAGCTCAAGTTCGTCCTGACCCGCGTCGCCATCTGCATCCTCCTGCGCGAGCTGACGACCATCGGCGCCAAGGTGGACGTGGCGCGGGGCCTGCCGGTGGTCCACGTGAACTTCCTGGGCTACGACGAGCAGGCCCACCGGCGCGGCCCATCGTCGCGCTTCGCCCACTGGGCCCTGAAGGGGATCGACGACGCCATCGCCCGCATCTGGCGCGCGGCGCACCTGTCGGCCCGGCGCGACTACGACGTGTGGATCTACGCCGACCACGGCCAGGAGGAGACCCTGCCGTACCCCCAGGCCCACGGCCGCACCATCGCCGAGGCGGTGACCGCGGCCTTCCGCGCGGCCGGGGAGGCGGTCCGCCCCTCGGGCGGGGACGCCCTGGGGGTGCAGCTCCAGCGCTTTCGCCTCCTGGGTGGGCGTCCGGGGCGCCTGGCGCCGCCGGAGGGCGCGCGCGACGCGGAGCCCGCCGAGCTGTCCGTGGCCGCCATGGGCCCTGTAGGCCTCGTCTACTACGACCGCCCCCTGGACCCGGAGCAGCGCGCCCGGATCGCCCGGTCCCTGGTGAGCGAGGCGGGCGTGCCCCTGGTCGTCGTTCCGGACGGGGACGACGCGGCCACGGCCTTGACCGCCACCGCGTTCACCTGGGAAGGCGAGTTCCGCCTGCCGGAGGAGGGGACCAAGGTCCTGGGGCCGGACCACCCGTTCCTGGACGAGGCTTCCCGTGACCTGGCGGCCCTGGCGCACCACCCCTTCGCGGGCCGCTTCGTCCTGTGCGGCTGGCGGCGGGACGGCAAGCCGTACAGCTTCCCGGTGGAGAACGGCTCCCACGCCGGCCCGGGGCCGGAGGAGACCCGCGCCTTCGCCCTCCTGCCGGACGACGCCCCCTTGAGCCCCCGGGTGCGGCCCTACCTGCGCACCGCCGACCTGCGCGCCGGGGCCCGCCGGGTCCTGGAGCGGCAATCCGTGGCCGGGCCCGAGGGCCGCGAGACCCTCCGCGACACGCTCCGGGTGATGACCTACAACGTCCACAGCTGCATCGGCATGGACGGCAAGCACTCCCCCGAGCGCATCGCCCGGGTGATCGCCCGCCACCGCCCCGACGTGGTGGCCCTCCAGGAGCTGGACGCGGGCAAGACGCGCTCGGGCGGCGTGGACCAGGCCCACCTGATCGCCCAGTACCTGGAGATGGCGTTCCACTTCCACCCGGCCATGCACGTGGAGGAGGAGCGCTACGGCGACGCGATTCTGACCCACCTGCCCATGCGGGTGGTGCGGGCCGACGCCTTGCCCATCCTGCGGGGCGGGCGCCTGGCGGAGCCCCGGGGGGCGCTGTGGACGGTCATCGACCTGGGCGGCGCCGAGGTCCAGCTTATCAACACCCACCTGGGGCTGCGCGAGAAGGACCGCCGGGTGCAGGTGGAGGCCCTCATGGGCCCGGAGTGGCTCGGACACGCCGACTGCCGGGCGCCCGTGGTCCTGTGCGGCGACTTCAACGCCCGCCCGGGGTCGTCGGTCTGCATGCGCATCCGCCGCCGCCTGCACGACGCCCAGACGGGCCTCGCCGGCCACCGCCCCCTGCACACCGCCCCCGGCCGCTACCCCGTGGCCCGCATCGACCACGTCTTCGTGGACGCGGCCCTGGAGATCGTGGACGTCCAGGTCCCCGCCTCCGAGCTGGAGCAGGTGGCCTCCGACCACCTGCCCCTCATCGTCGAGCTGCGCCTGCCGCGCCCGGCCGAAGGGGCGAGGGGCCGTGCCGCCGAGGACGCCGTGGCTGCCTCCGGACGCGCGGAGTCGCGTTGATGGAGCCGTAACGTGAACGGACTGATCGCGTTTTCGATTGTCCTCTCCGTGCTCGCCGCGGTCCTCGCCATGTGGGGCCGGCGGTGGATGCGGGTGGGAATTTCGATTGTCTTGTTTCTATTTGCGGTCGATGTGATTGTCTTCGGGTTTGGCAGCGCGGCGAGGTCCGTGGCTGGCGCCGAAATCGCGAAGGGGAACGTCTCAAAGCCGTACTTACGGGGCATCATGGACTTGCGGGCCGCGATGGGTCCCTACGAGATCGCGCTTCTGGCCATGTGCTGCGGTTTTCTGGCGTTGGGCGTCGGGCGCAAGACGAAGACGATCCGCCCCATTGAGGGGAGCGCAAACGCGAAGCGGTGGGAAGTGGACGCACCGCGAGATTTCGCGGGGTTTCTTCGGGCGCTCCCGGTGCTATTCGATTCTCCCCGTTGGGTTCTGTATCTCGAAGGCACGGATACGCCGCCTTTGATCGAAACCTACCTGCGACAGCACGGGACGGGCAGTGGAAGGCGAATGCCCGGGGGCACCCTGCTTCCGAAGCCGGAGGTGTTTCACCTCCCGATCACGACCGAGACCGTGGCGGAACTCGCGTCGCTGCTCGAGTCGATCCCGTCGAATTCTCCCCCCACCCACGTCCACGTCTACGGCGACGAGGGCGTAGCCCTGGAGTGGTACGACGCCTCCGCAGGGGACCCGATGCACCTTTCCGAGCCGCTAGATCCCGAGCGAATCGCCGAGTTTTGCGAGCGGATCGGTTGCTCGTACCGACAGGAGGTCTAGTGACAAAAGGCCGCTTGCGTGGACGGGCGAGCGCGCAGGTACTCAGCGCGCCGCCTTGGCGCTTATGACTGAATTGAGGAGCCGGACGGCGACAACTACGACGTCCTGGGCAACCTGACGCAGGTGGTCCTCCCCGACTCCACCCCGACGACTACGTGGTGGACGGCGCCAACCGTCGGATCGGGAGGAAGGTGAACGGCGCCCTGGTGCAGGGCTTCCTGTACGGCGACGCCGTGAACCCGGTTGCGGAGCTGGACGGGACGGGTTCGGTGGTGGCCCGGTTCGTGTACGGCTCCAGGCCCAACGTCCCCGACTACATGGTGAAGGGCGCCACCACGTACCGCATCGTCAGCGACCACCTCGGAAGCCCTCGCCTCGTGATCGACACGGCCACGGGTGCGATCGCCCGGCGGATGGACTACGATGCCTTCGGGAACGTGCTCTCCGACGGTTGCTCTCGGCTTCGAGGGTAGGTCTCCGGCTTGGCCCCGGAGGGGCCGAGCCCCTATCATGTAGCCCCCGATGAGCACTTCGCCCCCGGAATCAGACGACACCCAGGAGATCGCCGCCGACCTCGGCGACCGGCACAACGCCGATCCCCTCTACCGCCTGCGCCACTCCCTGGCCCACGTCCTGGCCCAGGCCGTGCTCGACATGCGCCCCGGCTCCACCCGCGGCTTCGGGCCGCCCATCGACACGGGGTTCTATTACGACTTCGTGCTCTCCGCGCCCATCACGCCGGAGGATTTCCCGGAGCTGGAGAAGCGCATGAAGCACATCCT
Source organism: uncultured Nitrospirales bacterium (assembly GCA_964528115.1). Lineage (GTDB taxonomy): Bacteria > Nitrospirota > JACRHL01 > JACRHL01 > JACRHL01 > CAZGRJ01. The sequence continues at coordinate 7,357 of CAZGRJ010000106.1, forward strand.
CCAGCACAACGAGCGCTTCGAGCGCGAGGACCTGCCCCTGGAGGATGCGCTCACCCGCCTTCAGGAGATGGGCGAGCCGTACAAGGCCGAGTACGCCCGCGAGCTGGCCGACAAGCACGGCCTCACGTCCCTCGGCTTCTACACGAGCGGCCCGTTCGTGGACATGTGCGACGGGCCCCACGTGGAGCACACGGGCAAGATCCCCAAGGGGTGCTTCAAGCTGCGGTCCACCGCCGGGGCCTACTGGCGCGGCGACGAGCGCAACCCGATGATGACGCGCATCTACGCCTGGGCCTACGAGAGCCGCGAGCGCCTGGAGGAGGAGGTCCGGCGCCACGAGGAGGCCCTCAAGCGCGACCACAAGAAGCTCGGGCCCGCCCTCGACATCTACGCCATCGACCCGGAGATCGGCCTGGGGCTCCCCCTGTGGCTCCCCGCCGGGACGGCGATCCGCGAGGAATTGGAGAAGCTGGCCAAGGAGGAGGAGTTCAAGGCCGGCTACCAGCGCGTGGCCACGCCCCACGTGACGCTGGAGAACCTCTACCACCTGTCGGGCCATCTCCCTTATTACCAGAAGGAGATGTTCCCCCCCATGCAGCTGGAGGAGGAGGGGGAGGGCGGCTCGGTGAAGGAGACGTACTACCTCAAGCCCATGAACTGCCCCCACCACCACCGCATCTTCGCCGCCCGCA
>CAZGRJ010000107.1:0-7976 GCA_964528115.1 uncultured Nitrospirales bacterium
GCGAGCTGCTGGGCTGGGAGCGGGTGATCGGCCTGGCCGAGATGATGAACGTCCCGGCCGTCCTGGGGGCCGCCCCGATGGCCATGGGCATGCTGGCCGCGGCCCGGGAGCGCGGGGTGCCCGTGGACGGCCACGCCCCGGGGCTGTCGGGGCCCGACGTCGTCGCCTACGCCGCCGCCGGCATCCGCTCCGACCACGAGTGCACCACCGCCGCCGAGGGCCTGGAGAAGCTGCGGCTCGGGATGTACCTGATGATCCGGGAGGGCTCGGCGGCCAAGAACATGGAGGCGCTGCTGCCCGTGGTCACGGACGGCAACTACCGGCGCTGCCTCCTGGTCTCGGACGACACCCACCCCCACGACCTGGTGGCGAACGGCCACATGGACCACGCCCTGCGTAAGGCGGTGAGCCTGGGCCTGGACCCGGTGCGGGCGGTGCAAATGGTCACCATCAACGCCGCCGAGGCCTTCGGCCGCAAGGACCTGGGGGCCGTCCTGCCGGGCTACAAGGCGGACGTGGTCCTGGTGGACGACCTCAAGGGCTTCCGGGTGGACACGGTGATCCGCCACGGCCAACCCGTGGTCCTGGGCGGGCGCCTGAGCGTGGAGGTGCCGCGCCGGAGCGATCCGTCGGTCTACAAGAGCATCCGCACCGGGCCCGTCTCGCCCGACAGCTTCCGCATGCCCCTGGAGGGCAGGCGCGCCCGGGTGATCGGCCTCACCGAGGACCAGCTGGTCACCCAGAGCCTCGTGGAGACCGTGAAGGTGACTGACGGCTGCGTGGTGAGCGACCCGGGGCGGGACATCCTCAAGCTCGCCGTGATCGAGCGCCACCACGCCACGGGCAACGTGGGCTTGGGCCTCGTGAAGGGCTTCGGCCTGAAGCGCGGGGCGATGGGCTCGTCCGTGGCGCACGACTCCCACAACCTGGTGGTCGTCGGGACGGACGACGCCGACATGGCCGCCTGCGTCGCGGCCCTGACGGAGATGGGGGGCGGGTTCGCGGTGGTGGTGGACGGGCGCGTGGAGGCGCGTTTGGCGCTGCCCGTGGCGGGCCTGATGTCGGAGGAACCTGCGGAGGAGGTGGCCGCCCGCGATCACGAACTGCGCGAGGCGGCGGCGCGCCTGGGGGTGAAGCCCAGGGCGCCGTTCATCACGTTGTCGTTCCTGGCGCTGCCGGTGATCCCGGAGCTGAAGCTGACGGACCGGGGCCTCGTGGACGTGACCCGCTTCCGCCTGACCGACCTCGCGGCCTAGCCCCGGAACGCCGGGGGGCGAAAAAGCTGCCGGCCTGCGGCCGGAAGCGCCGGGGCCGCGGGGCCGTCAAGACCCCGCCGAGCCCCGGGCAATCCAACTAGACCTTGATCTCCTGGGCCACCAGCGTACCGCCGTCCGCCTCGGCGTAGTGGACGGACACGTGCGCCTTGGGCGCGAGGCCCGCCAGCTGGGCCGACGTGGCCTGGAAGGTGATCAGCTTGCCCGTGGAGGCGTCCACGATGGTCACGGTGCCGGCCGTGGTATCCAGGCTGGCCACGGTGCCGAAGTGGGTGTGCATCTCCTCAGGGCCGCAGGCGGCCGCGGGGCCGGCCGCGAAGGCGAGCAGGGCCAGGGCCATTGTCGCGCCGGCCGCGATGTTGCGGATGGGTGTCATGTCGTTCTCCTGCAAGGTGGCGCGGGCCGCGCCGGAGGGGGCGCACCCGCGGGTTGTTCCATTATACCCCCGCCCCCCGTTTCGCGCCGGGGGTCCCTTGCTTCTATAGTCGGGCGCTTTTGCATACAATGACATGTCGCCCGTGACGTGTTGTCCCCACTCCGCAGGAGGTACCTGGGCATGACCCGCTTTCGCACCCCCGTCACCCTGCTGGCCGCCGTCGTGCTTGCCTTCGCCGCCGGCTGCGCGGCCATGGACAAGGCCTACGTCGGCACGGTCAAGGCCGTGGACCCGGACCAGGCCAAGCTCAAGCAGGAGACCCGCTGGCTCAACCCCCAGCCCAACCTGCGCATCGTCGGCCAGGACAAGATGGTCGCCTTCGTGCGAATTCGTGACAGCTCCGGCTCCAACCTGGACATCAACCACGAGGTGCAGCACGCCCTCGAGGACCTGGGCTACAAGATCACCCGCAACATCGACGACGCCCAGTACATCCTGACCGGGGACATCCGCTACTACGGCGAGAACGCCCGCGTGGACGGCGGCCGCGCCACCATGGCGGCGGGCATCGGCGGCGGCATCGTGGGCGGCATCATCGGCCACCAGTCCGGCCGTACCGGCGAGGGCGCCGTGGTCGGCGCGGCCGCCACGGGCCTGTTGTTCAACACCCTGGCCAACCGCAACAAGATCCGCGAGTTCGACGCGGTGGTGGACGTGCGCATCGGCGAGCGCGTCGAGGGTGGCGTCCGCACCACCCGCCGCTCCGGCGACGAGCAGACCATGAGCCACTCGGGCGCGGCCGGCATGGGCGGGTTCGACGCGGGCACCTCGCGCGGCGGCAGCGAGGAGGAGCAGCGCGCGGTGACGAACGAGGACTTCCTCTACCACCAGAACCGGCTGGTGACTTACGTCAGCAAGCTGAACCTGGGCCCGGAAGAGGCCGACCCCGCCCTGCAGGAGCGGCTGGTCAAGGCCCTTGCCAACGTCCTGCCCTAGGGTCGGCGGACGATGACCCGGCCCCCCGCCCGTGGGTAGCAGCTTCGGGCGCCTGTTTCGGATCGCGACCTGGGGCGAGTCCCACGGAGGGGGCCTGGGGGTGACCATCGACGGGTGCCCGCCCGGGCTCCCGCTCACCGAGGCGGACCTCCAGGCCGAGCTGGACCGCCGCCGACCCGGCCAGAGCGTCCTCACCACGCCCCGCGACGAGCCGGACACCTGCGAGATCCTCTCGGGCACCTTCGAGGGGCGCACCCTCGGCACGCCGATCGCCGTGCTCGTCCGCAACAAGGACGCCCGCCCCGCCGCCTACGCCGAGTTTTCCCGAATCTACCGCCCCTCCCACGCCGACTACACCTACCAGGCCAAGTACGGCTTCCGGACGTGGCTGGGCGGCGGCCGGGCCTCGGCCCGCGAGACCGTCGGGCGCGTGGCCGCCGGGGCCGTGGCCAAGAAGGTTCTGGCCCACCACCACCCGGTGGAGATCCTGGCCTGGGTGGACCGGGTCCAGGACCTCCAGGCCGAGGTCGAGCCGACCGCCGTGACCCCGGCCCAGGTCGAGGCGAACCCGGTGCGCTGCCCCGATGCCGCCGTGGCCGCCCGCATGGCCGAACGCATCGAGCGGGCGCGCAAGGACGGCGACTCCCTGGGGGGCGTGGTGCGGTGCGTGGCCCGGGGGGTGCCGCCGGGCCTGGGGGACCCGGTGTTCGACAAGCTGGACGCGGACCTCGCCAAGGCCCTGATGAGCCTGCCCGCCTGCAAGGGGGTGGAGATCGGCTCGGGCTTCGCCGGCACGTACCTGACCGGCGCCACCCACAACGACCCGTTCTACATGGAGGGGGAGCGGGTGCGCACCCGCACGAACCGGTCGGGCGGCATCCAGGGGGGCATCTCGAACGGCGAGGACATCCTCGTCGCCGCCGCCTTCAAGCCCACCGCCACCATCGGAACGCCCCAGGAGACCGTGGACGAGGACGGCAACGCCGTCACCCTGAAGGCCAAGGGGCGGCACGACCCGTGCGTCCTGCCCCGGGCGGTGCCCATCGTGGAGGCCATGGTGGCCCTGGTGCTGTGCGACCACCTGCTGCGCCAGCGGGCCCAGCGCGGGTGGGAAGACTGAACTACGCCTCCACGCCGTGGTGCTCGGTGAGCACCTGCATGATCCGGCCCTTGACGGTGTCGATCTCGCCCTCGTCGGTCACCTTCCCGCCCCCGCTGCGCTTCACGTAGAACACGTCCACCACCCGGTCGGCCTTGGTGGCGATGCGGGAGAAGAAGATCGACAGCCCCAGCTCGGCGATCGTGCGGGTGATCATGTAGAGCAGCCCCTGGCGGTCGGCGGCGAAGACGTCGATGATCGTGAACGAGTCCGAGGTCTCGTTGTCGATCCGCACCAGGGGCTCGGTGTCGGAGAACGGCACCCCCTCGTGCTGGCTGCGACCACGCCCCCCCGCGAACATCGTCTCCACCGCCACCTTGCCCTCCACCGCGTCCTGCACCGAGCGGCGGATGCGCTCCCACCGGCCGCGGTCGATGAACTCGCCGGACTGGGGGTCCTTGACCGTGAACACGTCCAGGATCACGTCGTCGCGGAAGGTCGCGATGCGGGCGTCGAGGACGTCCAGGTCCTTGGCCGTCAGGGTGCCCGCGATGCGCGCGAAGAGGCCCGGCACGAAGCTGTCGCGGGCGCACACGGTGATGTCGGCGGTGCCGTCCTCGCGCGGCCGCACGGCCACCTGCACCATCCGGTCCTTCAGGCGCCGCACGAGGCCCAGGTGCTCGCAGATGTCCTCCACCGGGTAGGCCGTCAGGTAGCGGCCCGGGAGCCGGTCCAGGAGCTCCGCCAGCCACGGCTGGTCGGCGGGGGGGAAGCGGGCCGCCACGTCCTCCCGGATCCTGGCGACGGTCTTCTTCATGTCCGCCACGTAGGGGCGCCCGGCGAGCACGTCGAGGCTGCGCGCGTAGAGGTCCGAGAGCAGGCCGTCCTTCCACTGGTTCCAGGTGTCCGGGCCCACCGCGCGGATGTCCACGTGGGTCAGGACAAAGAGCATCTTGAGGCGCTCGGGCGACTCCACCTGGTGAGCGAAGCGGGTGAGCACCTTGTCGTCCGACACGTCGCGGCGGAAGGCGATGTGGCTCATGATCAGGTGGTTGCGCACCAGGAAAGCCAGCAGCTCCGTGGTTTCGGGCTTGAAGGCGAGGCGCTGGGCGACCGAGCGGGCCAGCTCCTCCCCCACCTCGCTGTGGTCGCGGGGCAGGCCCTTGCCGGCGTCGTGCAGGAGCACTGCCAGGTGCAGCACGTCCTTGCGCCGCACCTCGCGGTAGGCGCGGCCGTAGATGTCGTCCGCCGTGCGCAGGGACTCCATGATCCCGATGGCCCCCAGGGTGTGGGCGTCCACCGTGTACTTGTGGTACTGGCTGAAGGTCACCAGGCTCTCCACCCGGGCGAACTCGGGCAGGATGCGCCCCAGGACCCGCAGGCGGTGCATGCGCACGAGGGCCTCGCCGACCCCCGTGTCCCACCTGAGGATGCTGCGGAAGACCTCGCACGCCGCGGGAGAGCGCAGCTCCCGGCCGCTGATGCGCATGTGGCTCATCTGCTCCACCGTGTCGGGGTCGAGCTTCAGGCCGTACACCTGGGCCAGGTGGAACAGGGTCACGACGGCCTTGCCGTCCTTGCGGAAGGCCTCCAGCTTGTCGGGATCGACCTGGATCTCGCGGTCGGTGAGGGTGAAGCACGGCGCCACCTTGCGCGCGAACAGCCGGCGCCGGATGGCCCCGGCCCGCGACGGGGTGCTGGCGCGCTCCACGAAGCGGGCGCTCACGTCGCTGACCTTGGCGGCGTACTGGAAGTAGCGCCGCATGAACCGCTCCACGCCGCGGCTGCGCTCCGTGTCGGGGTAGCCGAAGCGCTCGGCCTGGTGCAGCTGCTCCTCGAAGGTGAGCACGTCCACCCGCTTGCCGTGGGTGAAGTGGAGGTCGTTGCGGATGCGCCACATGAAGCCCTGGGCCTTCACCAGCGCCCGGTGGTCGCGGGGCTCGAGCAGGCCGCGCTCCTCCAGCGCCTTCATGTCGCCGGTGCCGTACCGGGCGATGGCGGCCCAGATCAGGTAGTGGATGTCGCGCAGGCCGCCGGGGCTCTCCTTCACGTTGGGCTGCTGCAGGTAGACCGTGGCCCCGTAGCGCTTGTGCCGCATGCGCTGCTCCTCGGCCTTGCGGAACAGGAACGACGACACGTCCCGCCGCACCACCTTGGCGCCGAAGGCCTTGAGGTAGCGGGCGTACAGGGCCTCGTCGCCGGCGATGAGGCGGGACTCCATCATGGCCGTCTCGGCCGACAGGTCGCGGACCCCGATATCGATGCAGTCGGCCACCGTCCGCACGCTGTGGCCCACGGCGTAGCGCAGGTCCCACAGGGGGTAGAGCACCTCGCTCGAGAGCGCCTTGACGGCGTCCGCCCGGGCCGGCGCGTAGAGGAACAGGAGGTCCACGTCCGAGTAGGGGTTCAGCTCCCCCCGCCCGTAGCCCCCCACGGCCACCAGGGCCAGGTCGCGGGTGCGGCCGGCGGACGCTCCCAGGTGGCGGGAGGCGGCTTCGACGTACAGGGCGGTGAGCAGCTCGTCCACCAGGCGGGTCAGGCGCCGCACGATCCGCCGCCCCGGGGCCCCCGCGTCGCTCTGGGCGCGGATCTCGGCCAAGCGGTGGTCCACCTCGGCCCTGAGGGCCGTGAAGCGTTCGAGCGGGTCTTCGGAGAGGAAGGCGCGGGCGAGGATGTCGTCGAATGCCGCCATCCGATTCATTATAGAGGCGTGGGGGCCGCCGGTCGCGCCGCCCCGTGCCCGGGCGGCGCGTCTACCCCCGCAAAAACGCGCGGATGCGGTCCAGGCCGTCCCTCAGGCGGTCCAGGGCGGTGGCGTAGGAGAAGCGCACGTGCGTCAGGGCCTCGTGGCGGCCGAAGTCGGCCCCGGGGGTCAGGGCGACGCCCGCGTCCTCCAGGAGACGGCCGCAGAACGCCGTGCTGTCGTCCGTGACGGCCTCCGCCCCGGCGTACACGTAGAACGCCCCCTCCGGCACGACGGGGACGGTGAACCCCAGCCCCGGCAGGTTTTTTAGCAGGTAGCGGCGGCGCTCGTCGTAGGCGGCCCGCATGGCGGCCACGGCGGCGTCGGCCGAGAGAGCCCCCAGGGCGGCGTGCTGGGACAGGGTGGGGGCGGCGATGAAGACGTTCTGCATTACCCGCCGGCACGGGTCGACGAGGTCCTCCGGGACGATCATCCACCCCACCCGCCAGCCGGTCATGGCCCAGCGCTTGGAGAAGCCGCTCACCACCACGGCGCCGGGGTCCACCTCCAGGGCGCAGGTGGCCTCGGCCCCGCCGTAGACCAGGCCGTGGTAGATCTCGTCCGAGATGAGGCGTCCATTCCGCCCGGCCACGGCCGCGGCCAGGGCCTCCAGGTGGGCGCGCGGCGCCACGGTGCCGGTGGGGTTGCCGGGGGAGGTGACCACCGCCGCCCGGGTGCCGGGGCGCCAGTGCCGGGCCACGTCGTCGGGCCCCAGGTGGTAGCGGCTGTCCGGGCCCACGGGCACGGCGACGGGCTCGCCGCCGCTCAAGCGCACGAAGTGGCGCTGGCAGGGGTAGCCCGGGTCCGGCAGCAGGACCGACTCGCCCGGCTCCAGGAGGACCAAGTAGAGCACCAGGAAGGCCCCGGAGGCCCCCGGCGTGATCAGGATGCGCTCCGGGTCCACACCCAGGCCGTAGGTGGCCCGGTACCAGGCCGAGAGGGCGCTTTTCAATTCGGGCAGGCCGGTGGAAGGGGCGTAGCCGCCGTCGCCCCGGTCCAGGGCGGCGCGGGCGGCGGCCACGGCCTCCGGGGGGCTCGGGAAGTCGGGCTCCCCGATCTCCATGTGGACCACGTCCCGCCCGGCGGCCTCCAGCACCCGGGCCCGCTCCAGCAGCTGCATCACCCGGAAGGGCTCGATGGCATCGACCCGGCGCACGGCCGACAGTGTAATCGACCCCGGACCGCCCCGGTGCGGGCATATCGGCGGGCTCCGCGCGGTTACACGTCTATGCAGGGCCGACCGCGCACGACCCGTCGATGAACAAGAACCACGGCGCCGCGATCCGGGTGCGGGTCGCCGCGCCGCCAGCACGGGGGTTGTACCAATGCCTTACGGAGCATGGATTGTGACGGTGGTCGGACTGAGCCTGCTCGCGTGGATGGTCTACATGGTCGCGCGGGCCCTGACCACGGAGTTCCCGCCCTATGGGTTCGGGGGTTACGGGCACGGCTCGGAGGCGGACAAGCAGAGCCACCACCGGACGGGCT
>CAZGRJ010000108.1:0-4251 GCA_964528115.1 uncultured Nitrospirales bacterium
GAACTGGGCGTCGATGTTGTCGAGCAGCTCCCGGGTGCGGTGGTCCAGGTCGGCCTCGCGGGCGTCGGCGCTGGAGCGCAGGGCGAACAGCTCGTGGGCGATGTTCATGGCCGCCAGCATGGCCACGTGGGGCAAGGGTGTGAGGGGCGAGGCGTGGGCCAGGCGCTCCATGTGGGCGGTGACGTAGGCCGCCAGGCTGTGCGTGTAGCCCTCGTCCGCGGCGCCCTTGATGGTGAGGGTCTGGCCGAAGATGTCGACGCGCGTGGCGGAGGGTCGCGGGGCGCGGGGCGCGGTCACGGGTCAGGTGAGTCCCGGCAGCACCGGGTTGCCCGCCGAGCGGCGCGACCGCCTTCCCTCGCCCTCTTCGCCGTGGGCCTCCGCCTCGTGGGGACCGGCGCCGTTGCCGCCCGTCTCTCCTTCACCCATGCCCGCTTCGCCGGGGACGCCGACGCCCTCCAGGTCGCCCAGGAGCTGCTCGATGCGGGTGCGCACCTGGTCGCGCTCCCGGTCCAGGACGACGCGCTCGTCGGAGGCCGACTTCAGGCGCCCCTCGGCCTCGGCCAGGCGGCGCTGCAGGTCGCCGTTCTCGTCGCGCAGGGTCTGGACCAGGTCGATCATCTGCTTGACCTTGGCTTCGAGCAGGTCGATGCGGTCCATGGTCGGGGGTCCTTCGGCTCGGTGTCGGCGGGGACGCGAGGGGGGCGGCTCCCGGCCCCGAATCTGCCCCCCGGGAATCAGGTCCCGAGGACGGTGGGCGGGCCCTTGCGGCCGCGGGCCTGGTCCATCAGGGCCTGGGCGGTCTTGGCGTCGTGCGGAAACCAGCTCCAGCCGACCGACAGCCGGAGCACCGGTCCGGCGGGCTTGCCGGGCGGCCCGGGGGCCTGCGTCCGCGTGTGCGCCCGCGCTCCCGGGCGGATTCTAAGAGCGGCCAGATTCGAAGTCAAACGGTCCGCCACGTGGTGCGTGGCGTCGCCGGTCTCGGGCAACAGGACGGCGAACTGGCCGTGGGGCAGGTAGGCGACCTGGTCCTCCAGGCGCAGGGATTGCTCGATGGCCTGGGCCAGGCGCTCCACGTCGGCGTCGGCCAGGGGGGCGCCGGGGCCGTTGCCGGAGATGTCGACGAGGACCAGCCCCAACGTGCGGCCGTGGCGGTAGGCGCGCCCGATCTCCTTGGTCAGGCGCTGCATGAACAGGCCCCGGTCGGCCGGGCTCGCGGCGGCGCCGGACGCGGGGCGGGCGAGGAGCAGCTCCAGGGCGGCGGAGTTGACCCGGGGCACGTCTCCGAGCCCGGCGTCCGCCAGGCGGCGCAGCTGGCTCGGGTCCAGGGTCGTGTCGATGATCAGGTCCAGGCGCGGCAGTGCGGCCAGGTCCGCCATACCGTCCAGGAGGGTGAGGGGGCTCGGGTCGGCGAGGGCGTAGCCGTGGCCGGCGAGGTTGCGTACCAGGTCGGCCGGGTGGGTGGGCACCAGGCCGACGAGGTTGATCTGGGGGTCGCGGAACAGGCGCGGCACCCACGCGAGGGCCTCCACGTCGCCGCCCAGCAGGACGGCGTGGACCAGCCGGCTGCCGGTCCCCGAAGTCCCCGCATTGCCGCCGAGGGCCGCGCTCACGGCCCCGCCTCCGCGTCCTTGCGGGTCTCCTCGCGTCGCAACACGCCCACCGCCTCCAGCTCCGCCAGGAGGTCGCGCACCCGCTCGGCGGTGGGGGCCTTGCGCGGGCCGCCCACGCCCTCACCGGCGGGGCCGGGGAAACCGGGCGCGTGGCCGGGCGCGTGGGACGGGTCCGCGGCCAGGGTGGTGGGGGTCTCGGGCCGGGGCGCGGGACCCGCCTCCACCACGGGCTCGGGCCAGGTATCCATGGCCGAAAGGGCGTCCAGGCCCACCTTGCCGTCCACGGTGACGGCGTGGAACGGCACCCCCGCCCGGACCATCACCTCCCCCGCCCGGCCGTCGGAGGCGCGCACGGCGACGGTGGCGTCGGCGCCGCCCTGGCGCAGGCGGGCCAGGGCCGCGGAGAGGTCCGAGAACGCGGGCGCGGGAGACGGCATGGCAGTCGCCGGCGGCATGGCCGGCCGCGGAGGCAGCGGCGGGGCCGGCTCCGGGACGGGCTCCGGCTCCGGCGCGGTGGGTGGCGCGAAGGGTGGAGCCGCTTGGGGCTCCGGTCCGGCCGGCGTCGGCTCAAGCAACGGCGCGATGAGGGTGCCGACCCGCTCGGCCACGGCGTGGACGTCGGCGTCCGGGGGCAGGTCGCCGCCCTCCCCCACGGTCACGAACGGGGCCGCCCGCAGGTGCGGGATGGCGGACAGGCGGCGGTGGCACTCGCGGCCGGCGCCGCCGGGCACGCTCAGGTCGGCCACGATCACGGCCGGGTTGCGGATGATGCACTGCACCATGGCGTCGTGCAGGCCGCGCGCGACGGTGCAGGCCGCCCCCATGACCTCCAGGCGGCGGACGAGGCCCTCCCGGGAGGGGGCCGGATCGATGACGAGGATGTGCGGTCGCTGACCCATGCCGGCCTTGCCATTGTGGCACCGGGACGGGGTCCGCCGCCCGACACAGGGGTGCCTGAAGCCCTCCTTCGGCGTCCTATCGGCGCCGCCCGGTCGCCTGCTTAATCCTACGGCATCTTACGACCCTTTCCGGGTCCGTGGGGCCGTGATAATGTGCATTCCCATGGAACCGGTGAACCTGAAGGCCCTCGACCGGACGGGCCTGGCGGCCTTCCTGGCGGATTTGGGGGAGCGCCCGTACCGCGCCCGCCAGCTCTACCGCTGGATCTACTTTCGCGGCGCGGAGCGGTTCGCCGACATGACCGACCTCTCCGCCCGGACCCGGCAGACGCTCGAGGAACGGGCGGCGCTGCCGTCCATCCAGGTGGTCCGCGACACGGCCTCGGCGGACGGCACCCGCAAGTTCCTGTTCCGGCTGGACGACGGCGAGACCATCGAGTCGGTCTGGATCCCCGAGCCGCGCCGGGTGACCCTGTGCGTCTCCACCCAGGCGGGCTGTGCCCTCAACTGCAGCTTCTGCCTCACGGGCCAAGGGGGCCTGAGGCGCAACCTGGCGGCGTGGGAGATCGTGGACCAGTACCTCCAGGTCCGGCGCATGACCGGGAACGAACCGCCCATCACGAACCTCGTGATGATGGGCATGGGGGAGCCCCTGGCCAACCTGGACGCGGTCGTCCAGGCGATCGAGCACCTCGTCGACGGCGACGGCATCCACCTGGCGCCGCGCCGGGTCACGGTCTCCACGGCCGGGATCGTCCCCAAGATGGCCGAGCTGGGCCGCCGCGCCCCCTACGTGAACCTGGCCGTGTCGCTGGCGGCGACCACGGACGCCCTGCGCGACGAGCTGATCCCCATCAACCGCCGCTGGCCCCTGGAGACCCTGCTGGCGGCGTGCCGGGACTACCCCGTGCCCCCGCGCCGCCGCATCCTGTTCGAGTACATGCTGATCCGGGGCCTGAACGACACCCCGGCGGACGCGAAGCGCCTCGTCAAGATGGTGCACGGCATCCGCTGCAAGGTGAACCTCATGTCCTATAACCCCATCCCCGGCGTGCCCGCAAGTGCGTCCTACGCCCGCCCCGACGACGAGGCGGTGCACGCCTTCAAGGCGCGCCTGGAGGCGTCCGGCGTGGCGACCTTCGTGCGCCGCTCGCGGGGCCGCGACATCCTGGCGGCCTGCGGTCAGCTGCGGGCGGACGCCGACGAGCCCCTGGCCGCCGGGGCCGCCTGAACGCCGGTCAGGCCTGCTTGAAGAGGAAGAGGCCCGTCAGGGCCCCGAGGAGAACGAACAGGTTGATGTCCACGGTGAACCCGAGGGTGACCGTGATCAGGTGCAGGTCCAGGGTGAAGGGCGGGTCGATCCCGATCCCGTAGCCCTTCAGGAAGACGTCCCGGAGCAGCCCCTCGGACGAGAAGTGGCGCAGGGCCTCGGCGAGCACGCCCCCGAACAGGGCGCCGCCGAACACGAAGCCCATCATGACGGACGGCGTTTTGCGAAGGACGGCCATGGGTTACGCGGGTGTGGATGGGGCGCGGGTGCGAAAGCCGGCACACACGGTAGGTCGCGCCCGAGGCGCTGTCAAGTCCATGCGCATCATGCATTTTGGGGGAATGCGGGTACGCCGCATCGGGCCGCACGGTGCGGCGTGACACCATCCATTTCGAGCGGAGGCGCGTGCATGACCGACGGGTACGACAACGCGGCGGGCGGGGAAACGCCCCCGGACGACACGGGCGGGGGC
>CAZGRJ010000108.1:4351-7939 GCA_964528115.1 uncultured Nitrospirales bacterium
GCCCACGACCCGGACGACCTCGCCCACATCCCGGAGGAGGTTTTGGCAGTTTCGTTCGGATGCGGCAGCCCCATGTCCGCCGCGGCCCCCCGCCCCGGCGAGACGGTCGTGGACTTGGGGTCCGGCGGGGGCATCGACTGCTTCATCGCCGCCGCCGGGGTGGGGCCGGAGGGCCGGGTGATCGGCATCGACATGACCGACGAGATGCTCGCCACCGCCACCGCGAACGCCGCCAAGGTGGCGGCGCGCCTGGGCTACGGGAACGTGAGTTTCGCCAAGGGGTACCTGGAGGACGTGCCGGTGCCCGACGGCACGGCGGACCTGGTCACGAGCAACTGCGTCCTCAACCTGTCCACGGACAAGCCCAAGGTGTTTCGGGAGATCCGCCGCGTCCTGCGGGACGGCGGCCGGTTCGTCATCGCCGACATCGTGGCCGACCGGCCCGTCCCCGAGGCCGTCCGCGCCGACCGCGACCTGTGGGGCGCGTGCCTGGCCGGCGCCATGACCGAGCGGGCCTTCGCCGAGGCGGCCGAGAACGCGGGCTTCCACGGCGTGACCCTGGAGCGCGGGGCGCTGTGGCGCGAGGCGGCGGGGGTGCGCTTCTACAGCACCACCTTCCGCGGCTGGCGCCACGAGAGGGCGTCGCCCTGCGTCTTCCGGGGCCAGCAGGCCATCTACCTGGGCCCGGCCCGGAGCGTCACGGACGACGACGGCCACGTGTACCTGCGCGGCGAGGCGGTGGACGTGTGCACGGACACGGCCGCCAGGCTCGCCGCGCCGCCCTACGCCGGGATGTTCTGGGTGGGGGACCCGACCGGGGCGCCCCAAAAGTGCTGCTGAGACCGGCCGGGCGTCAGCCGGGCAGGAGGGCAGCCACGTAGGCCTCGGGGTCGAACGGGGTGAGGTCCTCGTGGGCCTCGCCGATCCCGACGAACCGCACGGGGACCTTCAGGGTCTCCACCAGGTTCACCAGGATGCCGCCCTTGGCGGTGCTGTCCATCTTGGTGACGATCAGGCCGCTCACGGGGACCGCCTCCAGGAAGGTGCGGCCCTGGGCCAGGGCGTTCTGGCCCGTGTTCGCGTCCAGGACCAAGAGGACCTCGTGGGGGGCGCCCTCGATCACCTTGCCGATGACGCGGTGAACCTTGCGCAGCTCCTCCATGAGGTTGACGTTCGTGTGCAGGCGCCCGGCGGTGTCCACCAGGACCAGGTCGGCGCCCTTGGCCACGGCCTTCTCGCACGCGTCGTAGGCCACGGCGGAGGCGTCGGCCCCCTCCCGGTGGCGGACCACCTCGGCCGCGGTGCGCTCCCCCCAGGCCACCAGTTGGGCCACGGCGGCGGCCCGGAAGGTGTCGGAGGCCGACAGGATCACCCGCTTGCCCTCCCCCCGGTAGCGCGCGGCGAGCTTGCCGATCGTGGTCGTCTTGCCCACGCCGTTCACGCCGACCATGAGGAAAATCGAGGGCTTCAAGTCGGTGTGCAGGGGCGGGGCGGCGTCCTCGGCCCGGCGCAGGGTGGCGTACAGGGAGTTCCGCAGGATCTCCCACATGCGCGCCGGGTCCTTCAGGCGCGTGTAGCGGATCTCGTCCCGCACGGCGTCCATCAGGCGGGTGGCGGTGGCGACGCCGAGGTCGGCGGTGACGAGGATCTCCTCCACCTCGTCCAGGAACGCGGCGTCGATCTCGCGCCTGCCGGCGGCCGCCTCGGTGAGCCGGTCCCCCAGACCCGCCCGGCTGCGCGTCAGGCCCCGGGCCATGCGGGCGAAGAAACCACCACTCCCGGCGCCTTCGCTCACGCCGCGTCTCCCGCCGCCCGGCTGACCAGTCCGGACGTCCGAATCCCCAGCTTTTCCAGCAGGTCGCGCTCGGCCTCGGCCATCCGGGCGGCGGCCCGGGGGCCGCGCTCGTGGTCGTGGCCGATCAGGTGGAGGACCCCGTGGACCAGCAGGAGCGCCAGCTCGGCCTCGGGCGTCACGCCCGCGCCTTCGGCCTGGGCCCGGGCCCGCTCCACGGAGATCACCACGTCGCCCAGCTCCGGGGCCGGGCCACCGGGCGTTTGTGTCTCCGGCCGCCCCTCGTACTGCGGGAAGGAGAGCACGTCGGTGGTGCGCGAGACCCCCCGGTGGCGGCGGTTCAGGGCCCGCATGGCGGGGTCGTTGACCAGCAGGACGCTCAGGGTGGCGGCGCTCAGGTCCAGGTGCGCCAGGCAGGCCCGCGCGAGGCCGGTCAGGCGCGCCTCGTCAACGGGAAAGCGCCGCTGGCGGTTGGTCAGGAGGACGGGCATCGGTTGCCGGCTCGCCCGGCCCCGCCTTCGGGATCGCCATGCCCGGGTACTGGATGCGGTGGTGGAAGGTGCCCACGAGGGTCTTCACGAACGAGTCGGCGATCTGCCGGAGGTCCTTCAGGGTCAGGTCGCATTCGTCGAGCTGCTGGTCCAGGTAGATGGCGTTGACGACCTTCTCCACCAGGGTGCCGATGCGGGCCGGCGACGGGTCGTCCAGGACCCGGGAGGACGCCTCCACGGTGTCGGCGAGCATGATGATACCAGCCACCTTGGTCTGGGGCTTGGGGCCCGGGTAGCGGAAGCTGTCCTCCGGCGGCTCCGGCAGCTCGGGGGCCTGCTCCTTGGCCTTGTGGAAGAAGTAGTTGATCAGGCGCGTGCCGTGGTGCTGGGGGATCATGTCGATGATCGCCTCCGGCAGGCCGTGCTTGCGCCCCAGCTCGATGCCGTCGCGCACGTGGGAGATGAGCACCAGGCGGCTCATGGAGGGGGTGAGCCGGTCGTGGATGTTGCGCTCGCCGCCCCACTGGTTCTCGATGAAGTAGCCCGGCTTCAACATCTTGCCGATGTCGTGGTAGTAGCACCCGACGCGGGCGAGCAGGGCGTTCTCGCCGATGGCCTTGGCGGCCTGCTCGGCCATGTTGCTCATGATCATGCTGTGGTGGTAGGTGCCGGGCGCGCGCTCGAGCAGCTGCCGGAGGAGCGACGCGTTCAGGTCGGACAGCTCCAGCAGCCGGATGTTGGTCGCCACGTTGAACAGCGCCTCCAGCACCGGCAGGGCCGCCGACACGATGGCCGCGGCCAGGATGCCGCCGGCAAAGGCGAAGGGCAGGTCGAGCATGCGCTCCGGGAGCCAGGCGGCGCCCTGCTGCAGGTCGATCCCGGCCACCACCAGGGCGCTCGCCGTGCCCACCCACAGGCCCGCCCGGGCGAGCTGGGAGCGGCGCTGGCAGTTCGCCACGGCGAAGATGGCGACCAGCGACGCCACGAAGCCGTACAGGGTGTACAGCGGGACCTGGGGCACCATCAGGCCCATGAGGATGCTCGCCATCATGGCGAAGACCAGGGCCGTGCGGACGTTCAGGAGCAGGGTGACCAGCATGGCCCCCGCGGCGATGGGCACGCCGTAGGCCAGGGTCACCGCGTCCACGGTCTTGAACTGGGCCGTGAAGGCGCCCAGCAGGAACAGGGTCAGGCGGCTCAGCCCCAGGGTGCCGACCAGCACCACGCCCGTGAGCAGCGCCCGGGGCGCCTCCTTGAGCACCCGCGAGCCGATGCCGCGCAGGTCCAGGAAGAACACGTAGAAGA
>CAZGRJ010000109.1:0-7889 GCA_964528115.1 uncultured Nitrospirales bacterium
TGGAGGCGGGGGCCTACGCCGGGGCCGAGAACTGGTCCGGCTGCGTCTACTTCACGGAAAACCTCGCCCACGAGGACGCCTTCGGCCCCCGGGCCGTGGAGGTGGCGCCGTTCGAGCGCAAGCTGGTCCGGCGCGGCTTCTTCGCCACCGACGGCGACACCCTCGTCGGCCTGTCCCACACGGGCGCCGACACCTTCCAGGGCTGCTTCACGGTCCTCAGGCCCGCCTTCGACCCCTACTTCGCCGACCTGGCCCGGCGCCTGGGGGCCCACTACCTGCCCGGGGTGACGGTGACCTCCCTGATCCGGCGCGGCGAGCGCGTCGTCGGCGTCCACACGAGCCAAGGCCCGGCCTATGCCGACGTGACCTTCCTGGCCGAGGGCGACGCCTCCCACCTCGTCCGCTACGAGGGTCTGGAGCGGGTCCACGCCCCGGACTTCATGCAGGGGGTCAAGGCGGTCTACACCCTGGATGCGGACGAGATCGACCGCCGCTTCTCCCTGGCCCCCGGCGAGGGCGCCGCCAACGAGTACCTGGTCCGCAACGCCCAGCTCGGCGGGCGCACCGTGCGCCTCAACCTGGGGGCCTTCCTCTACACGAACCGCGCCTCCCTCTCCGTGGGCTACGTGGCGCCCCTGAAGCACCTGGCCGAGCGCTACCGGGGCGAGCACGAGCGCCTGCTGAACTACGTCGCGGGCCTGCCCGGCATCGCCGAGGCCCTGGAGGGGGCGACGCTCTCCGCCTTCGGCACCAAGCTCATCCGCACCGGCGGCATCACCCAGTCCCCCATCCTGGTGGAGGACGGCCTCGCCGTGGGCGGCGCCGCCACGGGCCTGGGGACCGACTTTCCGTACCCCAACTTCACCGGCCCCGCCTCCGCCACCGGCCTCGTCTTCGCCCGCGCGTTCCGCGACCTCGCCGGCGCGGGTCGGCCGTTCGACACCCGCAACCTGACCACCGCCTACCTGGAGCGCCTGCGCCAGACCCGCTACTGGAAGGACGCCCAGCACTTCGCCGACTGGCCCGGCTACCTGGAGGGGACCGACGTCCTGTTCGGCGTGGGCGTGGACCTGGTCTGCGGCGCGGCGCGCCACCTCACCGCCGCCCGGTCCACCCCCCGGCGCTGGTGGACCTTCGGCCGCTTCCTGCGTGACCACCTCGCCCCCCGCCGGGTGGCGGCCGTGGTGCGCGACGCGCGCCGCTTCCTCTCCGCCTCGGGCTTGTCCGCCGCCGCGGGCTGCGCCCTCTCGGCGCGGTGCGTCCTGCGCTGGCTCGGCAACTCCCTCAGGCCCTCGGCGAAGCCGCCCGCCGCCCTGACCGTCACCCTGCGGGTGGCCGGCGAGGACCGGGACGTCGCGCGCCTGCCCCTGGGGCTCCGGGGCCCCGTGCGGCGCCGCCTCGCGGCCCTGAACCTGGCCATGGCGGAGGTCTACCGCAACGACAAGACCCCCGTGCCGGAGCGCCTCGCCGCCGCCGCCGAGACGCTGTCGCGCAGCCTGCGCTTGGGCGACATGCTGCTCGTGGCCTGCATCGCCTTCGGGGCCGTGGTCGCGGCGCTTTTAAGCGCGATGATGGACCTGTTCCGTTACAAGGTCCTGCGCGTGCGCGCCGAGCGCCTACTCATGGACGCGGTGGGGCGCGACAACGACCGGGTCCGCAAGCGCCGCGACCTGGAGGGGGCAAAGGGGCTCGACATGGCCGCGCGCCTCGCCACGAATACCTATGCCGAGGGCGACCGCTCCCACATCCGGGTGCTCTGGCCGGACGGCCTCGCGCACCACGGCGACCTCGCCCAGGCGCCCTACTGGTCGGTCTGCCCGGCCGGGGTGTACGCCTTCGAGCCCGCCCTCTCGGGCCACGGCGTGGTCACGGTCAACCACGAGAACTGCATTAAGTGCGAGTCGTGCTGGCAGTCCGAGCCGTCCCTGGTCCGCTGGGGCCGCCACACGGAGCACCGCCTCGTCTACCGTCCGGAAACGCCCGCGCTCGACGTGGCCGCCCCGGCCCCCGACGCCCCGCCCCACGCCCCGGCCGTGGAGACGGTGCCGCCCCTGCCCGCCGACCTGCTGGCGGGGGAGCGCCACGCCCGCGCCGTGAACGCCCTGGCGGCCCAGGCCGGGCGCGCCCGCAACGCCCTCGGGGCGTTCCTCGTGGCGGTGGAGAACGTCCCCCCGGCGGCCGACGCCACCCGCACCGACTGGCCCGCCCGCGTGGGCGAAGCCGCCGTCCACCGCCTGCGGGCCCTCGGGGCCGAGCTGCTGGGGGCGGAGGTGAACACGCTCCCCATCGTGGCGGGGATGCCCGAGTCGCCCTTCGCGGTACTGGCCGAGGCCCTGGCGGAGGAGGCGGACCGCTTCCTCCACCGGGTCCGCGCGGGCGACCTGTTCGAGGCCGTCGCGTCGGCCCGCCGCCTTCGCGACACGGTCCTGGACGACCTGGGCGCCGTGATCGGCCGTGACCCCGCGGCCCGGCCCGACCTGGCCGCGATGCCCGCACCCGGCGTCGCCCGGGACGACGAGGCGGCCCTGCGGGCGGCGTTCCCCGACCGGATCGTCAAGGAGTGGGACCGGGACGGCATCGACGACGCGGCGGCCCGGGACCTCGCGGCCCGCTTCGCCGAGCTGCCCGCGCCGGGCCCCGACGCCGCCTTCCCCGCCGCCACCCGCGACGCCCTGCGGGCCTGGGGCGCGATCCACCCGGGGGTGGCGATCCTGGCCCTCGCCCACGTCGCCGCCCGGGGCTTCACCGGCGAGGCGAACGGCGCCGCCGTGGACGGCGCGGGCCTGGCGTTCGAAGCCGGCGATGGGGGCGTGCACGTGCGCGGCACCCTCCCCCTGGTGCCCGCCCGCCTGGCGGATCACCTGGTCCTGGTCCACCGCGGCTTCGCCCACCGGGTCCCCCTGGACTTAAGGGGCGTTTCGCGCCGGAAGGTCCCCGCCGGGGGCCTGCACCCGGCCGGGTTCGAGACGATCACCTTCGACCTGACGCTCCCCTCCGACGCCGTGAAGCCCGTGCCCGACGGCCACCGCCCCTTCGTCTCCCTCGGCTACGCCGCCATCGCCCTCGGGGCCGGCGACTACCTCACCCGCCGGGCCATCGAGCAGGCCGAGGGGCGGGTCCAGTTCCCGGGCCAGATGCGCGACCCGGCGGGCCGCGACGGCGTGGCCAAGTTCGGCGCCGTGAAGCTCCTCGTCGCCCGCACCCTGGCGTGGCGCGACCTGCTCGCCCGGCTGCTCGCCACCCCCGGCGGCGGCACCCTGGCGGCGGCCGTGGCGGCCATGGCCTTCTCGCCGGTGAACGGCCGGATGGCCTACGACGCCGGGCAGACCTTCGGCGGCACGGGCTACTCGGAGGACGACCTCCTGTCGCGCTTCTACCGCGACGCCGCCGTGTTCGGCTTCCTCGCCCCGGGCTGCGACGCCGGCCGGGCCCTGGCGTCGCGCTGGCGCGGGGCCGACACGCCTTTGCCCCTGGCCGCCCGCCTGATGGGAGACACGGCCGACCTCGCCGCCCTCGCCGACGGCCCCCTGCGCCCGGTGGTCCAGCGCTGGCAGGCGCTCGCCGCCAAGGTGGACCGCCTGGGGATGACCGTGATCGCCTCGCGCGAGGCCCTGGCGCTGGTCCTGGGCACCTTCCACCTGCTCACCGCCGCCCACGAGGACCTGGAGGCGGGCCGCCCGGTGGAAGGGCGCGCCGCCGCCATTTCCGTCCTGCTCGACGAAGCCCTGGACCTGGCCGCCCGGGGCGCCGCCGAGGAGCAGCAGAAGGGCCCCTTCGCCACCGCCCACCTGCCGGAGATGCCCGAGGGCGCCGCCGTGGCCCTCGACTTGGGATACGACGCCCTCATCGCCCTGGACGACCCCTACGCCTCCGGCGACTTCCTGAAGGCGGACACGGCCCCGCGCGTGGTCCCCGAGGTCTTCCTCCACGATCCCTCCCTGCGCGAGCGCTGGAAGCACTGCTACGACTGGTTCCGTACCCGGTGCGCCCGAGCGCCGGACGACGGCGGCCCTTACGAGCGTTATGTCGAGCGCCTGCACGCGATCCCCCAGGACATCCTGGACGGCTACGCCAGCGAGCGCTTCCTCGCCACCGTGGTCCCGGCGGAGCTGGACGGCCTCGGCTGGCGCAAGATCGACTACTACCTGCTGGTCTCCGGCGCCATGCGCTACGGCGACGCCTCCCTGTCGCTGCTCATCATGGCGAGCACGAGCATCGGCACCACGCCCGCCCTCATCTCGCTGGAAAAGGAGCTGCCCCTGGTCGCCAGGGAGCTGGGCGACCTGGCGCGCGAGCCGGAACGCCTGGGGCAGGTCCGCAAGGGCCTGGACGCGCTGGTGGCCCAGCTGGACCGGCCCGACCCCGCCCGCCTGGAGCGCGACTTCACCCGCCTCGTCGAGACCGTCGAGGCCACCCTGCGCCGCACGCGGGTCGCGAAGTACCTGGCCCAGGGCTTCCTCAAGACCTTCTACGAGGCCGCCCTGGCCGGACGTCGGCGCGACTTCCCGGCCTTCGCCTCCGGCCTCAGGGAAGCCCGCGAGAAGTTCGCCGAGCTGCCCGAAACCATCGCCGCCGCCCTGGAGGAGGTCCCCCGCCGCGAGCGCGCCGCCCAGTTCTTCCTGCGGGCCCTCGGCCACGGCGCCGTGTCGGCCTTCGCCCTGACCGAGCCCGGCGCGGGCTCCGACTCGGGCGGCGTGACGACGACGGCGCGCCTGAAGAGCGCTCCCCTCACGGAGGTCGACGAGGGCCGCTACCGCTTCGAGATCGACGGAAAGGAGCGCTTCCTCCTGGACGCCGACCGGATCGTCCACCAGGACCTCGGCATGGCCCTGCGCCTCTCCGACGGCGCCCTCGGCGCCATTTCCACGGCGGACTACGACTACTCGGACGACACCGGCGTCCGCACCGTCCGGATCGGCGGCGAGGCCCTGCCGTTCCACGACATCGCCCAGATCCGGCAGGGCCCCGGCGGCCCCGAGTACGCCTTCTACGAGGTGACCGGCGCCAAGATGTGGATCACGAACGGGCGCGTGGCGACCCAGTTCGCCATGTACGTCGTGACCGAGGAGGGCGTCACCGGCCTCATGGTGGACCGCCACGCGGAAGGCCTCATCGTCGGGCGCGACGAGGACAAGATGGGCCAGCGCGGCTCGCCCACCAACGAGCTCTCCATCGACCGGGTGCGCGTCCCGCGCGAGTGCGTCATCGGCTACGAGGGCCACGGCCAGGTCAACGCCCTGGAGACCCTCAACGTCGGCCGCTGCGGCCTCGCCGTCGCCGGGGTCACCATGGCCCGCCGGCTGCTCGCCGAGTCCCTCGCCAACCTGCCCCCCGCCGAGGCCCGCGACCGGCTGCTGGCCGAGGTGGCCGCGCGCCTGTTCGCCAACGAGTCCATGTGCGGCCACCTGATCGGGCGCTTCGACAACCACGCCACGCGCTCCGTGCGCCTGGAGAGCGCCATCGCGAAGTACGCCTGCTCCGAGATGCTGCACGAGGCCCTGGACCGGGTCGAGGCCCTGAGCGGCCCTGTCGGTCAGACCGCCGACCGCCTGCTCGAGAAGATGCGCCGCGACGCCCGCATCCTCAACATCTACGAGGGCACCAACGAGGTCCAGCGCTTCCTGATCCTTAAAGAACTGTGCGGCCTGTTGCCCGACTGGCCCGTGCCCGAAGCCCCCGCCGGCGACGACCTCGCCGGCCTCCTCGCCGCCTGGCGCGGCCGCCTGCGCCACCACCTGGCCGAGGCGGTGGACCGGGTGGGCGACGCCGTGTGGCAGGACGCCGCCATGCAGACCGCGTTCTTCCCCCTGGCCGAAATGGCGGGCGAGATCTACCTGCTCGACTGCACCCTCTACCGCGCCGGGTGGCTGCGCGAGCGCCGCGACACCCTGGGGGCGGCCTACACCGACCCGCTCCTCGCCGTGGCCGAGCGCGCCGCCGCCCAGTGCCTGGAGCGTATGGGCATCCAGGAGGCCCGCTACCTGCGCGGGCGCGAGGCCGCCCTGGACAGCCGCTACCCGGCCGCCGCCGTGGCCGCCGACGCCGCCATGGAGCCCACCGTCGGCGCCGCGCCGGCGCCCGCCGAGGCCCCCGCCGAGGTCGCCCTCGCCTGCCTCCTGCGCCCCGTCGCCGTCCCCGCGCCGCGCCCGCGCCTGGGCCCCGACGGCGCACCGGCCGAGCGGGTCTGGCGCATCAACCCGGCCGACGAGGACGCCCTCGCCCGGGCCCTCGCCCTGAAGGCCCGCAGCGCGTCCACGGTGAGCGTCCACGCCATCGCCTGCGGCGGCGCCCACGGCTTGCGTGCCCTGCGCGACGCCCTCGCCGCCGGGGCCGACGGCGCCACGCTGCTCGACCTGCCCACGGCCGCAACACTCCACGCCTGGGCCGAGGCCCTGGCCGACCTGGCCCCCGCCGCGCGGGCCGACCGCATCCTCCTGGGCAGTACCTGCCCCGACACCGACACGCCCCTCGGGCCCTTCCTCGCCGGGCGCTTCGGCGTGCCCGTGGACACGGCCGCCGACCTGGCCCCCGAGACCCTCTCCGACCTGGACCGCAAGGGCGTCCTCGCGCTGACGGGCACGACGGAGCGCCTGCGCCCCACCCTGGTGGGCCACGCCCGCACCGCCGGGGCGACCATCCCCGAGGCGCCCGGCGGGGAGGCCGTCGGCACGCTCCGTTTCGCCCACGTGGAGGCGGCGGAATCGGCCCGCGAGCAGGCCACGGACGTCGCCGCCGTCGCGGAGCTGGTGCGCGACTTCGCCGAGGCCGCCCGGGGCCTCGCTGCGCCAACCTTCGATGGGGATTTCGCCGAATCCGCCCCGCTGCCCCGGGGCAAGCGCGTCTGGACCGTGGCCGAGCCCCACGACGCCAAGGTCGCCGTGGCCGCCTTCGCCGCCGCCGCGCGTCTGGGCGCCGCGCTGGACGTGCCGGCCCACGCCCTGCTGGTGGGATCGGAGGACGGCGTCCGCGCCCTGGCCGGGCTCGCGCGCCAGGCGGGCCTCGCCGCCGCCCACGCCGTCGTCGTGGCGGATTCCGGCGCCCTCTCCGGCGCCGGGCGCCGCATGGTGGCCGAGGCCGTCGGCCGCACCCCGGGCCGCGCCACCGTGCCCGCCCGCGTCCTCGCCCCCGCCGGGTGGGAGGCCGCGTTGGCCCACGCCGCCGGCGCCCAGGGCGGGCCCGCGGCCGTGTGGACGGGCGTCACGGACCTCGCCGCCGAGGGCGAATCGCTCGTCCTGACCCGCCCCGCCTATGCCGAGCGCCTGCGCGCTTCCTTGCGGATTCCCGCCGAATCCCCCCTGTGGGCCACGGCCGGCGCCGCCGCCGCGTTCGAGGGGCTACCGGAGGCCGCCGGCTTCGCCGTGACCCACGCCGGGCTGCGCCCCGCCGAGGCCGACTGGAACGCCGCCTTCCGCCCGCCCGTGGACGACCTGACGACCGCCGAGGTGATCGTGGACATCGGCCTCGGCGCCGGCTCCCCCGAGGGCCTGGCGTTGGCCCACCGCCTCATGGACGCCCTGCGCCACATGGGCCTGACGCCCCACCTCGGCGCCACCCGCAAGGTCACCCAGGGCCTGGGGCTCCTCGGCACCGAGCACCAGATCGGCCAGACCGGCGTGAAGGTGACCCCGCGTCTGCTCTTCGCCCTCGGCATCTCCGGCGCCCCCCAGCACGTGGACTACCTGGGCGGCCGCGCCGACATCATCGCCTTCAACCGCGACCCCGACGCCCCCCTGATGCACCTGGAGCGCCCCGGTCTGACCGTTCACCCGGTGGTGGGGGATTTGTTTGAGACGGTGGAGGGGGTGCTAGTCGCACTGGCGGAAGCTCGCTAGTTGGCCTAGGCCGGCCCTATTCGCTCGCCGCACATGCCCCGCGAGATCACCGGCGCC
>CAZGRJ010000110.1:0-7872 GCA_964528115.1 uncultured Nitrospirales bacterium
GCTGCGCCAAGGCCGCCGTCACCCAGCTGGGGCGGGTGGCGGCCCTGGAGCTGGCGCCGTTCGGCATCCGGGTGAACATGCTCCACCCGGACGCGGTGTTCGACACGGGCGTCTGGACCGACGAGGTCCTCGCCGCCCGCGCCGCCCACTACGGCCTCACGGTGGACCAGTACAAGCGCAAGAACCTCTTGCACAGCGAGATCCACGCCGCCGACGTGGGGGCCCTCATCGCCCGGATGTGCGGCGAGGCGTTCCGCCACACCACCGGCGCCCAGGTCCCCGTGGACGGCGGCAACGACCGCGTGATCTAGCAGGGCCCCCGCCGCCCCCCCGCCGCCCCCCCGCCCCGGTCCACCCCGGACCTGCATACGCCCCGCGCCCTTGGCGCGCGCGGTCCAAATTGACTCCACCCCCGCCGGTTGCTAGGATGCGCGGCTGCATCCCGCGAGTCGTACAACCCAGCCAGAGAGGTGACTCAATGAAGAGGTTGCTCGGATTGGCGGTGGTGATTCCTTTGCTGCTGGCCGGCACCGCATGGGCCGCCGGCACGGTGAAGATCGTATCGCCCGAGAACGGCGCCACGGTCGACGCCACCTTCCCGCTCGAGGTGAAGGTGGAGCAGGGGGGCGGCGTGGACCACTACCACCTGTTCGTCGACGGTGAGTTCGTCAAGGCCGTGATGAGCCCCACGTTCAACGTGGGCCCGCTCGCGTCCGGAAAGCACAAGATCAAGGCGTGGGGCGCCAGCTCGTCCCACCGCCTCCTGGACGTGAGCGACGAGATCGAGGTGACCGTCAAGTAGCGGCGGCACCCGACGCCGGGCCCGCCCGGCGGCCGAAAACCCAGGGGAGGCGGGAGTCACGGGCGGATTCCTGTACCTTGCCCTGCCCGCGGGGCGCCCGCCCCCCCATGCACCCGACGCTCCCGGCGGTCCCGACGTAGCGCGCGCCATGCGGCTGAAACTCAAGGAAAAGCTCTTCGGCAGCTACCTCGTGGTGATCACCCTCCTGGTGGGCATCGCGGGGGGCGGCGCGCTCACGCTCCTGCACCTGATGGGCGACTACCGCGGCCTGGTCGAAACCGCCATCCCGGCCCAGAAGGACCTGTTCGCCCTGGAGGAGATCTTCCGCCTCCAGACCGGCAACGAGCGCAAGTTCTACGTGGTGGGCAGCCCCGCCATCGGCGAGCTGTTCAAGAGCCAGACCACCGAGTGGAACGGCCTGGTGGGGGAGCTCTCGGGCCTGCTTCGCACCGACGCCGAGCGCGCCCGCCTGGAGGCGTTGGCGAAGGCCCACGGCACCTACGCCGCCCAGGTCGAGGCCAACATGGCCCGCATGGGGTCCGACCCGCCGCCCGCCCCGGAGACCCTGGCGGCGGCCACGGCCGCCCTCATCGACGGCGTATCGGCGGAGTTCCGCGGCCTGTCCGCCCTGGTCCGGGAGGCCCAGGACCGCTACCTGGCCGAGACCCGCACCCGGGCCGAGAACATCGTCGGCATCACCCTCACCCTGGGCCTCATCACCCTGGTGATCGGCCTCGCGGCGGCCTGGGGCCTGGCGTCCCTGTTCACCCGGCCGGTGCGGCGCCTGAAGGCCGCCACCGAGGAGATCGCCCTGGGGATCTTCGACCGCAAGGTGCCCGTGGCGTCCGAGGACGAGTTCGGCGACCTGGCCGCCTCGTTCAACCGCATGGCGGCCAAGCTCGCGGCCCTGGACCAGGTGCGCGACGAGTTCGTGGCATACATCTCGCATGAGCTGCGCACGCCGCTCACGTCCCTCAAGGAGGCCAACAGCCTCCTCCTGGACGGCGTGGCGGGGCGCCTGACCTCGCGCCAGTTGCAGCTGCTCTCCATCGTGGAGGAGGACTGTCTGAAGATCGAGCGCCTCATCAACGAGCTCCTGGACCTCTCCAAGATGGAGGCGGGGATGCTCCACATGAACCGCACCGAGACCCGGTTCGGCCCGGTGGTGGCCGCGGCGGTGGCCGAGATGGCGCCCGTGGCGGAGAAGCGGGGCATCGCCCTGGTGGTGGAGGGGGGCTCCGGTCCGCCCCTGGAGGCCGACCCCGGGCGCATCCGGCAGGTGGTCACGAACCTGATCTCCAACGCCATCAAGTTCGCCCCCGAGGGCTCCCCCGTGCGCGTCTCCTGGCGCCCCGAGGGCCAGCGCCTGGTGTGCGAGGTGGCCGACCGGGGCCCCGGCATCCCGGAGGAGGCGCGGGAGGCCATCTTCGAGAAGTTCCACCAGCTCGCGCCCCACGCCCTCTCGGCCTTGCGCGGCACCGGTCTCGGCCTGCCCATCGCGCGCCGGATCGTGGAGGCCCACGGCGGCGTCCTGTGGGTGGAGTGCCCGCCCGAGGGCGGCAGCGTGTTCCGCTTCACCCTGCCGTTGAGCCCGGCCGCCGCGCACCCGGCCGCGCGGACCGCCCCGGCGGAGAAGGTGCCCGCGTGAATCGCCCGATCCCCGCCGGACTTTTGGAGATCCGCCCGTGAGCCGGCACCGCGTCCTGCTGGTGGACGACGACTCCAACATCCTCACGACCCTGGGGATGCGCCTGGAGGCCATGGGCTACGACGTGCTCACGGCCGCCGACGGCCCCACGGCCGTGGAGACGGTGCTCAAGCGCGAGCCCGAGCTGGTCCTCCTGGACCTGCGCCTGCCCGGCATGGACGGCCTGGAGGTCCTGGGCCGCGTGAAGGCCGAGCGCCCCGACGTGGAGGTGGTTCTGCTTACCGCCCAGGGCTCCGTGGAGACCGCCGTCGCCGCCATGCGGGCCGGGGCCTACGACTACCTGGAGAAGCCCATCGACGCCCAGCGCCTGGGCGTCGTGCTGGGCCAGGCGGTCGAGCGCCGCGACATGCAGCAGGAGGTCGTGCGCCTGAAGGACACGCTCAAGGAGATGGGGCGCTTCGGCCACATGATCGGCCAGGCGGAGCCCATGAAGCAGCTCTACGCCCTGATCGAGCAGGTCGCGTCCACCGCCGCCACGGTGCTCGTCACGGGCGAGTCGGGGACGGGCAAGGAGCTCATCGCGCGCACCATCCACGACATGAGCGACCGCTCCGGGGGGCCGTTCGTGGCGGTCAACTGCTCGGCCATCATGGCCACCCTGTGGGAGAGCGAGACCTTCGGCTACGAGAAGGGCTCCTTCACCGGCGCCCACCGCCAGCACGTGGGCTTCATCGAGCAGGCCCACGGCGGCACCCTGTTCCTGGACGAGGTGGGGGAGATGAGCCGCGAGGCCCAGGCCAAGTTCCTGCGCGTCCTGGAGACCCGGCGCCTCAAGCGGGTGGGGGGGCGGCACGAGATCGCCGTGGACATGCGGGTCATCGCCGCCACCAACCGCGACCTGGAGGCCGCCGTTCAGGACGGCAAGTTCCGCCAGGACCTCTACTACCGCCTGGCCGTCTTCTCGCTCCACGCCCCGCCCCTGCGCCAGCGGCGCGAGGACATCCCGCTGCTGGCCCGGACCTTCACGGCCCTGTTCGGGACCGCATACGGCAAGGAGGGCATCTAGCTGTCGGAGTCCGCCCTGGACCGCCTCAAGGTGTGTGACTGGCCGGGCAACGTGCGCGAGCTGCGCAACGCCGTGGAGCGGGCGGTGATCGTGGCCCCGGACCGGGTCATCGGCGAGAAGCACCTCCCCGCCAGCCTGGGCGCGCCCGCGCGGGGCACCGGCGAGGCCCCCGCCGCGTTCCCGGACGGGGCGACGATCCACGGCGTGGAGCGGGCCCTGATCTTCGACACCCTGGAGAAGGTGGGGGGCAACAAGACCCGCGCCGCCCGCCAGCTGGGGATCAGCCTGAAAACGCTGCACAACAAGCTGGCGCGCTACCGGCAGGAGGAGACGCGAAAGGGCGCGGGTTGAGAGCGCTGAGGTTGAAGGGCTCCGCGCAAAGGGTCTGGATTGACAGGGGGGGGGTTCCTGGTAGGTTTGGGCCGATGCCACGGAAACCCAAGGGGGTGGGCCCGTCCGCGCCGCGGGCGGGGTTCACCGCCATATCGCGACTGGTGGGGCGCGAACCTCTCCTGGGCGACGCCGCCCGGGTCGAGGCCGAGGTGGGCGCCCTCTGCATGCGCCTGGCGGAGCGCAGCGGCGGCCCCGATGCCCAGGCCTGGCGCCAGGCCGCGCGCCTCTCGGCCCGGCTGGCCGAGGGCCTCGCCGAGCTGGCCGCCGCCGTGGCCGACCCGCCCCACCACCCGCGGCCCACGCGGGTCCGGGTGAGCACCCTCCAGCGGGCCGACCTGGATGCCGCCGCCGACGCGCTCGCGGCCGCCCGGACGGCCCTGGAGGCCCCCGATTCGCCCCTGCCGGACCCGGACGCCCTGGCGGCGCTCTGGGCCCTGGAGCGGCGGGCCGTCGCGGCCCCCCTGGCGCGCCTCTTCGCCCTCTGCCCGGTGCCCCCCATTCTGGCCCTGTGGCGCACCCTGGCCGCCCGCCGCCGCCTCCTGGAAGCGCCCCAGGCCGAAGGACCGAGCGGCAGCGCCTGGCCCGAGCCCCCGCCGCCGCCCGAGCGCCCCGTGGCCTGGGGCGCCCGGTCCAACGGCAACGGCGCCGCCGCCGCCGGGCCCGAGTGGACCGCCGCGGGCTGCGTCGAGCGCCTCGACCCCGCCCGCCGCTGCGGCACGGCCCGCACGGACGACGGGCGCGCGGTGTTCTTCGCCGGGCGCGCCGTGTCCGGGGGTTTCGGGGCGCTGCACGCCGGGGACCCGGTCACCCTGCGCCTGCGCCGCGGTCCCCTCGGCGTCGCCGCCGTGCGCGTGACGCCGGGGGCGCCGGAAGCGCCTCCGCCGCCGGCGTAGGGCCGGAAGCCGTTCCTCGTCGCTGTCGGGGTCGCCGCCTAAAGGTAGGCGGCCAGGGGAATCGTGAACAGGATGGCCAGCAGGCCGATGCGCACGGCCCACGTCACGGCGCGCCGGGCGTGCACGTGACTTGGGCGCACGCCGGCAGGGGTGTGGGCTGCGGCGTGGGCCCCGGTCGGGGTCAGGGTGGAGTCCTGGGCGGTCGTCATCGGTCGCAGGGTCGTTCGGGCGGGCAGGTTAGCAACGGGCATGCCAGGGGGGCACCGAACGCGCCGACCGGCATGATGCCCGCTCCGGCGCCACCGGGCGGGGCGTCGTCGACCCCGCCGGGCGTGTAAGTTCTGCCCCGGTCACCCGGTAATTCATACCTCCATCGGACCGTCGGGGAGCGCCGGCGGGGCGTTGCCTCGCCCCCGCGCGGCCCTCTATGCTTACCGTTTCGGAACGCACCGCCGGGGGCGTGAATCTCCCCCCGGCCGGACGGGGAACCGCACTTCATGAGCGCGCAGTACGTATTCACCCTCTCGCGGGTCGGCAAGGTCGTGCCGCCCAAGCGGAAGATCCTCGAGGACATCAGCCTGTCCTTCCTGCCGGGGGCCAAGATCGGCGTCCTGGGCCTGAACGGCGCGGGCAAGTCCACGCTCCTGCGCATCATGGCCGGGGAGGACACGGACCACCTCGGGGAGGTCCATCCCGCCCCCGGCATCCGCATCGGCTACCTGCCCCAGGAGCCGCCCCTGGACCCCGAGCGCACCGTGCGCGAGATCGTGGACGAGGGGGTCGGCGACACCCGTGCGCTCCTGGAGAAGTTCAACGACATCAGCATGAAGCTGGGCGAGCCCATGGACGACGACGCCATGTCCGCCCTCCTGGCCGAGCAGGGGGAGCTCCAGGACGCCATCGACGCCGCCGACGCCTGGGACCTGGACCGGCGCGTGGAGGTGGCCGGCGAGGCCCTGCGCCTGCCGGCCTGGGACGCCCCCGTGGGCCAGCTCTCGGGGGGCGAGCGGCGCCGCGTGGCCCTGTGCCGCATGCTGCTCTCGGCCCCGGACGTGCTGCTGCTCGACGAGCCCACGAACCACCTGGACGCGGAGTCGGTGGCGTGGCTCGAGCGCTACCTGCACGAGTACCCCGGCACCGTCGTCGCCATCACCCACGACCGCTACTTCCTCGACAACGTGGCGGGCTGGATCCTGGAGCTGGACCGGGGCCGGGGCATCCCCTGGCAGGGCAACTACTCCTCCTGGCTGGAGCAGAAGGAGCAGCGCCTGAAGCAGGAGGAGAAGCAGGAGACCGCCCGCCAGCGCGCCATCCGGCACGAGCTGGAGTGGGTCCGCCAGGGCACGAAGGGCCGCCACGCCAAGGGCAAGGCGCGCCTGGCGCGGTTCGAGGAGCTGTCCTCGCCCGAGTACCAGCGCCGCAGCGAGACCAACGAGATCTTCATCCCGCCGGGCCCGCGCCTGGGCGACCTGGTCATCGAGGCGTCCCACCTGTCCAAGGGCTTCGACGGCCGGGCCCTCATCGACGACCTCTCGTTCACCATCCCCCGGGGCGCCATCGTGGGCATCATCGGCCCCAACGGCGCGGGCAAGACCACCCTGTTCAAGATGATCGCCGGGGCCGAGAAGCCGGACTCGGGCGCCCTGCGCGTGGGCGACACGGTCCAGGTGGCCTGGGTGGGCCAGCTGCGCGACCACCTGGAGGGGGACAAGACCGTCTGGGAGGAGGTGTCCGGCGGCCGCGACGTGATCGAGATCGGCAAGTTCGAGATCCCGTCCCGCGCCTACATCGGGCGCTTCAACTTCAAGGGCCCGGACCAGCAGAAGCGGGTGGGCGAGCTGTCCGGCGGGGAGCGGGGCCGCCTGCACCTGGCCAAGCTGCTCACCAGCGGCGGCAACGTGCTCCTGCTCGACGAGCCCACGAACGACCTGGACGTGGAGACGATCCGCGCGGTGGAGGAGGGGATCGCCGACTTCGCCGGGTGCGTCCTCGTCATCAGCCACGACCGCTGGTTCCTCGACCGGGTGGCGACCCACATGCTCGTGTTCGAGGACGAGGCGAAGGTCGTCTTCGTCGAGGGCGGCTACACGGACTACGAGGCCGACAAGCGCCGCCGCCTGGGGGCCGAGGCCGAGAGCCCCCACCGCCTGAAGTACAAGCGCCTCTCCGCGTAAGGCCGAAGCCCGCCCCCGCTACCCATTGAACGGGCGGCTCGAGGTTGCGAAACGATGAGAACAATCATCGCCATCACCCAGGTCACGGTGGACGGCGTCATGCAGGCGCCGGGTGGCTCCGAGGAGGATCCGAACAACGGGTTCACCCACGGGGGCTGGGCCATGCCCTTCGTGGACGACGCCCTACGCCGGATCATTGACCAGACGATCGCCGGTGCGTTCGACATGCTTTTGGGACGCCGGACCTACCAGATCTTCGCCTCCTACTGGCCGTACCAGGAGGGCACGATCGCGAAGGCGTTCAACAAGGCGACGAAACACGTCGTCACGCGCACTCTCGACCAGCTCGACTGGGAGCCCTCGGTGTGCATCGGCGGCGATGTGGTGGACGAGGTCCGACGGCTGAAGGCCTCGGATGGGCCGCCGCTGCATGTCTGGGGCAGCAGCGAATTGCTGCAGACGCTCATCGCCGCCGAGCTCGTCGACGAATATCGCCTCTGGATCGCTCCGGTGGTGCTCGGCCAAGGAAAACGGCTGTTCGAGAACGGCGTGCCGCCGCGCGGGCTCACCCTCGCCGAGACGCGCAGCACGCCCAAGGGTGTCCTCCTCAATACGTACCGCCCGGCCGGCCCTCTTCCGAAGGGGTCGGCTCGGCCGGAAACGCCATCGGATGCGGAACGGGCGCGTCGTAAGCAGCTGGCGGACGAAGACGCCCGCACGTAAATCAACGTGAAAGCACCTGTACGTCATGGGAGCGTCCGGCTCGGACTCCTTCGAGGGGTTGCGGCTTAGAGGCGATATCCAAGGCAGCGGCTAACGGTGGATACCGTTGGCAGCCAGTCGCCGATGCCGCGCCTGCCCCGGGCCGTCGTCCTCCTGGGGCTGGTCAGCCTCCT
>CAZGRJ010000111.1:0-7792 GCA_964528115.1 uncultured Nitrospirales bacterium
TCGACGTCATCCGCGACGAGGCCACGGAGGACATGCTCAAGCTGTCCGGCACCGGCGTGGACCAGGAGTACTCCCTGTCGGTGGGCACCCTGCGGGCCACCCGCCTGCGCCTGCCGTGGCTCATGGCGAACGTCCTGGGGGGCCTGGTCACGGCCTGGGTGATGACGCGCTTCACCCACACCCTCCAGAGCGCCCTGGCCCTGGTGGCGTTCGTGCCGGTGTGCATGGCCCTGGGGGGCTCGCTCGGGCTGCAGTCGGCCACGATCGTGGTGCGCGGCCTCGCCACCGGGCAGATCGAGCCCGGCGACCTGCGCCGCGTGTTCTTCCGCGAGGTGCGGGTGGGGGCCATGATCGGCATCGTGTGCGGCCTGCTGGTGGGCGCCGCCGCGACCTTGTGGCGCGACCCGTGGGTGGGGACGGTGGTCGCCACCTCCCTGGTGATGTCCAGCTGCGTCGCCGTGACCATCGGGACCCTCACGCCCATCCTGTTCCAGCGCCTGCGCCTGGACCCGGCGGTCACCTCCGGGCCCCTGGTCACCACGCTCAACGACGTGACCGGCCTCACCGTCTACCTGGCGGTCGCCACCCTGATGCTCGTCTACCTGGCGCCCGGCGCCGGCGGATGAGGTGGCTCGACACCCGGGCCGTCCCGGTGGGGCGGCGGCGCCTGTCGGGGGCCGACCGGCTGGTGACCCTGCTCACCCCCGACCACGGCCGGATCGCCGCCGTGGCGCGGGGCGCCTGCCTGCCCCGGGGCCGCCTGGGGAGCGCCCTGGAGCCGTTCGGCGTGACCCGCGTGATCCTCTCCCCGGCCCGGGGCGAGGGGCTCTACCGGGCCGAGGGGGCCGACCCCGAGCGCCGCTTCGATCGCCTCTCCACCGACCTGACCCGCTGCCAGGCCGCGGGTCTCGTTTGCGCCTGGGCCCGGGCCCTGGCGCGGGAGGAGCCGTCGCCGCAGCGCTTCGATCTGCTGGTGGACGCCCTCGCCGCCCTGGACGCCCCGGAGAGTCCCGTCGCCGCCGTGGTGGGGGCCTTCCTGTGGCGTCAGGCGGGCCACGCCGGGGTGGCGCCGCGCCTCGACGCGTGCGTGGCATGTGGTGCCGCCTGCGGCGCGCGCCACGCCGACACAGCCCCCGCGGCCCTGCGCCTGGAGCCGGGGGGACGCGTCTGCGCCCGCTGCCGGACCGACGCCGACGCCCCCCTGGACGGCGAATTGTGGGCGGGGCTCACGGCCATGACCGCGGGCGAAGATCCCCTCGCCGTGGAGGTGCCCGAAGCCGCCGCCCGGCGCCTCGTCGCCCTGGCCCAGCGCTACCTCCGGGCCCATTTCGGGCGCGACCTGCCCCGATAACGGCCCGTTATCCGGGCATTTTTTCAGCCCCTTCGGGGCCCGGCGGCGGCGCGGAAATCCCTTTGCTGGCGCGTGACTTGCTTTGACATCCCGGTGTTCCAGGACGTGGGCGCCACAGACCGCCCGGCGCCCTCCGGTGAGGACTGTCCGATCGTGAATTTGGGGCGCCGGTTACTCATATTGGGAACTCTGCTGCTCTTGGCGGCGTCGGCGGGGTGCGCCGGCACGAGCGGGAGCGGCGGCGGGTCCTGCAACACGGTCTCCACGGCGATCACCCAGCTCAAGGTCCTGCCGAACCAGCTGGAGATCGGGTCGGGGGAGACCTTCCAGCTCGCCACCCAGGCCAAGAACGCCTGCGGCTTCCAGGTCACGGGCGCCCAGCTTTCGTGGGAGAGCTCGGACACCGCCGTCGCCACCGTCAGCGGCTCGGGCAAGGTGACGGGGCACGCCGGCGGCTCGGTGCGCATCAGCGCGGCCGTGACGGGCGGGCCCGGCGGGGCGCGCCAGGCCACCGGGTCGGGGGTGACGGGCTCCACGGCGGTGACCGTGACCGGCGCCGTGAGCGGCGGGCCGCCCTTCAGCTTCGACATCGTTGTCCTGCCGGAGGACCCGGTGGTGGCCGCCGGCCAGCACCTCCAGATGACCGCCATGGCCGTGGACCCCACCACGGGCGCGCGGATTTCGGGGATCACCTTCGTCTGGACCAGCGACCGCCCCGACATCGCCAGCATCGACACGTCCACCGGCGACGTGTCGGCCGTGCGCCTGGGGGTGGCGGAAATCACCGCCTCCGTGGTGGGGGCCGCCGTGAACCCCATGGCCAGCGTCACCCTGGTGGTCCTGGACGAGAACGGCGCCCCCATGCCGCCCCCCGACATCGCCGTGTCGCCCTCGGGCATCGTGATCGCCGTGGGGGAGGGGCGCGACGTCCACGCCACGGTGACCGACTCCCTGACCGGGGACCTGGTCACCACGCCCGTCACCTGGGTGACCAGCGTGGGCGGCGTCGTCACCCTGAGCGCCCAGTCGGCCGACGCCGACGTGATGCGCGTGACCGGCGCGGCGCCCGGCACCACCGAGCTGCGCGCCCGGGCCACGGTGAACGGCGCGACCGTGGAGAGCGGACCGGTGGGCGTGCGGGTGCTGGCCTCGACGCCCGGGGTCTCCACCGGCTGGTTCCGGGTCCAGGGCCTGCCCTACACGGGCGGCATCTACGGGCACGACATGTCGGTGGTGGGCGACCGCCTGTTCGTGACCGGCGGCGTGACGGGCAGCGTCACCGACGGCGGCTTCCGGGAGGACGTCTCGCGCGCCCGAATGGCCGCCGACGGCAGCCTCCTGCAAGCGAGCGGCGCCCCGGGGTGGGACCGCGCCACGCCGCCCTCCGACTCCGACCCGGCGGTGCGGATCCTGGCGCCGTGCGTGGACGACCCGCAGTGCATGTCGATCCTGCGCGAGGCCGTGGGCACGATCCCCGAGCGGGTGGTGCGCTACCAGGTCGCGCGCCACGCCCAGGCCTCCACCGACACCCACATCTATGTCGTGGGCGGCATCGACGCCCAGGTGGACCTCGGCATCGACCCCTCCGACCCGGGGGCCGTGGGGCCGCAGGTCACGCGCTACTCCGACCGGGTGCTGGTGGGCGCCGTGGCGGCGGACGGCACCGTCGCCTGGCACGAGGACGACCGCATCCCGCCCGTGAACATCCCCACCGGCGAGACCGACCTCTCCGGCCGCACCGCCGCGGCCCTGGTGCGCTACCACGACTGGCTGTTCCTGATCGGCGGATGGAACTGGGTGGACAACGGCACCAACTTCGTGGGCCGCAACCGCGACGAGATCCTGCGCGCCGCCATCGACCCCGTCACCGGCAACTTAAGCGACTGGGAGCTGGTGGGGCGCCTGCCGGAGCCGCTCAACAAGCACGCCGCCGCCGTCGCGGGGGACTGGCTGATCGTCTCGGGCGGCTCCACCGGCGTGGACCAGAACAGCGTCGAGGTGGTCACCGACCGGGTCTACATCTCGCACCTGGACCCGGCCACGGGCGACATCATCGCCGGGGCCTGGCGCCAGACCCGGCGCCTGCCGCGGCCCCTGGAGTACCACCGCATGGTGGCCTTGCCCGACGACCTCAGGGTCGTGGTCATTGGGGGTGACGACCCGGCCCTGAGCGCCGCCAGCGCCGACGCCTACCTGAGCGAGGTGGACCCGGTCACGGGGCTGCTCGACGACTGGACCTTCCTGCCCGAGCTGCCCGTCACGGACGGCCTGACGAGCCTGGCCGCGGCCGCCGTGGGCGAGGTGGACGGGGCGCCCGCGTTCCGGGTGTACATCGCGGGCGGCGGCACGCCCATCGGGGGCGACGTCACCGACCTGCTGCGCCGCTCCGACGTCTACTACATCGACCTGCTGCCCTGACGGCGCCCCCCCGCGCCCCACGCCCGCCGCCCCTCCCGGAAGCGGATCATCGCCACCAGGACGTCATTGACGGGCGTCGGGACGCCGAGTTCCGCCCCTATCGCCGACACTTCTCCATTGATCGCCCCGATCTCCGTGGGGCGGCCGGCCTCCAGGTCCTGGAGCATGGACGAGCGGTGCCCCGCCGTGGGCGGCACCAGGCGGCCATGGAAGTGCGCCAGGTACGCCTCGGGCGAGGGCCACGGCAGGTCCACGCCGCTCTTCTTTGCCACGGCGAACGCCTCCGCCACCACTTGGTCCATGAGGGCGCGGGTGTGGGGGTCTTCCGCCAGGGCGCCGTAGGACACGCCGAGCAGGGCGCCGAGGGGGTTGAGGGCGCTGTTGTAGAGCACCTTGGCCCACAGGGCGGCGGGCAGGTCGTCGGTCCACGCGGTCGGGATCGGCGTGCGGCCGAGGTCGTCCACCAGGGCCTTCAGGCGGGCCCCCAGGTCGGGATGCGCCGCGGCGTAGGGCGAGCCGATGAGCACCTCGTCGGCGTACACGGTCACCGCCACCCGCCCCGGCGCCGTCACTTCGGCCCCGAAGATCACCCGCGCCCCGCCGGCGCGGTGCTCTCCCGCGGCGGCGGCGATCGCCTCCACGTTGCCTAACCCGTTCTGGAGCGAGACCATCACCCCGTCCGGCGCCAGGAACGGCGCGACCGCCCGCGCCACGTCGGCGGTGGCGTACGACTTCACCGCCACCAGGACCACGGGGAAGGTGCCCGACAAGTCCTCCGGCGTCGCGGCCAGCTCGAAGCCCTCGGCCCGGTGCTCCCCCCACAGGCCCGTGACCGTGAGGCCGTCCCTCCGCACGGCGTCGAGCACGGCGGGGCGCCCCAGGAGCGTGACCGGATGCCCCGCTCGCCTCAGGAGGGCGCCGAACACGCCCCCCAGGGCGCCGGCCCCGGCGATGAGGACCCGATGCGGGTTAGAATCCGCCATGCCGCCAGCATAGCGCGCGGGGGCGTGGCGGCGGGCACCGGACGGACGGGGAGCGATGCACCAGCACTTCGACAGTGAGCACGCGGCCGGCACGGGGCTCGTGTACCACCCCGACTGCCTCGGCCACGACACCGGCGCCTGGCACCCCGAGTCGGCCGAGCGCCTGCGGGCCGTGCTCTCCCACCTCGACCGGACCGGACTCCGGAAGCATCTGACGGCGATCCCGGCCCGGGACGCGGAGGCGGGCTGGATGACCGCCGTCCACTCGGCCGCCCACGTGGCCCAGGTGGAGGCCGCGTGCCGCATGGCGCGGGGCCGGCAGGTCCTCCTGGACCACGAGACGCCGGTCTCGGAGGGCTCCTGGGCCGCGATCCGCAAGGCCGCCGGCGGGGCCCTCGCGGCGGTGGACAAGGTGATGGCGGGGGAGGTGAGGAACGCCTTCTGCCTGGTCCGCCCCCCGGGCCACCACGCCGAGCCCGACCGGGTGATGGGCTTCTGCATGATCAACAACGCGGCCGTGGCGGCGCGCTACGCGCAGCGGCGCTACGGCCTGGCGCGGGTGGCGGTGCTCGACTTCGACGTGCACCACGGCAACGGCACCCAGGCGGCGTTCTGGACCGACCCCACGGTCCTGTACGGCTCCATTCACGAGTACCCGTTCTACCCGGGCACGGGGGCGGCGTCCGAGCGGGGCGCGGGAGCGGGGGAGGGGTTCACCCTCAACTGCCCCCTGGACGCGGGGGGCGGCGACAAGGAGTTCCTGGACGCCCTGGAGGGGGTACTCCTGCCGGCGGCGGAGGCGTTCGGGCCGGACTTCGTGGTGGTCTCCGCCGGGTTCGACGCCCACGCGGCCGACCCCCTCGCCTCCATGACGGTGACCGAGGCGGGCTTCGGCCGCATGACGGCCGCGATCCGGCGCCTCGCCGAGGAGACGTGCGGCGGGCGGCTGGTGTCGGTCCTGGAGGGGGGCTACGACCTGGACGCCCTGGCGGCGAGCGTGGCCGCGCACCTGGAGGCGCTCAGGGGCGAGGAAGTTTGAAGGTCCCGCGTCGGGCGGGGAGTCAGGACACCCGGTAAGCAGGGAGAGGGGGAGCTACCACCGGGTGCCCTGACCGGGCTGGCCGCCTATGGTTGGACGGCCAGTTGCCGCTCGCGCTCGTTGATGAAGCTGATGAGCTCGGGGTGGCTCTCGTCCCGCAGGCCGGAGAAGCGCACGCCGATCAGGTGAACCCCCACGTGGGGGTTGCAGCGGATGATGGTCCCCTCCACGGTCTCGGTGTGCAGCTCGCCGTGGTGGTTGAACGTCAGGTGGACGTGGATCTCCTGCCCGACCTCGATGGGCCGGGGGGAGTAGAGCCCCACGCCGTTGCGGCTGACGTTCATCACGTAGGCCTCGATGCGCTCGTGGGTCCCGGGAACCTCCAGGTCGGCGAGTGAGGTGATCGAGAACCGCTCGTGCTGGCGTCGTTCGTTCATCGGTGGTCCTTCCGGGTTCCTAAGCCACGGGCACGCCGCACCGTCGGGCGCCGGCCTCTCCAAGAAACGCGTGAATCGTGTCCCCTCCGCGGGGCCCGCGCCGTGGTGGGCCCCAAGCTCGCGGCACACGCGGATAACCATTCGCCTCATCGGGCGCCCGGGCGCCCGGCTTTAGGAAAATCTGGCCCCGTAAGGGCCGGAACCCCTTAGGAAAGCGGGGTGTACGGACCTCGGGCGAGGGCCCCGGCTTTGGCCCGTTCGGCGGGGGTCGGCGGGAGGTCGCCGGGGGGTGCCCCGAAGGCGGCCCCGTAGGCCGCCGCCACGGCCCCGGCGAGGGTGTCGAAATCCAGGCCCGGCAGGAGGTTGCGCAAGCCCACGGTGGCGTCCGCCGCGGCCCCGAAGGCGGTCGGCGGCGAGAGGGGCACGCTTGCCTGGGCCAGGAGCCCGCCGGGGCCGATCCGCTGGGCCAGGGCCATGACCTTGCGCCCCCCCACGGCGGCCTCCAGGGGGGTCGGCGAGGCGAAGCAGGCGAAGCCGTCCAGAGCCCGGTCCCAAGCCGAATCCGGAGCCGGGCGTTCGTCCCACGTCAGCCCCAGCGCCGCCAGTCCGGCCAGGAGCGGCGCCGCCACGTTGCGGTAGGTGGCCGGGATGGTGCGGGCGATCCAGGGGTGCCCGGCGGGCAGGGCGAGGGAGAGGGTCAGCTCGTCCTGGTGGTAGACGGCTCGTCCCCCCGTCCAGCGCCGGACGGCGGGCCAGGGGAGCGTTCCCACGCGCTGCAGGCGGCCGATGGTCACCGCCGGAGCCGCCCACGCGTACAGGCGCAGGGTGGGAGGGCGCTCGCCGGCCCAGACGGCCTCCGCCAGGGCGTGGTCCAGGGCCATCTGCCCCGAAGCGTCCGCAGCCGCGTCCGGCGCGGCCTCCCGGATGAGGCCCCAGGCCGCGCCGGGGGCGGGATTGCGCCGTTCCGGGGATTTCGCTGGTTGAAAGGTGCGCGCGGCCGGGAATATCATGGAAAGTCAACCCGGGATGGAGACTGTGTCGAGCGCATGACGGGAGCGGAACTCGTAACGTTGACGGTGGTGCGGTGGTTCCACTTGGTGGGCGCCGCGCTGTTGATCGGAATGATGGCCTATCACGCCCTGATCCTGGGCTTTCGGGTCAACAAGGTGTCGGGGCCGGTCTCGCCCCTGCTCAAGAAGATGAGCAGGTTCTTCGGGCCGGTGTACTGGGCGTCCATCATCCTCCTGGTGACCACGGGCGGCTTCACCATCCTCGACCGCCTGACCTCCCTGGAGGGCCGGGCGATCCCCTTCAAGAACATGTACGAGTTCTTCTGGGGGATGAAGATTCTGATGGTGTTGGTCATCATCGGCAACTCCCTCTACGTCACGGGCTTGCTTCGCAAGATCGCCCGGGCCGGCGCCGCGGGCGCCGCCAACGTGGGCGGCAACGTGTTCCGCATGCGCGCCACGGTGTCGTCCCTGCGGGTGTTCAACCTGGTGGTCGGGATCATGGTGCTCATGATGGCGGCCCTCCTGCAGAACACCTTCACCCTGATCGTCCT
>CAZGRJ010000112.1:0-5854 GCA_964528115.1 uncultured Nitrospirales bacterium
TCACCTTGATGTGGTCGGCGCCGCCCACCACGTGCTCGTTGGTGACGATCAGGCCCTCGGGGGTGACGATCACGCCGGAGCCGAGGCCCTCCTCTTCGTGCTCGCGCGGGTGCGGGCCCTGGTTGCCGAAGAACCAGCGGAAGTAGGGGTCGGAGAACAGCGACTCGCCGCCGTCGCTGATGACGCGGGTGGTGGAGATGCCGACCACGGCGGGGGTGATGTGGTGGGCGATCTGGACGAAGGTGTGGGAGATCGCCTGAAGCTGCTCGGCCCGGATGGGGGGCACGGGCTCGTCGGCCGGCGCGGCGACGCCGGGCAGGAAGACGCCCAGGGCCAGGACCGTGACGGCCAGGGCCCGGCATCGCGGGCGGCGCATGTCCCGAATGGCGCGCATCGGGTCCGGCGTCACGATACCACGGGCGGCGAGCCCTCGCGAGGGGCCTCCCCCCACGCCTCGGGCGGCAGGTTCACGGCGAGCACCTGGGCGGCGCCGTCCGAAAAGTAGCGCACGGCGCTGGCGTGGCCGTGGGTGAGGGAGAGGCGCATGAGACCGGGCAGGGACAGGCCGAGGACCTGTGAAACGGCCACGCGGATGGAACCGCCGTGGGCCACCACGGCCACCAGCTCCCCGGGGTGGGCGGCGACGACCTCAGCCACGGCGGGCAGGACGCGGGTGGAGAGGGCGGCCAGGGACTCGCCCCCGGGCGGGGCGAAGTCCGGGTCGTGCCACATGCGGTCCCAGTCCCCGGGCCGGTCGCGGGCCAGGTCGGCCGGGCGGCACCCCTCCCAGGCGCCGAAGTGGCGCTCCCTGAAGGCCTTCACGGTGCGGACCGGGACACCCAGGGCCGCGGCGGCGGGCCCGGCGGTCTCCCGGGCGCGGGTCAGGTCGCTGGCGTAGAGGGCGGCCACGGGGAGGCGCGCCAGGGCGGTCGCGGCCGCGTCGGCCTGGGTCCGGCCAGTCGCCGAGAGCGGGGGGTCCGTGTCGCCGTGCAGGATGTCCCTGGCGTTTTCGGGCGATGCGGCGCGGGCGTCGCCGTGCCGGATCCACAGGAGCGTGGTGGCCGTCGTGATCGGGGCCGTCCCTTGGGGCGGCGGCGGGCTCAGCCGCCGGCGGTCATCACCATGGTGGGCTCGCCCTTGAGGATCCGCCACCCCTTGAGCAGGTCCACCGCGGCCTGGAGCTGGGTGTCCTTGAGGTAGGCCTCGTCCTCGGGCGAGAGCTGCGGCTCGGGCTCGGCCTCCTCCTCGTCGCCGCCGATGGTGGGGCTCTTCTCGAGGCCCTGGGTAATCTGGGTCTCGTTCTTCATGGCCCCCTTCAGCTTCGCCTCGGGCGCCTCGATGGCGCCCACGTCCATCCCGTGCTCGAGCATGTAGGCCTTCTTGCGCTCGGGCGAGATCTCGCGGGTGGTGTCCTGATCCACCACGATGTCGGGGGTGATGCCGATGTTCTGGATCGACCGCCCCGCCGGCGTGTAGTACTTGGCCGTCGTGAGGCGCAGGCCCGACTGGTCGGAGAGGGGCAGGACGGTCTGGACGGAGCCCTTGCCGAAGGTCCGGGTGCCCAGGACGACGCCGCGCCCCAGGTCCTGCAGGGCGCCGGAGACGATCTCGGACGCGGACGCGCTGCCCTGGTTGACCAGCACCACGATGGGCAGGTCGGAATGGGTGTGGGCGGCGTGGGAGTAGTACTCCTCGCGCTTGCCGTCGCGGCCCTGGACGTAGACCACCATCTTGCCCTCGGGGACGAACTGCTCGACGACCTCCACGGCCGCCGTGAGCAGGCCGCCCGGGTTGTTGCGCAGGTCGAGGACCAGGAACTTCATGCCCTCCTTGCCCAGATCGCCCAGCTGGCGCTTCAGGTCGGGGCCGGACTGCTCCTGGAACTGGGTGATGCGGACGTAGCCGATGCCGGGCTCAAGCATCTTGGAGCGGACGCTCTCGATCTTGATGATGTCCCGGGTGATGACCACGTCGATGGGCTCGTCCTCCTTGTCACCCCGCACCAGGGTCAGGGTCACCTTGCTGCCCTTGGGGCCGCGCATCTTGTCCACGGCCTCGAGCATGGTGAGGTCCTTGGTGGGGGTGCCGTCCACCTTGGAGATCTCGTCGCCCGCCTGGATGCCGGCGCGGTCGCCAGGGGTGCCCTCGATGGGGGCGATGACCACCAGCTTGTGGTCGCGCACGCTCACCTGGATGCCGATGCCGCCGAACTCGCCCCGGGTGTCGACCTTCAGCTCCTCGTAGCTGCGGCGCTTCATGTAGGAGCTGTGGGGGTCGAGGGTGTCCATCATGCCCTTGATGGCGCCGTCGATCAGCTGCTCCGGGTCCACCTCCTCGACGTACTTGTTCTGGATGTGGGCCAGGACCTCGGTGAAGACCTTCAGCTCGTCGTAGGGCTCGCTTTCGGCCTGGGCCTGGCGGTTGTCGACGGAGTAGCCGATCAGGCAGCCCACCAGGAGGGCGAGCACCACGGCCACAAAGGCGCCCGCCGAGCGGCGGTTGCGGGCATTCATCGGGGCGGAATCCTCAACATGACGT
Source organism: uncultured Nitrospirales bacterium (assembly GCA_964528115.1). GTDB lineage: Bacteria > Nitrospirota > JACRHL01 > JACRHL01 > JACRHL01 > CAZGRJ01. The sequence continues at coordinate 2,539 of CAZGRJ010000112.1, forward strand.
CCTCTGGCACTTTTCGGTTCGGCGGGGGCCCGGCACAACGGCCGGGCCGAAGCCGCCATTTTATCACGGGGCCTTGGTTTCGGGCTTCAGCCGGCCCCGCATGGCGGCCGCCACCATGAGGGTGTGCTGACGCTTGGCCTGCTGGGTCACGCGCTGCTCCCAGCCGGGCTCGGCGCGCCAGTCGGCGTAGGAGACCCGGTAGGTGTGCAGCACCTGGCCGTCCAGGAAGACCTGGGAGACGATCTCGCTGCGGTCGTTCACGTCCTCGGTCTGGACGTGGTAGTGCCGCCCCTCCACCTCGACGTTCTCGTTGAAGCCGGTGAGCATCGGGCCCCCTTTCAGGCGGGATCGGCCGGGAAGGCGTCGGGGATGTGGGTCACGTCGTAGGGCCGCCGCGCCGCGTCCACCAGGACCACGTCGAACCGGCATCCCACCCGGCCCAGCATGCCCTTGGCCGTCAGGTAGTGGCGGGCCAGGCGCGCGACCTGGCGCCGCTTGGCCGGGGGCACGGAGTAGGCGGCCCCTCCGAACGTATCGGAGCTCCGGGCCTTGACCTCGACGAAGACCCAGTCGTCCCCATCCCGGCAGATGATATCAAGTTCGCCGCGCAGGGCGCGGTAGTTGCGCTCGATCACCTTCATGCCGCCGCGCTCCAGGTGGCGGCAGGCGGCGCCCTCGGCCTCACGGCCCAGCGCCTGGCGAGGGTTCGCCGCGGCCCTCCAGGTCACGGCCGGGCCTCGGGCGCCACGCCACGGAAGCTCATGCGGTGCACGGGGCACGGGCCCAGGCGCCGGATGGCCTGGCGATGGGCCTCTGTCGGGTAGCCCTTGTGGACGGCGAAGCCGTAGCCCGGGTAGCGGCCGTCCAGCTCGCGCATCATGCGGTCGCGGGTGACCTTGGCGACGATGGAGGCGGCGGCGATGCTGACGGACCTGGCGTCACCCTTCACGATCCCCTCCTGGGGGAAGGGCGCGTCCGGCAGGGTCAGGGCGTCGAGGAGCAGGTAGTCCGGGACCTCCGGCAGCCGTTCCACGGCCCGGGCCATGGCCCGGAGGGTGGCCTGGAGGATGTTGATCCGGTCGATCTCGGCGTGATCCACGGCGGCGACGCCCACGGCGCGGGCCCGGGTCCGGATGTCGTCGAACAGCCGCTCGCGGCGTGCGGGGGAGAGGGTCTTGGAGTCGGCCACGCCGGGGATGGCAAGATCGGGGTCCAGGATCACGGCCGCGGCCACCACCGGGCCCGCCAGGGGGCCGCGTCCGGCCTCGTCCACGCCGGCCACCGCCCGGGCACCCCGCGCCCAGGCCCGGGCCTCGAATTCCCAAGTAGGCTCCCGGGTAAGCTCCCGAGACGGCCCCCGGGAAGACGGCGCCTGCCCCATCGCGGGGCCTCAGCCGTCCTTCTTGTCCTCTTCGGGCCTGTCCTCTCCGGGCTGGTCCTCTCCGGGCCGGGCCGCTTCGGGGGCCTCCGGCGCGGCGGCGGGCGCCTCGGCGGAGGCGGTGGGCTCTGCCGCCGCGGGCTCGGGCTCGGGCGCCTCGGGCGTCGCCTCGGTCGCGGCGGGAGTTGCCTCGGCGGCCTCGGGCGTCGTCACCTCGGTCTCGGCGGCCTCGGCCAGGGCGGCCTCTTCGAGCGCGGCCTGCTGGGCGGCCTCCTCCTCGCCGGGGACGGACTCCACGGCGGCCAGGCGGCCCGGACGCTCCCGCTCGGCGATGCGGGCGCTCTTGCCCCGGCGCTCACGCAGGAAGTAGAGCTTGGCCCGGCGCACGCGGCCGTGGCGGACCACCTCGATCCGGTCGATCTTGGGCGAGTTCAGCGGGAAGATGCGCTCGACCCCGGTGTTGTAGGACACCTTGCGCACCGTGAAGGTCTCGCGGTTGGCCTCGCCCGACCGGGCGATGACGACCCCCTCGAACACCTGGATGCGCTCCTTGCCGCCCTCGACCACCTTGACGTGGACCCGCACGGTGTCGCCCACGATGAAGTCGAGACGCTCGGCCCCGGGGGCGAGGGACCGCTCGATACGCTGTAGCCGGTTCATGGCGCGCTGGCTCCGGTATTCGCTGGGCTGGGCCTTTCGGCCGAAAACCCCGTATTGTGCCCGCGACCGGGGCCCGGAATCAACTGGAATCAAGGGCCGGAAGCCGTCTCCCCGTCCCCCCGCAGGCGGTCCAGCACCACCGCCACGGCCGCCCGCACCGGCAGGTGGTTGTAGTCGCCGGGGCCTTTCAGGGGCGGCAGGAGGGCGTCCACCTTGGCCAGGGCCGCCGCCGTGAGGCCCCAGCCGGTGCCGAACACGAGCAGCACCGGTCGGGGATCGGCGGCCAGGTCCCGGCGCAGGCCGGCGTAGGTCACGGGCTTGACGCCGGGCTGGGGCCGGGCCGAGGTGGCGACGAGGCGCGGGGCCGCCCCCTCCCGCCGGGTCACGTCGGCCACGGCATCCTCCAGGGTGCGGGCCACCCGCACCAGGTCCAGGGCGGTCTTGCGGGTGGGGTTGTAGGCCGCGCCGTGGCCCTCGCGCCAGTGGGCCATGATCCGCTCCACCAGCCGCTGCTGGGGCTCCAGGGGGGTGACCAGGTGATAGCCGGAGACGCCGTAGGTGGCGGCGGCGCGGGCGATGTCGTGGACGTTGAGGCCCGTGACGGCGGTGGTGATCTCGTCCCCGCGCTTGTTGACCACGGGCCCGTGGACCAGGGCGAGGTGAAGGGCACCCACGGGGCTACTCCTTCCCCGCTTCCAGGTCCGGGCGCTTGGCGCGGGTGGCGCCCCGGGCGGCCTCGGCGCGCCAGCGGGCGATGGCGGCGTGGTCGCCGGAGCGCAGGACTTCGGGCACTTCCATGCCCCGGAAGACGGGCGGGCGGGTGTACTGGGGATGCTTGAGGGTGCGCCCCGCGGCCTCGGAGAAGGTGTCCTCGGCGGCCGAGCGGGCGTCCCCCAGGACCCCCGGCACCAGGCGCGCGGCGGCGTCCAGCATCACGAGGGCGGCCAGCTCGCCGCCGGAGAGGACGTAGTCGCCCACGGAGACCTCCTCGAATCCGAGGCCCTCTTGCACCCGCGCGTCCACCCCCTCGTAGTGGCCGCACAGGATCAGCAACGGCCGTTCCTCCCGGGCAAACTCCTCCGCCAGGGCCTGGGTGAAGGGGCGGCCCTGGGGCGAGGTGAGGATGCGGCGGGCGGGCCCGCCCAGGCGCTGCTCCACCGCCTCCACGGCGGCGAACACGGGCTCCGGCTTCAGGACCATGCCGGCGCCGCCGCCGTAGGGCACGTCGTCCACCCGGCGGTAGGCCCCCAGGCCGAAGGCGCGCAGGTCCGTGATCCC
>CAZGRJ010000112.1:5954-7753 GCA_964528115.1 uncultured Nitrospirales bacterium
CGGGCCCCGCCACACGACGGACAGGCCCTTGTGGAAGCGGCCGGAGAGGCCCGACAGGGAGAGGAATCGCACCTCGCCCCGGATGCCGTGGGGCCGGACCCGCGCCCCGACCTGGACCAGGTCGCCGGGCGGGCCGGGTCGGCCGGGCGCTCCGGTGCCGGGCGGCGCCGTCAGGCCGCGGCGGCGCGCTTGATCAGGTCGCGGACGGAGTCGGAGACGGTCGCCCCCTTGTCCACCCACGACTGGATGCGCGCCAGGTCCAGCTTGACCCCGCCCTCGGCGGCCAGGGGGTCGTAGGTCCCGAGGATCTCGATGAACTTGCCGTCCCGGCGGGTACGGCTGTCGGTGGCCACCACCCGGTAGAACGGCACCTTGGTGCGCCCGCGCCGGGTCATGCGAATCGTCACGGCCATGCTGCTTCCTTACCTTGCGTCGTTTCTCTGAAAAACCCGTCAGAACGGGAGCATCTGCTTGAGCTTGTAGGACTTTCCGCCCGCCCCGGAGACCCGCTTCATCATCTTGCGGCCCTGAACGTAGTTCTTGAGCAGCCGGTTCACGTCCTGCACCGACGTGCCGCTGCCGCGCGCGATGCGCTTGCGCCGGCTGCCGTTGATGAGCGTGTGGTTGCCGCGCTCGGCCCGGGTCATGGACAGGATGATCGCCTCCACCCGGGTGAGCTCCTTGTCCGGCACGCCGCCCGCCGCCTCGGCCAGCTTGCCCGCGCCGGGGACCAGCTTGAGCATCTCGCCCAGGGAGCCCATGCGGCGCACCTGGCGCAGCTGGTCGAGAAAGTCCTCGAGGGTGAAGTCGTTCTTGCGCAGCTTCTGGGCGACCCGCTCGGCCTCCTCGCGGGAGACGGTCGCCTCGGCCTTCTCGATCAGCGTCAGGACGTCGCCCATGCCGAGGATGCGGCCGGCCATGCGGTCCGGGTGGAACGGCTCGAGGGCGTCCACCTTCTCGCCCAGGCCGACGAACTTCACCGGGCAGCCCGTGACCTCGCGCATGGAGAGCACGGCGCCGCCGCGGGCGTCGCCCTCCAGCTTGGTCAAGACGATGCCGGTGAGCCCCACGGCGGAGTGGAAGCGGCCCGCGATGTTCACGGCCTCCTGGCCGGTCATGGCGTCGGCGACGAGGAGGACCTCGCGGGGCGCCACGACGTCGCGCACCTTCACCAGCTCCACCATGAGGGCGTCGTCCACGTGGAGGCGGCCGGCGGTGTCGAACAGGGCCACGTCGTAGCGGTTCTTCCGCGCGTGCTCGATCCCCTCCCGGGCCGCGGCCACCGGGTCGCCCCCGGCCGGCTGGGGGGCGAGGGTCGCCACGTCGATGCGGGTGCCGAGGGTCGTAAGCTGCTCGATGGCGGCGGGGCGCTGGAGGTCGCAGGCGACCATGAGGACGCGCTTGCCCTGGCCTTTGAGGTGCCGGGCGAGCTTGGCGACGGTGGTCGTCTTGCCCGAGCCCTGCAGGCCCACCATCAGGACGGCGGAGAGGTCGTCCGGGATCAGGTCCAGGGGCACCTGGCGCTCGCCCAGGAGGCGCACCAGGGCGTCGTTGACCACCTTGACCACCTGCTGGCCGGGGGTGAGGCTTTTCATCACCTCGGCCCCCACGGCGCGGGCCCGCACGTCCTCCACGAAGCGCTTGACCACCGCGTAGTGGACGTCGGCCTCCAGGAGGGCCAGGCGGACCTCGCGCAGGGCCTCGTCGATGTGGGCCTCGGTGAGGACCCCGCGGCCCTTCAGACGGCCGAGAACCCCTTCGAGCTTTTCCGACAGCGCTCCGAGCACGTATCCTTGTCC
>CAZGRJ010000113.1:0-7711 GCA_964528115.1 uncultured Nitrospirales bacterium
CCAGCAGCTCGCACATCTTGGCCCGCACCATGGCGGTGACCATCAGCTCGTGGGGCTTGTCCGTGGCCGCGGCCATGGAGATGAGGGTGGCCCAGCGGCGCACGCTGCGCACCCCCAGCAGGACGAGGGCGTGGCGGATCGACTCGATGTCGTGGGAGAGGCCGAAGAAGGCCGAGTTGATGTACTTGAGCAGGCGGTAGCTCAGGGCCACGTCCTGGCTGATGAGCCCCTCCAGCTCCTCCATGGTGGCGTCGGCCTTGTTGAGGGCCGCCAGCAACCGGATGATCGGCAGGCGGTTGGTGGGCAGGCGGTTGCCGCGGATGACCCGGGGGCTGCAGAAGAAGTAGCCCTGGAAGAGGTCGAACCCCAGCCCCTTGCACAGGTCGAAGCGGTCCTGGGTCTCCACCTTCTCCGCCAGGAGCTTGCCCCGGTAGCCCTTGAGGGCCTCCACCTCGGCGCGCACCTGGTCGTCGGACAGGGTCAGGACGTCCACCTTGATCACGTGGGCCCGGTCCACCAGGGGCTTCCAGTCGTCCGAGTAGAAGAAGTCGTCCAGGGCGATGGTGAAGCCGTGGTCGGCCAGTTCCTGCACGGCGGCGATGACCTGGTCGTCCACCTTCGTGGTCTCCAGGACCTCCAGGGCCACCTTCTCCGGCGGCAGGGCGAGGGGCTTGCCGCTCACCAGGAGGCCCGGCGAGAGGTTCATGTAGGCCCGGTGCTCGCCGACGAGCCTGTCCAGGCCGAACTCCACCAGGGCGGTGAAGATCATGTCGGCCGAGGCCACGTCGATGTCCGTGATGTTGGCCCGGTTGTCCTCGCTGTCGCGGTAGAGCAGCTCGTAGGCGACGACGGCCAGGGCGCGGTCGTAGATCGGCTGGCGTCCGATGTAGATGTCGGCCATGGGGGTCCCCGCCCGCCGGCTCCGGGGCGGTCCGGAGCCGTCACGGCCTTATCGGCACGAGCAATGCCCAACTGGTGGTCAATTAGCCCGCCTGGGCCCGGAAATGGCCGCGGTTACAGGGAATTAATGGGCGGGCGGGACGGGGGCGTTCAGGGCCACTTCACGACCGGGGGGAGGGACATGAGGATCGCCTCCACGTTGCCCCCGGTCCTCAGGCCGAAGACCGTGCCCCGGTCGTAGAGCAGGTTGAACTCCACGTAGCGCCCCCGGCGCACGAGCTGGTGCTCGCGCTGCTCGGGGGTGTAGGGCAGGTCCCTCCGGCGGGCGACGATCTCCGGGTAGGTGGCGAGGAACGCCTCCCCGACCTCCTGGACGAAGGCCAGGTCCCGGTCCGGGTCGCCGGTGTCGAGGTTGTCGAAGAAGATCCCGCCCACGCCCCGGGGCTCCTCCCGGTGGCGCAGGTAGAAGTACTCGTCGCACCACTTCTTGAAGCGGGCGTGGTAGTCCGGGTCGTGCCGGTCGCAGGCCTGCTTGAGGCGCGCGTGGAAGAGGTTCACGTCGTCCTCGAACGGGAAGTAGGGCGTCAGGTCGGTGCCGCCCCCGAACCACCCGGCCCCGGTCTGGATGCGGCGCAGGTTCATGTGGACGGCGGGCACCAGGGGGCTCTTCATGTGGGCCACCAGGGAGATGCCGCAGGCCCAGAACCGGCCGCCCGCGTCGGTGCCCGGCATCTGGGAGCGGAAGTCGTCGGAGAAGGTGCCGTAGACCTCGGAGACGTTCACCCCCACCTTCTCGAACACCTCGCCCCGCAGGACCGCCATCTCGCCCCCGCCGCCCCCCGGCCGGTCCCAGGCGGAGCGGGTAAACCGGGCCGTGTCCAGCCCCTCGAAGGCGGCGCAGATGCGGTCGCGCAGGTCGAGGAAGAAGGCCCGGGCCTTGTCGCCGATGGGGCCCGGGACGGCCCCCGCTTCGGGGTCGGCACTCACGGCGCGGCGGGCGCCTTCTCGTCCGGCAGCAGGGCCCCCAGCTTGCGGGCCAGGGTGGTGCTGCGGATCTGCATGAGCTTCCTGTGCTCGTACCGGGCGGTGGCCAGGTCCCCCGCCTGGATGGCGGTCTCCCCGACCAGGTAGTGCAAGTCGGGGTCGCGGTCGTTGCGGCTCGAGGCCTCCTTCAGCTGGACCAGGGCCCCCTTGGGGTCGCCCCGGGCGAGGAGGAAGTGCCCGTAGCCCAGGCGGGCGTCCAGGTTGAAGGGGTCCAGGGCCACGGCGTTCTCGTAGGCCGCCCCCGCCGCCTTCACGTCGCCCTTCTCTTGCTCGGCCTCGGCCAGGAACAGGGCGTAGGCGGGGCTCTTCCCGTCCAGGGCGGCGGCCTTGCGGAAGGCCACCACGGCGTCGCCGGGGCGCTTCTGGGCGAGGCGCGTGTGGCCCAGCTCCACCAGGGCGACCACGTCCTCCTCCGTTTCGCCGGCCTTGAGGCCCTTCACCATGCCCGCGGCCTCCTTGCGGACGCCCTCGGCCTCGGCGATGGCCTTGGTCAGGCGGTCGGCGGAGGCATCCAGGTCGCCCGTCTCCCGGTAGAGCACCCCCAGGCGGCGCAGGGCGTAGGTGGATTCGCCCATGATCGTGCGGACCTTCTCCAGCTCGGGGATGGCCTCCCCCGGGCGGTCCGTGGCGCGGTAGAACTCGGCGAGCCGCGCGTGGGGCTCGGCGTTGCCCGGCCTTAAGGCCACCCAGCGGGTGAACTGGGCCTCCGCGTCCCGGTCGCGGCCGTCGCCCTGGTAGAGGCGCCCCAGGCGCTCGATCACGACCGGGTCGTCCGGGGCGAGCTTCGCCAGTTGCTCGAACAGGTCCGTGCGGTGGGCGTACCGGGTCTTGTCGAGCTGGTGGGCGAGGTAGGCGTGGACGTAGTGGCCCTCCGGGGCGGTCTTCGCGGCCCGGGCCAGGTCCATCAGGCCCGCGTCGTCGTCGCCTTGGCTCAGGCGCAGGCGGCCCAGCTCGAAGTAGAGGTCGGGGCGGGGTTCGGCCTGGACCCGGCGCTCCAGGGTGGCGATACGCGCCGCCGGGTCCTGGGGGGCCTCCCCGGTCTGCGCCGTGGGGCCGTCGGCGGTCAGCGTCCAGGCCCACACGAGACCCACGGCCCCCAGGAGGAGGCCGCCCCATGCCAGGGCCCGGCGCATCAGCCGGGCTCGGACCCCGCCTCCGGGAACACCTCCGTGATCGACATGACCGGGCGCCCACCCGAGATGACGCGGTAGGTGCGCCACACCACCGGGGCCGCCGGGTCGATCCCCAGGGCGCCGGCGGCCCGGCCGTCCACCCCGCCATCTAGGCGGGGAGCCTCGGCGGCGGTGCAGCGGCCCGCCCCCACGACCTCGCGGAAGGTCTCCAGGCGGTGCTCCAGCATGAGCTTGCCGATGGGCTCGCGCCGCTCCAGCAGCCCGGCCTGGAGCCCCGCCGGGAGGGCGTCCGGCACGATGCGCGAGCGGGCGGCGGCGTAGATGCGGCCCGACACGGCCCCGGCCAGGACGATGGTGCGGTCCAGGACCGAGGTGCCGGCGGGGGCGTCCAGCTCGGGCACGTCGTCTCCGGCGTGGCGGCCGAAGCCCTGGGCCAGGACCCGCACCCCCACCTCCTCGCCGTGCAGGGCGGCCAGGGTCTCGGTGACGGTCCCGTCCGTGGTCAGGAGGGTGCGCAGGACCGGCGGCAGGGCGGCGAGGTCGAGGGCCGCGGCCACCCGCTCCCGGTGTGTGGCGGCAGGCTGGAGGAGCGGGGCGGCCTCGCTCACTCGTCCTCCCGGGGCTCCTCGCCCGGGCCCTCCTCGTCCGTCTCGGCGGCCTCCTCCGGCACTTCGGGCTCGGCCTCCTCGAACAGGTCCTCCTCCTCCGGCCCGACCTTCTCCGCCAGGGGCGCCAGGCCCACCACCCGGTCCTTGCCCTCCAGGTGGATCAGGCGCACCCCCTGGGTGTTGCGGCCGATGGTGCGGATGCCCTCCACGTTCAGGCGGATGATCTTGCCGCTGGCGGCCACCATCATCACCTGGTCGTCCCGGCCGATGGGGAGGACGCCGATGCAGTCCCCGTTTCGCTTGCCGGTCTTGATGGCGATGATCCCCTTGCCGCCCCGGCCCTGGATGCGGAACTCGCCCAGGTCGGTGCGCTTGCCGTAGCCGTTCTCGGTCACGGAGAGGATGGTCGAGTCCTCCTGCACCACCTCCATGGCGATCACCTCGTCGCCCTTCCCCAGCGAGATGCCGCGCACCCCGCGGGTGGCGCGCCCCATGGGCCTCGCATCGTCCTCCGGGAACTGGATGGAGATGCCCTTGCGGGTGGCCATGAGGACCTTCTGGTTGCCGTCGGTGATGCGGGCCGAGATCAGGCGGTCGCCGTCGTCCAGGTTGATGGCGATGATGCCGCCCGCACGGGGATTGCCGAAGGCCGACAGGACGGTCTTCTTGATGACGCCCTTGCGGGTCGCCATGACCACGAAGCGGTCCTCGCGGAAGGCGCTGACCGACAGGATCGAGGTCACCTGCTCGCCTTCCTCCAGCAAGAGCAGGTTCACCACGGCCTTGCCCCGGGCGGTGCGGCCGAGCTCGGGCACCTCCCACACCTTGAGCCAGTGGACCCGGCCCCGGTCGGTGAAGAACATCAGGTGGTCGTGGGTGTTGGCCACGAACAGCAGGGCCACGAAGTCCTCCTCCTTCGTGCCCATGGCCACCTTGCCCTTGCCGCCGCGGCGCTGGGAGCGGTAGGTGGAGACGGCGACGCGCTTGATGTAGCCGCCGTGGGAGACGGTGATGACCATCTCCTCCTGCTTGATCATGTCCTCGATGGAGATCTCGCCGGTCTCGGGGACGATCTCGGTGCGGCGCTCGTCGCCGTAGCGGTCCGCGAGGCCCTTCAGCTCGTCCTTGATGATCCCCATGAGCAGCTTCTGGCTGGCGAGGACCTTGTTGAGGTGGGCGATCTGCTTCTTGAGGTCGGCCAGCTCGTCCAGGAGCTTCTGGCGCTCCAGGCCCGTCAGGCGCTGCAGGCGCATGTCGAGGATGGCCTGGGCCTGGGGCTGGGACAGGCCGAACTGCTCCATCAGGCCGTCGCGGGCGACCTCGGGCGACTCGGAGCCCCGGATCAGGGTGATGACCTCGTCCAGGTGGTCCAGGGCGACCTTCAGGCCGTCCAGGATATGGGCCCGCTCCTCGGCCTTGCGCAGGTCGAACCGGGTGCGGCGGATGACCACCTCGCGCCGGTGGTTCAGGAAGTGCACCAGGGCGGCGCGCAGGTCCAGGAGGATCGGCTGGCCGTCCACCAGGGCGACCATGTTCACCCCGAAGCTGGACTGCATGTCGGTGAACTTGTAGAGCTTGTTGATGATCACCTGGGGCAGCTCGCCGCGCTTGAGCTCGATGACCACCCGCATGCCGTCGCGGTCGGACTCGTCGCGCAGGTCGGAGATGCCCTCGAGCTTCTTCTCCGAGACCAGCATGGCGATCTTCTCGATCAGCCGGGCCTTGTTCACCTGGTAGGGCAGCTCGGTGACGATGATGCTCTCGCGGTCGTTCTTGGGCGCGACCTCCACCTGCACCTTGGCGCGCATCTGCACGATGCCGCGCCCGGTGCGGTAGGCGCTCTTGATCCCCTCCACCCCGTAGATGAAGCCCCCGGTGGGGAAGTCGGGCCCGGTGACGAAGCCCATCAGCTCGTCCACGCCGGCCTGGGGGTGGTCCACCATGTGACACAGGGCGGACACGACCTCCTTGATGTTGTGGGGCGGGATGTTGGTCGCCATCCCCACGGCGATGCCCGAGGCGCCGTTGACCAGCAGGTTGGGGAGGTTCGCCGGCAGGACCACGGGCTCCTCCAGGGAGCCGTCGTAGTTGGGGACGAAGTCGACCGTCTCCTTCTCCAGGTCGTTGAGCAGCTCGTCGGTGATGCGCTGCATGCGCACCTCGGTGTAGCGCATGGCCGCGGCCGAGTCGCCGTCCACCGAGCCGAAGTTGCCCTGCCCGTCCACCAGCGGGTAGCGCATGGAGAAGTCCTGCACCAGCCGCACGATGGTGTCGTACACCGCCACATCGCCGTGGGGGTGGTACTTACCGATCACGTCGCCCACGATGCGGGCGCTCTTCTTGTAGGGGCGGTTCCAGCCCACGCTCAGGTCCTGCATCGCGTACAGGACGCGGCGGTGCACGGGCTTCAGGCCGTCGCGCACGTCCGGCAGCGCCCTTCCTACGATCACGCTCATGGCGTAGTCGATGTAGGAGTGGCGCATCTCGTCCACGATGTTGGTGGGAATGCGGCTCTCGATGGTCATCTAGTGCGTCCTGTGCGGGAAGATGGCGGGGGCGGCGTCAGACGTCCGGCTAAACGTCCAATCAGACGTCAAGGTTGCGCACGTCCTTGGCGTGGCGCTCGATGAACGCCCGCCGCGGCTCCACCTGGTCCCCCATGAGGATGGTGAAGATCTCGTCGGCGCGGACCATGTCCCCGATGTCCACCTGCAAGAGGGAGCGGGTATCGGGGTCCATGGTGGTTTCCCACAGCTGGTCCGGGTTCATCTCGCCCAGGCCCTTGTAGCGCTGGACGGAGAGCCCCTTCTTGGCGGCCTCCAGGATGAAGGCGAGCACCTCGCCCGTGGTTGGGAAGGCGTGCTCCTCGCCCTTGTAGGTCACCTTGTAGGGCGGCCCGGCGAGGCCTACCTTGGAGGGCGCCGCGGCCTTGGTCTGGCGGAACTCGGCCGAGCCGACCTCCGCCTCCCCGAGCACCACCTGGCGCGGCACGCCGTCCTTCTCGAAGTCCACGACGATCGTGTGGGAGTCGTGCTCGTCGTCCGCCGCGAACGACACCCGGGCGGAAAGCTCCGCGAAGTGCTCGGAGAGGTGGGCCTGGACCTTCTCCAGGATGGCGGTCAGGCGGTCCTCGTCGCGCAGGGCGGCGCGGTTGAGCTCCACCTTGTGGGTCAGGGCCCGCATGACCGACTCGTGGATGCCGCGCCGCTCCCAATACTCGATCAGGTCCTCGTAGCCCCTCAGCTTGTCGAGCACGCCCTTCAGGCGCACGCCGGAGGCCGCCCCGGTGCGGGACATGGCCAGCTCCACGTCGGAGACGATCAGCTGCTCCAGGTGGTCGGCGAAGGCGCGCTCGTCCTTCAGGTACCACTCCTTGGCGCCCTTCTTGACCTTGAACAGGGGCGGCTGGGCGATGTAGACGTAGCCCTTCTCGATCAGCACCGGCATCTGGCGGTAGAAGAACGTGAGCAGGAGCGTGCGGATGTGGGCGCCGTCCACGTCGGCGTCGGTCATGATGATGATGCGGTGGTACCGGGCCTTCTCGGCCGCGAAGTCCTCGCCGATGCCGGTCCCCAGGGCCGTGATCAGGCAGCGGATCTCCTCGGAGGAGATCATCTTGTCGAAGCGCGCCTTCTCGACGTTGAGGATCTTGCCCTTCAGCGGCAGGATCGCCTGGTAGCGCCGGTCGCGCCCCTGCTTGGCCGAGCCGCCGGCGGAGTCGCCCTCCACCAGGTACAGCTCGGAGTGGGCCGGGTCCTTCTCGCTGCAATCGGCCAGCTTGCCCGGCAGGGTGCTGCTCTCCAGGGCCGTCTTGCGGCGGATCAGGTCCTTGGCCTTGCGCGCCGCCTCCCTTGCCCTGGCGGCGTTGACGGCCTTGTCCACCAGGCGGCGGGCGACGGCCGGATTCTCCTCGAAGTAGTCCGAGAGGAACTCGTTGAGCACGCTCTCCACGTGGCCCTTGACCTCGCTGTTGCCCAGCTTGGTCTTGGTCTGGCCCTCGAACTGGGGCTGCGGCACCTTCACGCT
>CAZGRJ010000114.1:0-7667 GCA_964528115.1 uncultured Nitrospirales bacterium
CTTCCAGCCCTACCGCGACCTGTGGAAGCTGTTCCACAAGGACGAGATCGTGTCCCGGGACAGCTCGTGGATCTTCCGATTCACGCCCTACGTGGTGTTCGTCACCCCGATTTTCGTCACGCTGCTGATCCCGGTGCTGACGAGCTATCCCCTGTTCTTCGCCTTTATGGGGGACATGCTCGGGGCCGGCTTCGTGCTCGCGCTGGGGGGGTTCTTCGCCAGCCTCGCGGCCGTCGACACGGCGAATCCCTACGGCGCGATCGGGGCGAGCCGCACGCGCATGGTCGGGTTCCTCGCCGAGCCGGTGTTCATGATCGTGTTCTTCACCGTGTCGTTCGTGGCGGGCTCGACGATCCCCTACATCGTCCAGCAGCACTGGGTCACGCCGGTCGCGAACTTCTTCACGCCCTCCCACGTGCTCCTCGTGCTGGCCTTCCTGATGCTGATTCTGGCCGAGGGCGGCCGAATTCCCGTGGACAACCCGACCGGGCATTTCGAGCTGGCGATGATCGACGAATCGAAATCGCTGGAGTACTCGGGGCGCGGCTTCGCCCTGGTGAAGTGGGGCGGGCAGATGAAGTTCTTCGTGCTTATCTGCGTCCTTCTCAACGTGCTGGTGACGCCCTGGGGGCTGGCGGCGGAGCAGAACCTCGGCGCGGTGCTGTTGGCCCTGCCGATCCTGCTGCTCAAGGTCTTCGGCTTCGTGCTCGTGCTGGTCGTCATCGAGTCGTCGCTCGCGAAGCTGCGGCTGTTTCGCATCGCCGAGTTCCTCGGGGCGGCGTTCGTCACGTCGGTGGCGGCCATGATCGCCCAGGTCTTCGCGGCCTGATCGGGGCATGAGCCAGACGTCGCTCCAGTTGGTGGAGAACCTGAACGCGCTCGCGACGGGCCTGTTCCTGCTGACCGCGTTCGGGATGGTGGCGATGCGGCAGGCGCGGGGCTGCCTGTACCTGTTCATCGCCCAGTCGATCCTGCTGGCGTTGTCGGCGGCGCTGCTCGGGCTGCGTTTCGATTCCGGGCACCTCTACGGGGTGGCGCTGGTCAACGCGGTGAGCAAGCCGATCATCGTGCCGTGGCTCCTGCGCCGGGTTGCGCCGGTGGCGATCTACACGCGGCGCGAGATCGACCAGGTCCTCAACATTCCGACCGCCCTGCTCATCGCCCTGGCGCTGGCGGTGGGGGCCTATTTCCTGGGCGTCCCCCTGGCGGCCGCCGCGGGTTCCGGGAGCCAGGTTCCGAACGTGCCGATCGGCATCGCGGGGCTCCTCCTGGGGGCGTTCACGCTCGCCGTCCGGCGCGAGGCGCTGCCGCTGCTGATCGGCCTCCTGGCGATGGAGAACGGCGCGTTTCTCGCGGGCATCGCCATCGCCCGCGACCTGTCCCTGCTGGTCGAGCTGGCGATCGCGGCGGACGGCCTGATCATCGTGCTCATCGTGGGCCTGCTGGTCCGCGCGGTCGAGCGGCAGGTCGGAACGACCGCCGTCGGCGAGCTGGCCAGCCTCAAGGAGGCGCCGGCGCGGCTCGCGGCTGGGGAGGACAGGGCGTGAGCGTCATCGCCATCCTCGTCCCGCCGCTGCTCGCGGCGGCGTTCGCCGGGGTTCCGTCCAGGCGACCCTGGGCGCCCTGGGCGACCGTGGTCTCGAGCCTGGTCGTCCTGGCCCTCGCCGGGCGGACGGCGTGGCGCGTCGCGGCGGGCGAGCCGGTCACGGCCGCCCTCGGCCCCGGGTGGTCGCGCTGGGTGGCCGTGGACGGGCTGAGCGCGCTGATCCTGCTCCTGGTCGCGCTGGTCGGGACCACCGCGGCCGTCTACTCGGTCGGCTACCTGGCGCACGGCAGCCCGGCGCCCCGAAAGCTGCGGCTCTACCACGTCAACTACAACCTGTTCATCTTCTCGATGCTGGCGATTCCCTTGAGTGCGGAGCCGACCCTGGTCTGGATCGTGGTCGAGCTGACGACGCTATGCTCCGCCCTGCTCGTTTCCTTCGAGAACACGCGCCAGGCGCTCGAAGCCGCGTGGAAGTACGTGATCCTGTCGCTCATGGGCGCGGGCATCGCCCTGTTCGGCTTCATGGTGCTGTTCGCCGCCCGGGACGCCGCGGGCGAGGGTCCCTACACCTGGGCCGGGCTGGTCGCGGCCGCGCCCGGCATGCCGCCGCTTCTGGTCCAGACCGCGTTCCTGCTGGTCCTCATCGGCCTGGGCACCAAGGTGGGCCTCGTGCCGATGCATACCTGGCTGCCCGACGCCCACAGCCAGGCGCCGTCGCCCGTGTGCGCGCTCCTTTCGGGGATCGAGACCACCTCCATCCTCTACGTGGTCCTGCGCCTGTTCCCGGTGATGCGGGCCGTGCCGGGCGCGCACGCCGAAACCTGGGCCCTCGTCCTGGGTCTGATCTCGGTCGGAACGGCGTCCTTCCTGCTGCTCCAGGTGACCGACTACAAGCGGCTGTTCGCGTTCTCCACCGTCGAGCACATGGGCATCATCCTGGCGGCCGTCGGGATCGGCGCCTCGGACGCCCACTACGGCGCCATGCAGCAGATCGTGGGCCACGCGGTGACCAAGTCCTTCTGCTTCTTCGCCGCCGGAGCGGTGCTGTTCGGTGCCGGGACGCGCGAGATCGCGGCCGTGCGCGGGCTCATGCGCCGCGCTCCGGCGGCGGGCGCGGCGCTCGTCTTCGGAGGCCTGGCGATCGCCGGCGCGCCCCCGCTCGCCGTCTTCCTGAGCGAGTTCACGATCCTGAAGGCGGGCCTGGCGCAGGGGAGCTACGTCGCCACCGGGTTCCTGGCCGCTTTCATCGTGATCGCGTTCTTCGGCGTGATGCTGCACGTCAACCGCATGGCCTTCGGCGCGCCGGTGGAGGGGTCGCCGTCCACGCCGCAGCGCCTGCCGTTCAGCTGCCGGCTGGTCCTTCTGCTGGCGGCGGTGCCCGTCCTGGTGCTCGGCGTCTACGTGCCGCCGCCGCTGCACGCGCTGCTCGCATCCGCCGCCGCGGCGCTCGGGTGACGTCCCCATGCGTTGCGACGAGTTGAAGGACGTGATCGAGGGCGCCTGGCCGGGCCGGGCCCGGTGCCGCTTCGAAGCCGCGCAGAGTGTGAACGAGGTCGATTGCGAACACGCCGTGCTGACCGATCTGTGCCGGCGCCTGTTTCACGAGTGGGGATTCGGCTTCGCCGGCCTGGTCGTGGAGGAGGGCGCGGACGCGTGGCACCTGCGCTACCTGTTCTACGGCGAGCCGGGCGCGGGGTGGGTCCACGTGCTCGTGGGCGCGCCCCTGGCCGAGCGGGAGTTTCCCAGCATCGTCGTCGAGTCCAGGATCTTCGCCGCGGACTGGCACGAGCGCGAGGCCGAGGATCTGTTCGGCGTCCGCTTCGCCGGCCACCCGCGCCTGGGCGACTTCATACTCCACGACGACGCCTGGCAGGAGGGGGTGGAGCCGATGCGGCACGGCTTCGACGCCCAGGCGGCGATGTCGGGGCGCCTTCCGGCCGCGGACTGGCGTCCGCGCCGCACCGTGCGGGAGTCGGGGGCGTTCGTCCTGCCGGTCGGCCCCAAGTTCTCCGGGGTGACCGAATCGGTCCATTTCCTGCTCGAGACCGTCGGCGAGGACGTCATCCGCTCCTGGACGCGGCTGTTCTACAAGTGGCGCGCGATCGAGAAGCTCGCCGAGGGCAAGCCGGTCGAGGACGCCCTGCTGGTGGCGGAGCGCTTCGCCGCGACCACGGCGTTCGCCCACGGCCTGGCGTTCTGCCGGGCCGTGGAGTCGATCACCGGCGGCCCGCCGCCGGAACGGGCCCGCACCCTGCGCGTGTTCCTGGCCGAGCTGGAGCGCCTGCGCCAGCACGCGGGCGCGATCCAGGAGATCTGCGAATCCACGGCGCTGGTCGTCGCCAGCAGCCAGGCCGGACTGCTGGAGGAGGACCTGCTGCGCATCTCGGGCGCGCTCACCGGCCACCGCTACCTGTTCGGCGTGCTCGCCCCGGGGGGGCTGCTGGCGGACCTGTCGACCGAGGCCTGCCGCCAGGCGCTGCGTGACGCGCAGGACGTCGTGGCGCGGCTCGGCGAGCTCGAACGGCGGCTCGCCGTCTCGAGCAGCTTCCTCGACCGGATCGAGGAGGTGGGCGTGGTCCGGCCGGAGACCGCCCGGGCCTACAGCCTGGTCGGCCCGGTCGCGCGGGCCTCGGGCCTCGCCCGCGACCTGCGCCGCGCGCAGCCCTACTCGGGCTACGAGGCGTTCGACTTCGACGTGCCCACCCAGGGGGAGGGCGACGGCTACGCGCGCCTTCGCGTCCTGTTCGCCGAGACGTGGCAGTCGATCCGCATCATGGCGCAGGCGGCGGCGGTCCTGCGGGAGGGCGACGTGCGCCGGCCGGTGACGCCCGCGCCGGGCGCCGCGCTCGGCTGGGTGGAGGCGCCGCGCGGCGCCACGTTCCACTGGGTACGGCTGGACGACCGGCGCCGGGTCGCGCGCTACCGCGTCGTCACGCCGTCCTTCACCAACTGGCACAGCTTTCACCTGGCCGCCGAGAGGTTCGCGTTCCAGGACTTCCCCATCATCCTCTCGACCTTCGACCTGTCGGTGGCCGAGAACGACCGCTGACGCCGGAGCGACGATCGTGGAGCACACATGAGCCAGTGGGTCGTTCGGGGCATTCGGACGGGCATCAAGTCCAGCGCGTACCCGTCCGCCGCGGAGACCGCCGCCGGGGTGTCGCCGGGGCTGCCGGCCGGGGGCGTCATCGGTGCCGAGGCCGCGGCGCTCGCGGCGCGCTGTCCCACCGGCGCGCTCGACGCGAGGGACGGGGCGGTCGAGGTGGACTACCGCCGTTGCGTGCACTGCTACCGCTGCCACCGTGACGCGGCGCCGCCGCTGGCCTGGCAGCCGGGCTACGAGTGGGCGGGGTGGGGCGGCGGGTCCGAACCCCGGGGGGCGCTGGACGCGCCGTTCCGGCGCTCGATCCACGTCCTCGTCGTCGACGCGGGCGACTGCGGGGCGTGCCTCAACGAGGTGCGGCAGCTCAACAACCCGTACTACAACATGCACCGGCTGGGCTTCTTCATCACGCCGACGCCGCGCCACGCGGACGTGCTCCTGGTGGTCGGCCCCGGCACCGACCACATGCGGGTTGCGTTGCAGAAGACCTACGACGCCATGTCCGGGCCCAGGCGCGTCGTGGCCGTCGGCGCGTGCGCCCTGTCGGGCGGGGTGTTCGCCGAGAGCTTCGTCTGTGCCGAAGGCGTGGGCACGATGCTGCCGGTGGACGTGGAGGTCCCAGGGAACCCGCCGCCGCCCCTGGCGATCCTGCACGGCCTGCTCGTCGCGGTCGGACGCAAGGCGCCGGCGGCGCTGGTCTCCGCCGCCCCGGGGCCCGGGCGGTGACGGCGACGTCCACGCTGACGGCCGTGTGCTTCGCGGCCTGCGGCGCCGGGATCGCGCTCGCCCTCGCGCTTCGCCCGGCGCGCCAGGCCCACGTGCTGGCGTGGTCGGGCTGCATCGCCGCGACCGCCGCGGCGGCGGCGGGTGCCGTCGCCCTGCTCACCGGGGGCGGGTTCTCCCGCGCGCTGTGGGCGGTGCCGGGCCTGGCGACGCTCACCGTGCGGCTCGATCCGCTCTCGGCGGTGTTCGTGCTGGCGACGGGCCTGGTGCTCTTCCCGGCCTCCATCTACGCGGCGGGGGAGCTGCGCGGAGAGACGCCGCACGGCCGCGAGCGTTCGTTCACGGTCATGCTCCTGGCGCTCTACGCCTCGATCGTGCTGGTCCTGACCGCCGGGGACGCGCTGCTGTTTCTCCTGGCCTGGGAGGTCATGTCCATCCTGTGCTACCTGCTCGTCGTGACCGGACGCGGCGGGGCGAACGGCGCGTCGGCGGGATCGGGATACCTCCTGCTCGCCATGGGCGAGGCCGGAACGCTCGCGGCCGCGTTGGGCTTCCTGGTGCTGGCGGCGGGCGCGCCCTCGCTGGAGTTCGACGCGCTCCGGTCCGCCGCGCCGGACCTGGGTGCAAACGCCCGGTGGGGGGTGTTCCTGCTGACGTTCGTCGGTTTCGGCGTGAAGGCCGGGCTGGTGCCGGTCAACTCGTGGCTGCCGCGCGCCTACACGGCCGCTCCGCGCGCCTTCGTGCCGGTGCTCGCCGGCGCGACGCTGAACCTCGGCATCTACGGCATCCTGCGCGTCAACACCGATCTGCTTCCGGTCGCGCAGCCGGTGATCGGCCTGGGGGTGCTCGCGATCGGCACCGTCTCGGCGCTCCTCGGGATCCTGTACGCCACCACGGAAAACGACCTGAAGACGATGCTGGCCCACAGCTCGATCGAGAACGCGGGCATCGTGATCGCCGGCGCGGGCGCCGGGATGTTCTTCCTCGCCGTCCACCTTCCCGTGCCCGCCGCGATCGCGTTCGCCGCCAGCCTGTATCACCTGGTCAACCACTCGCTTTACAAGACCCTGCTGTTCGTCGGGGCCGGCGCGGTGGAGACCCGGACCGGCACGCGCGACATGGACCGCCTGGGAGGCCTGATCCGGGCGATGCCGATCGCGGCGCTCGCCTTCCTCGCGGGAACCCTGTCGATCGCCGGGCTCCCGCCGTTCAACGGCTTCGTCAGCGAATGGCTCACGCTGCAGACCATGCTGCGGGCGGCGGACCTGGCCTCGACCGGCGCGAAGATCGCCTTCGCCCTGTGCGGCGCCGGCCTTGCCCTGACGGCCGCGCTGGCGGTGACCTGCTTCGTGAAGGTGTTCGCCATGAGCTTCCTGGGCATGCGCCGCCTGGACGAGGAGCGGCGGGTGGGCGAGGCCGGGCCCGCGGCGCTTGCCGCCATGGGCATGCTGGCGGTGCTCTGCCTCGGGTTCGGCGTCCTGCCGACCTACGTGATCGGGCTGCTGGACCCGGCGCTTACCCACATGGCCGGCGCGAGCGCGTCCGGGGCGCTGGTGCCGCCGTTCTTCGCGTCAAGCGCGGGCCACGGAACGCTGCCGCCCGCATTCATGGCGGAGTTTCACGACCTGGGCGCCCAGGTCGGGCAGGGCGTGCTGCCGGGGCCGGGACTGGTGGTGCTGCACCGCGGCGGGGCGGCCAATCCGGTGGTGTTCGCCATGTCCACGTCGTACATGCTGGTGGTGCTCGCCGTGCTGCTGGTGCTGACCTGGGCGGTGGTGCGGCTGTGGCTGACGCGCGGGCGGCGCCTGGCAAGGGGCGAGCGCTGGGACGGCGGGGTGCGGCGGTTGCTGCCGGAGATGACCTACACGGCGACCGGCTTCTCCAATCCGGTGCGGGTGATCTTCGACGCGATCTTCCGTCCCACCACGGTGGAGGACACCCGCGAGACGGTGGCCGAACACTTCCTCAACGCCATCCGGCGCGAGCGGCAGCGCGTGCACCTGGTGGACCGGCTGGTGTACCGGCCGGTCCAGACGATCGCCCTGGGGCTGGCGCGGGCGCTCGCGGGGATGCACCGGGGCCGCATCAACGCATACGTGGCCTACGCGTTCCTGGCGTTGCTGATCGCGCTCGCCTTGCTGCCGACATTCTGAGGGGCGCTGGCACACCCCGGGCGACGGTCCGCAGCCCGAACCCATCCGGTTACGCCGGTGGAGGGGCTGGGAGAATCTCCCAAGCCCTTGTAATTACTGGCGCGCCCGGCACGATTCGAACGTGCGACCTCCAGATTCGTAG
>CAZGRJ010000115.1:0-7593 GCA_964528115.1 uncultured Nitrospirales bacterium
AAGACGATCTCGTCGTTCCACTCGCGCACCTGGACGTTCACGTTGCGCACGCCGGGCAGGGCCGCGGCGAGGTCCGTCAGCTCGTGGTAGTGGGTGGCGAACAGGGTCCGGCAGCCGGGGCCGTCGTGGAGATGCTCGGCCACGGCCCAGGCGATGGAGAGCCCGTCGAAGGTGCTCGTGCCGCGCCCGATCTCGTCCAGGATCACGAGGCTCTTCGCCGTCGCGTTGTGCAGGATGCTCGCCGTCTCCGTCATCTCCACCATGAAGGTGGACAGGCCCTCGGCCAGGTTGTCGGAGGCCCCGATGCGCGAGAAGATGCGGTCCACCACGCCGATGCGGGCCCGCTCCGCCGGCACCCAGGCGCCCATCTGGGCGAGCAGGCAGATCAGCGCCACCTGGCGCAGGTAGGTGCTCTTGCCCGCCATGTTGGGGCCGGTGACGATCCACACCGGGGCGCCCTCGGTGAGGTCCGTGTCGTTCGCCACGAAGGTCCCGGCGGGCAGCATCGCCTCCACGCCCGGGTGGCGCCCGCCCTGCACGTGAAGCTCGCGCCCGTCGGTCACCTCGGGCCGGGTCCAGCCCTGGGTCCGCGCCACGGCGGCGAAGGCCTGGAGCACGTCCACCGCCGCCACGGCCTGGGCCGTCCACTGCAGGCGCGCCACCTGGGCCCCGACGCGGGTCCGCAGGGCGTCCAGCAGCTCGCCCTCGATCTTGAGGGTGCGCTCCCCGGCCGAGAGCACCTTGTACTCCAGGTCCTTCAGCTCCGGCGTGATGAAGCGCTCGGCGCCGCTCAGCGTCTGCTTGCGCAGGTAGCTGTCGGGCACGCCCTTGGCCGCCATCTGGGCCTTCGTGACCTCGATGTAGTAGCCGAAGACCTGGTTGTGGCGGATTTTCAGGGAGTCGATCCCGGTGCGCTCCCGCTCCGCCGCCTCCATGCGGGCGAGCAGGCCCCGCACGTCGCGCGCGACGGCGCGCAGGTCGTCCAGCTCGGCGCTCACGCCGGCCCGGATGACCCCGCCGTCCTTGAGCGCGAAGGGCACCTCGTCGGCGAGGGTCTTCACCAGGTCCTCGTGGACGTCCGAGAGGTCGTCCCACCCGCCCCGGATCTCGGCCAGGACCTCCGCGCCGTAGGCGGGCAAGAGGCTACCCAGACGCGGCAGGGGCCCGAGGGACTCGCCCAGGGCCATGAGGTCGCGCGGCCCGGCGCGGCCCGTGGCGGCGCGGGCGGAGAGGCGTTCCAGGTCCGTAATGCAGGAGAGCAGGTCGGCCACGTCGGCGTGGGCGTCCGGATGGTCCAGGAACCACGCCACGGCCGTCTGCCGCCGGGCGATCTGCTCGCGGTCGATCAGCGGCGCCGTGAGCCAGTCGCGCAGGGTACGGGCCCCCATGGGCGTGCGGGTCGCGTCCACCTGGGCGAGGAGGGTCCCGGTCCGGCTCCCGTCCGCGATCCTCCCGGTGACCTCCAGGTTGCGGAACGTGGCCGCGTCCACGACCATCGCGCCGCCCTCGGGCACCACCTTGAGCGCCGTCACCTGGGGCAGGACGCCGCGCTGGGTCTCGTGCAGGAACTCGAACAGCGCCCCCGCCGCCCCCAGGGCGGGCGAGCCCTCGGCGACGCCGAACGCGGAGAGGGTCTTCACCCCCAGGTGCTCGGCCAGGCGGCGGTGGGCGCGCTTCGCGTCGAAGTCGCCGCCCGTGCGGACGGCGGCGGGCCCGGTGCCGTCGGCGAGCGCGAAGCCGTCGGGGACGACCAGCTCCCGCGCCTCGATCCGGGACAGCTCGGCGGCGAGGCGCTCGGGCGCCCGGAGGCCGGTCAGGTCCATGAGGCGGAAGTCGCCCGTGGAGACGTCCACGTAGGCGAGGCCCAGGGCCTCGGGCCCCCCGCAGGCGGCGGCGAGGTAGTTGGCCCGGCCGCCCTCCAGGAGGTGGTCCTCGGTGACGGTGCCGGGGGTGACGACCCGCGTGACCTCGCGCCGCACCGGGCCCTTCGTCTTGCCCGGCGCCTCCACCTGGTCGCACACGGCCACGTTGCGCCCGGCCTTGATGAGCCGCGCGACGTACCCCTCCGCCGCCCGCACCGGCACGCCGCACATGGGGACGGGCTCGCCCGACTCCTTTTCCTTCTCCCGGCTGGTGAGGGCCAGGTCCAGCAGCGCCGACGCCTCCCGGGCGTCGTCGAAGAACATCTCGTAGAAATCCCCCACCTGGAACAGGACGAGGGCGTCCGGGTGGGCGGACTTGATCCGCCGATATTGGGCCATGAGGGGCTTGGGCCCCACCTGCTAGTCCTCCGCGGAGCGGGACCGATGGTGCGCGTCGATGACGGCGCCCAGGTTCCGCCCCATCTTCTTGAGGTCCCGGCGGTGGCGGCGCAGGTCGCGCCAGGTGGAGAAGCGCTCCGGCAGCGTCATCAGGGCGTAGCCCAGGGCGCCCGCGAGCAGCGCGTAGGTGAGCACCCAGAACAGGGACAGCGGCTGCGTCGGCTTGCCCAAAAAATTGATGACGACCACGGTGCCCGCGTTCTCGTGGTGCAGGACGAACAGCAGCGCCACGACGATCAGGAGGATGACGGCGCGGATCATTTCGGTTCCCCCTCGAGGTGCGCCTTGCCGAGCCGGTCGAACTCCGGCTTCAGCTTGTCGTACGTCACGAGCAGGGCCTCCGGGATCACGTGCACCCCGGCCACCGCCGGCATGAAGTTCACGTCGCCCCCCCAGCGCGGCAGGACGTGGACGTGCAGGTGCTCCTCGATCCCGGCGCCGGCGGCGCGCCCGACGTTGATGCCCACGTTGAAGCCGTCGGGCCGCACCGCCCAGCGGATGGCGACCTCCGACAGGCGGGTCAGGTCGATCAGCTCGTGCAGGGCGGTCGGCCCCACCTGCTCCAGGGTGTCCACGTGGGCGTACGGGGAGACCATCACGTGGGCCGGGTTGTAAGGATAGGCGTTCAGCATCACGAAGGCCTCGCGGCCGCGCAGGAGGATGCCGTTCTCCCGGTCCCGGTCGTCCTTGACCTTGTCGCAGAAGATGCAGCCGGGCTCCTTCTCGCCCAGGATGTAGTCGATCCGCCAGGGGGCCCAAATCGGTTTCACGACCGCCCCCCCCGGGGCTTCAAGCCCTTGACGGACATCCCCAAGGCCGCCATGACGGCCTGGATGTCCTCCCACACCTCGCGCTTGGACGAAGGGTTCCTCAGGAGGTACGCCGGGTGGTACGTCGGCATCACCGGGATGCCCTCGTACTCCTGCCACCGGCCGCGCAGGCGGCTGATGGGGGTTTCCGTCCGGCACAGGGACTGGGCCGCGAACTTGCCCAGCGCCACGATCACCTTGGGGCGGATGGCGGCGAGCTGCTGGACGAGGTACGGCTCGCAGGCGGCCAGCTCCGTCGGGAACGGGTTGCGGTTCTCCGGCGGGCGGCACTTGACCGTGTTGCAGATGTACACGGACGCCCGCGGCACGCCCATGCCGCGCTCGATGATGTCGGTGAGCAGCTGCCCCGCGCGCCCCACGAACGGCTCGCCCTTGAGGTCCTCGTCGCGTCCGGGACCTTCACCCACGAAGACCACGTCGGCGTTCGGATTGCCCACGCCGAACACGGTGTGCGTGCGCCCGCCCGCCAGGGGGCAGCGGGTGCAGCCAGCGACTTCCTCGGCGAGGACGCGCAGGGTCTCGGCGGCGTCGTTGGCTGTGGGCGCGTTGTTGTGCACGGCCTCGGCCTTCGGGGCGCCCTCCGGAACGGCGACGGCGCGAACCCCCGCCTGCTTCCAGTAGCGCGCGTGGTCCGCGATGCGCGCGGCCGTCCCGGCCATGTCGGCGTGCTCCCGCGCGCTCATCGGCCCCTCGCGGCCCCCCTACTCGTCCGTGAACTCGCCCAACACCCCCTCGAGCCGCTCGGTCAGCGGCCAGATGTCCCCGGGTCCCTCAATATCGCAGGCCGAGGCCACGGGTTCAAGGCCGGCGCACCCGGCGGCCCACGCCGCCCCCAGCCACGCCGCCGCGCCGGGGTCGGCGAACCACCCGAAGCCGAAGCGGTCCTCGAGGGCCTCCACCAGCTGGCCGCCGAAGCAGTGGCCGCGGAAGGCGAGGGCGGCGTCCATGAACCACTCCGTGAGCCACAGGGCGTTCTCGCGCTCGATCCGGAACGCCGTGGCCCCGTGCATGTAGTGTTCATAGACGTCGATCTTCTCCGCCACGTCGCCGGGCCCGTGCAGGAAGGCGGAGAACTTCGCCGAGCCCGCGAGGTACCGCAGGCGGAACAGCCACCAAAGCGAAAAGCGGTGCCGCTGGGCGGCCGCGTCCAGCTTGGGGGCGTGGGCGGCGAGCCACACCTCGTTGCCGAACAGGGACGCGAACACGGCGCCCCAGGCGGCGAGGACGCCCACGTCGGGCAGGCGGCGCGGGGTGGGCAGGTCCGACGGCGTGGAGGCCAGGGCGACAGCGACACCGGCGGCGGCGAGGGCGTCCAGGAAGGTGTTCCACTCCCCGTCCGGGGTCACGATCAGGTGGACCTCGCCCGGCACGCGGGCGGCGTGGACGTGGGCGCCGGGGCGCTTGCCGTCGCGGGCGTCGAGGTCGGGCACGAGGCCGGGCAGACCGTCGAGGGGCAGGCTTAGGCCCGCGAACGTGGCCGTGATGGCCTCCCCCGGCTCCGGCAGCCCGCGCGCGGGGCCGTAATGCCCGGCGAAGAGATAGATGAGGTCGTGGTAGCGGGCGTCGTCGGGGAAGACCCCGGCCTCGCGCAGTTGGGCGGCGAGCAGCGTCCGGTAGGTGTGGGAGGTGTCCTCCAGGAAGCCGTCCATGTCTTCCGCCAGTTCCTTCACGTCCACGCCCGACAGCTCGGCGCACATGGCGCCGTAGGAACCGAAGCCGCGATCGACCATCAGGGTGTGGGACTTGTGCAGGGCCTCCTGCAGGTCCGGCTCCAGGTGGGACAGCAGGCGGCGGCGCGACTGGTCGATGAGCTTGCGCTGCTTGCGGTTCGGCTCCTCGGCCGTGCGGCGCGCGGACTCGGGGAAGAACCACTTGTCGTCCAGGGTGCGGACGAGGGAGGTCTCCAGGGTCTCGCGCACCCGGTCCAGCACCGGGGCGCAGCCGCCCGCGAGCTGGGCGCGCACGAGGCCCGAGAGGACCGTACGGGCGTCCGGGTCGCTTCCCGCCGCCTGCCGCAGCGGAGCGACGTGGTCCGGGCGCATCAGCTCGGCGTGGGCGCCGTAGATGCCGGCGAGGCGCAGGCGCTCGGAGCGGCCGGCGTCGTGGTCGGCCCGCGCGCGGGCGAGGTCTGCGGAAAGGGCCTCGATCCCGGCCGCGAGGCCGTTTACGTCCACCCCGGTTCCCCGGTAAACCGCCACCGGTCGAACGACAGGCCGGCGGCCGGGTCCGCGTACTCGGCCGCGAACACCTCCGCGGTCAGGGCCTCGGGGGTGACGTCCGGCAGCGCGTCGATCAGGCCCGCGAGCCGTTCGGCCAGCCCCGCATCCTCGAGCCCCAGGGAGCGGGCCCGCACGGAGGGCGGCAGCCCGGGGTCGCACAGGCGGGCGACGGCGAGGGCGTTCTGCGTCAGGCGCGCGCCGAAGTCGCCCGTGACGTCCGGGTTGCGGTCCGGGATCAGGTCCAGCTTGTGGAAGAACATCCCCAGCTCGCCCACGTCGAGGCAGAGGCTGATCACGTTGATCAGGTAGTCGATGCGCCGCAGGATCGGCACGCGGTCGATCGCGTGGGCCGACCACAGGGCCGCCACGCGCTTGTAGACGGGCACGCGGTTGATGCGGCTGACCAGGCGCTGCTCCATCTCCTCCAGGGTCCGGAAGGTGTCCACGGGCCTAAAGAAGGTGGGCGGGAAGACCTCCTCGGCGGCCTCCCGGTGCTCCTCGGGGATGAAGATGACGAGCGGCGTGTCGGGCTGGATCTCCACCCGGGCCGCCAGCTCCCCCGGCGTGATGTACAGCTCGCCCTCGGCCTCGGGCCCCAGGACGAAGGCCCCGCGGAAGTCCGCGCGGATGCGCAGGTTGTTGCAGGCCGCCTCCATGAGCCCGGCGGAGAGCCCCCCCATGCCGTAGATGCCCGGCTCCTCGTCGTCCACCAGGGTCTCGAGGCCGGGCCCCAGCATGTTGGCGAAGATGTTCGCGTACCCCGCGTCGGAAAGCTGCTTGCGCATGGCCTGTGCGGCCAGCGTAGCGGAGGGGTCTAACTGGGTGCAACCGGGCGGCGGCGGCCGTTCGGACCTCAACCCGCCTTCAGCTTCCGCAGCTCCTCGCGGATCGCCGCGCGCAGGCGGCGGTCCAGGTCCTGGCCCTGCATGTGGGCGCGGAGAGCGTCGTTGATGAGGGCCTGGTAGCTGCCGCCGCCCTTCACCTGGTCGCGGAACCACTGGAGCAAGTCCGGGTCCAGGCGAATGGTGATGGGGACCTTTCTACCGGGGCTGATGACCGGACTCCGGCGCGTCTTGGAAAAGTCGAAGCTGTCCCGCTCCGCATCCTCCCGCGCCAGTTCCGCCTTGAGTTTCTTGCTGGTCATTCACTACTCCGATCCCGCAGGTATCGCGCTCGCTCGCGGCCGTTCGCCTTCCACGCGGTGATGACGCGGATCCGGTCACCGCGCTCGGTCCAAACCACGGTCAGCAACCTCCCGGAAGGGCCCATGCCGATGGTCACGTAGCGGTTTTCGTCGCCCCGGCGCTGCGTGGCTTGGGGGGTTGGTGAATCCATGAGGACGTGCTCGGCATCGGCAAGGTCCACGCCCCGCTCCGCCAGAACGGCCCGGCGCTTGTCCTCATCCCATTCCAGCTCCACGGAAATTGTATTTATAATTGTACGTACAGTCAAGCCGCACGACGAACCGGGCGAGCGCGCCGGATCGGCGCCGCCCCCCTACTCCTTGCCGCGCAGGTGGTCCAGGGTCTTCTGGTCCTCGAGGGTGGAGGTGTCGCCCTTGGTCTCGCGGCCGGCGGCGATGTCGCGCAGGAGGCGGCGCATGATCTTGCCGGAGCGGGTCTTGGGGAGGCCGTCGGTGATGCGGATCTTGTCGGGGCGCGCGATGGGGCCGATCTCGTGGACAACGTGCTTCTTGAGCGCATCCTCCAGGTCCGGCGTGTTCGTCTGGCCCCCTTTGAGGATCACGAACGCGAAGATGCCCTCGCCCTTCACCTCGTCCGGGAAGCCCACCACGGCGGCCTCGGCCACGGCCGGGTGGGAGACCAGCGCGCTCTCCACCTCCATGGTGCCCAGGCGGTGGCCGGCGACGTTGATCACGTCGTCCACGCGGCCCATGATCCAGAAGTAGCCGTCCTCGTCCTTGCGCGCGCCGTCGCCCGCGAAGTAGAGCTTCCCGCCGAACTTGTCCCAGTAGTTCTGCACGTAGCGGGCGTCGTCGCCCCAGATCGTGCGGATCATGCTGGGCCAGGGGCGCTGGATGACCAGGTAGCCGCCCTGGTTGGGCCCCAGGGGGGTGCCGTCGTTGTCCACCACGTCGGCGAAGATGCCGGGCACGGACAGCGTGCAGGAGCCGGGCTTGAGCGGCGTGGCGCCGGGCAGCGGGCTGATGAGGTGGCAGCCGGTCTCGGTCTGCCACCAGGTGTCCACGATGGGGCAGCGCTC
>CAZGRJ010000116.1:0-1727 GCA_964528115.1 uncultured Nitrospirales bacterium
ATCAAGCACGACAAGGGGCTCTGCCACACCTACGTGGACAAGGCCGCCGACCCGGCGATGGCGATCGAGATCGCGACCAACGCCAAGGTCCAGCGTCCCGGCGTGTGCAACGCCATGGAGACCCTGCTCGTGCACGAGGACATCGCGGACCGGGTGCTGCCGGCCCTGGGGGAGCGCCTGACCGCCGCCGGGGTGACCGTCCACGCCTGCCCGCGCAGCCGGACCCTCATGGCCGGGGCGGTGCCGGCCATGGACGGGGACTACGACCGGGAGTGGCTGAGCCTGGACCTCTCGGTGAAGGTGGTGGACTCGTTCGAGGCGGCGGCGGCGCACATCGAGCGCCACGGCTCGCGCCACACCGAGACCATCGTCACCGGCGACTACGCCACCGCCATGCGCTTCGTGCGCGAGGTGGACGCGGCGGCGGTGCTGGTCAACGCCTCGTCGCGCCTGCACGACGGCGCCGTGTTCGGCCTGGGGGCCGAGATCGGCATCAGCACCTCGCGCATCCACGCGCGCGGGGCGATGGGCCTGAGGGAGCTCACGTGCCGGAAGTTCGTGGTGCTGGGTGACGGACACCTCCGCGACTGAACGACGCCGGCACGGTGGGGGCGAAAACCCCCGCCGGGTCGGCGTCTTCGGCGGCACGTTCAACCCCGTCCACGCCTGCCACCTGCGGGTGGCGGCAGACTGCCGGCGGGCCCTGGACCTGGACACGGTCCTGTTCGTCCCCGCCGGCGAGCCCCCCATCAAGCGCACCGACCTGGCCCCGGCCGCGGACCGGTTCGAGATGGTGCGCCTTGCGATTGCGGGCCACGAAGGGTTCGCCGTGAGTGACGTGGAGGTGCGCCGGCCCGGGCCGTCCTACACGATCGACACCCTCAAGGCCCTGTCCGACGAGATGCCGGGCGACGAACTGGTTCTGCTCCTAGGCCTGGACGCCCTGCTCGGGATCGGCGCCTGGCACCGCCCGGCGGAGGTGCTGCGGGCGGCGCCCATCGCCACCGTGTTCCGGCCGGGGGCGCATTTCGCGAAGCTGGCCGAGGTGCCGGAGCTCTCGGGGGTCGATTTCTCGCCCCTCACGGCCCTGGGGGGGGCCGACCCGGAAGGGCCCCTGGCCCTGGCCTCGCCGGACGGCATCCGCCTGACCCTGGTGCCCGTGGCCCCCTGCCCGGTGTCGGGCACGCGCATCCGGGCCGCGCTCCGGAAGGGTCCGCGGGCCGGGGCGCAGGGTGTCGCCCACGGTGTGGATGGATTGCCGGATTCCGTTCTGTCCTATATACTTCAAGCACGCCTCTATGCCTGAATCCTCCAGGAGACGGCCCGCGCCGGAGGCGCTTACCGCCGAACAAGTGGTGCGGCTCGCCGCCGCGGCCGCGGACGCCAAGCACGGGCGCGACATCCTCGCGCTGCACGTGCGCGACCTGACCAGCATCGCCGACTACTTTTTGTTGATCTCGGCCGGCTCCACGGCCCAGCTGGAGGCCATCCACGACGCCATCGACGCGGCCCTCTCGGCCGAGGGGATCGAGCCCCTGCACGTGGAGGGCAAGGCGGAGGGCCAGTGGGTGCTGCTGGACTACGCCGACGTGATCATCCATGTGTTCCGGGAGGAGGCCCGGACGTTCTACGGCCTGGAGCGCCTGTGGGGCGACGCCCCGCGCCTGGACCTGGGACTCGGCGAAACGCCCGCCGCCGCCGGCTGACCCGCCGGCCCGCCGGACGGG
>CAZGRJ010000116.1:1827-7562 GCA_964528115.1 uncultured Nitrospirales bacterium
TCGGGTGGCCCGGTTTCACGCTCCGCGATCGCGGCTCACACCGGCCCGGGCCGAGGGCCCTGGGCCTTCGCGTCCACATGCCGGCTGGTACAATGGCCGTGGGCGGGTCATCACCGGCCATCCGACGCCGACATGGGAAAGAACCTACTCCCCATCCGGATTGTGACCGGCTCCGATCGGTCCCATGCGCAGTCGCTGCTTCATCTGCTCGAAAGCGTCCGCACACACGAGCCGGATACGGAGGTGGTCGTCTACGACCTGGGCATGACCGCCGAGCAGGCAAGCGAGGTCGGCCGCGCGATCCACAAGGGGCACATGGAGGTCTTCCGCTACGAGAACTACCCGGCCTACTTCGACATTTCCAGGAACGCCGGGGAGTACGCATGGAAGCCCACCATCATCGCGGCCGAGATGGCCGCGCACGCGACGCCCGTCGTATGGATGGATGCCGGCAATGTCCTGATGAAGCCGATCCATCACGTACGGAACGTGCTGGCACGGAACGGCTTCTATTCGGAGGGGTCCAAGGGTACGGTTTCCGATTGGACCCATCCGGGGATGCTCGAGTGGTTCGGCCTTCCCCCCGGGTGGGGCGACCGGCACGAGAACCTGAACGGAGCCTGCGTGGGCTTTGACCCGGGGCATCCGCTTGCGCACCGGGTTGCGGAGGAGTGGGCGCGCTGTGCGCTCGTCAAGGAGTGCATCGCGCCCGAAGGATCGAACCGGTCCAACCATCGGCAGGATCAGGCGCTGCTGACCGTACTCGCCTACCGCTCGGGGCTCGTCAAGGCTCCGGTCCGTCGGTCCATCCTTCGCGGCCGGGAGTTTCGCACGCACCAGGACGTGCTCCACGAGCAGGAAATCCCCGCATGACGCAGCTCGTCACGGCCGGGAGGGTCCGCCGGCCTTGTACAATGCACATTCGGCGTCCCTTGGGGCCGATCCGGGGGGTGACCCACGGGCCGGGGTTTGCCCGGCCCACGGGAACACCGTCCCGACCCCTGAAGACTGTGTCCCGCATACGAAGATAGGGCTGCGGGAGGCCGCAACCGGAGACAAACCCCATGCGCACCCTGCTTGTCCTCGCCCTCATCGTTCTCGCCGGCGCGGGGTATCTCGCCTACTTCAACGATACCGCCGTGACCATCACCTACTTCCAGGGGCGGACGTTCACCCTGGGGCTCGTGCCCCTGGCGCTCGCCTGCGTGGCCCTGGGGCTGCTCATGGGGATCGGCGGCACGGCCCTGCACGACGTGCGCGGGTTCTTCGGGTCCCTGGGGCGCAGGCGCCGGGCGCGGCAGGCGGAGCGGGTGCGCCACCTGCTGGCGCGGGCCTCGAACGAGCGCCTGGCGGGGCGCGTGGACAAGGCCCAGGAGCTGTACCGCCGGGCCCTGAAGGCCGCCCCCGAGGACCTGGAGGCGGTCACCGGCCTGGGCGACCTCCTGCGCGAGCGCGGCCACCCCAAGGACGCCATCGCCCTGCACCGCCTCGCCACCCGCCTGGCGCCGGAGGTGAAGGCCTACCGTCTGGCGGTGATCGACGACTACATCGCCATGGAGTCCCACGAGCGCGCGGCCCAGCAGATCGAGGCCGCCCTCTCCGACGACCCCAAGAGCCAGGCCCTGCTCCTGCGCCTGCGCGACCTGAAGCGCACCGCGGGTGACCGGGCGGCCGCCGCGGAGGCCCAGCAGCGCCTGCTGCACACGCCCATGGACGGCCTCGACTCGCGCACCGAGGCACTGCGCCTGACGGGCCTGAAGTACGAGGCCGCCGTGGCCCTGGCGGAGGACGGGCACGCGGCGGAGGCGGAGCGGGCCCTGACCGAGGTGACCCGCGAGAGCCCGGACTTCGCCCCGGCCCACATGGCGCTGGGAAAGCTCCTGTTTGCGGCCAAGGGCCCACGGGAGGCCCTGGCGGCCTACCAGGACGGCTACGAGCACACCCGCGACGAGAGCTTCCTGCCCGCCATCGAGAACCTGCTGATCGTCCACCTGGAGGACCCCCAGGGGGCGGTGGACTACTTCACCCGCCTGGTGGACCGGGACCCCAAGAGCATCCGCCTGCGCTACTGGCTGGGGCGGGTCCAATACCGCCTGGAGATGATCGACGACGCCCTGGCCGTCCTGACCCGCGTGGAGCAGGCGGTGACGTCGTTCCCCGAGATGTCGGCCCTGCTCGCCCGCATCCACCTGCGCCGCGGCGCGACCGCCGAGGCCATGGCGGCCCTGGGGGAGGAGGGGCCGCCCGTCATTTACGCCTGCACGGCGTGCGCGGCCTTCGCCGACGGGTGGACGGCCCGGTGCCCGTCCTGCCGCCGCTGGGGCACGGTGACCCCGCGCCTGCGGGTGACGCCGCGCGAGACCAGCACGGCGGGCGAGCCGGTCCTGCTGCCCGCCCCGGTCTGACGACGGGCTATTCGGGCGGCAGGCCCTCGCCGCCGTACAGGTCCGGGTCCTGAATGACCCCCTCGTGGGCGTTCTGGAACGCCGCCACCCGCTCGGCCACGTCGTCGGGCTCCTTGAAGCGCGCCAGGTGGAACAGGGCGTCGCCCTCGTTGACCAGGGGCAGGTTCAGGCGCGCGATGACGATGCCGTCGGCCGGGGCGGTCACGGCCGTTTCCCGGGCCCCGAACGGGTCGGCGATGATCCCCAGGCGCTCCCCCTTGTGTATCCGGGCCCCCAGGCGCGTCAAGCCCCGCAGGATGCCGCTCTCCTGGGCCCGGACCCAGGTGCTGGTGCGCGCCTGCACGGACTGGGCGCGGGCGTGGCGGTGGCGGGGCGGCAGCATCCCGAGGGCGCGCATCACCTCCACCACCCCCCGGATGCCGGCCCGGATCGCCACCTCGTTGAAGCGCAGGGCCTCGCCCCCCTCGTACACCAGCACCGGCACCCCATGCTCGGCCGCGGCCTGGCGCAGCGAGCCGTCGCGCACGTCGGAGTTGAGCAGCACGGGCACCCCGAAGCTGGCCGCCAGGCGGGCCGTCTCCGGGTCGTCCAGGTTGGCCCGCACGTGGGGCAGGTTGTCGCGGTGCAGGGCCCCGGTGTGCAGGTCGATCCCGTGGGTGCAGCGCCCGATCACCTCGTCCGTGAGCAGCCGCGCCAGGCGGGCGGTGAGGGAGCCGTGCTCGGAGCCCGGGAAGAAGCGGTTGAGGTCGCGCCGGTCCGGCAGGTAGCGGGAGTGGGTGACGACGCCGTACACGTTCACGATGGGGATCGCCACCAGGGCCCCGCGCATGCGCCGGAGGCCCTTGAGCGCCAGCAGGCGGCGGACGATTTCCACGCCGTTCAGCTCGTCCCCGTGGATGGCGGCGCAGACGAACAGGCGCGGGCCCGGGTGGCGGCCGTTGACCACCTGGATCGGCATGGCCATGGCGGTGCCGGTGTAGAGCCCGGCCACGGGCACCTCCACGGTGGCGCGGGTGCCCGGGGGCACCGTCACCCCCGCGACGGTGAAGGCCTCGTCCGGCGGGTGCACGCTCAGCCCTTGCCGCGGGTGCGGGTCTTGGCGGGGCCGGGGCGGGCCACGCCCCGCTCCACCAAGTCGATCATCATCCCGGCGATGTCCTTGCCGGTGGCGCGCTCGATCCCCTCCAGGCCCGGGGACGAGTTGACCTCCATGACCACGGGCCCGTGGTTGGAGCGCAGCAGGTCCACGCCGGCCACGTTGAGCCCCAAGGTCTGGGCGGCGCGCACGGCGGTGGCGCGTTCCTCCGGCGTGATGCGGATGAGCGTCGCGGAGCCGCCCCGGTGCAGGTTGGAGCGGAACTCGCCCGGCTTGCCCTGGCGCTGCATGGCCGCCACCACGCGCTCGCCGATGACGAAGCAGCGGATGTCGGCGCCGCCGGCCTCCCGGATGAACTCCTGCACCAGGATGTTGGCCTTCAGGCCCATGAACGCCTCGATCACGCTCTCGGCCGCCTTCTGGGTTTCGGCCAGGACCACGCCGATCCCCTGGGTGCCCTCCAGCAGCTTGACCACCAGGGGCGCGCCGCCCACGAGCCGGATCACGTCCTGCACGTCGTCGGGCTTGTTGGCGAAGCCGGTGACCGGCAGGCCGATGCCCTTGCGGGCCAGCAGCTGGAGGGAGCGCAGCTTGTCGCGCGCGCGGGCGATGGCCACCGACTCGTTCAGGGGATAGACCCCCATCACCTCGAACTGGCGCAGGACCGCCGTGCCGTAAAAGGTGACCGACGCCCCGATGCGCGGAATGACCGCGTCCATGAGGGGCAGGGACTCGCCGCCGTAGCGGATCGTGGGGCGGTGGGAGACGATGTCCATGTAGCAGCGCAGCACGTCCAGCACCCGCACCTCGTGGCCGCGCTTCTCGGCCGTCTCGATCAGGCGCCGGGTCGAGTAGAGCTTCTTGTTGCGGGACAGGATCGCGATGCGCATGGGGTCCGCCCGAGGTTCCGCCGTACCCGTCGATGATGCCCGATCGGGCCGCCCTCCCGCCAGCGGCGGGGGGCTTCAACGGGTCTTCAGCAGGTCTTTAGCGGGTTTTGGGCTTGCGCCGCCGGGCCGGACGGCCCGTCAGGAACGACGCCCCCGGGTCCACCAGGAGGCGGCCGTGCAGGGCCGAGCGGCCCAGGAGCATGCGGAAGCGCATGGGGTCGCGGTCGGTGAGGGTCACCTCGATGGGCCAGACGTGCCCCGCCACGGCCACGGGGGTCACGATCACCCAGCGCCGTTCCCGGTGGCCGCCGGAGTCGCTGACCATGCGCCGGTCGGCCACCGGGGCGGTGCAGGCGACCACCACGTCGGCGCGGCGCTGGAGGGGGTGGATGGAGAAGCGCACCATCCGCACGCCGCCCTCCTCGAACGCCTCCACCTGGAAGGCGTGCAGGGCCGAGGTGCGCGCGCCCGTGTCCACCTTGGCCTTGATGCGGGCGATGCCGAGGTCCGGCAGGGCGACCCACTCCCGCCACCCCACCCGCGCCAGGTGTTCCGACCGATGGACCTGCCCCGTCACCCGTGCCTCCCGCGTCCCGGGGCGGGAAAGGCGCCCCGATCCTCCCATCTACGCCGCGGGCGCAAAAAAAGGCGCCCCGGCTTGGGGCGCCTTTGTATCACAGTCGGGGCCGGCCCCGCCCGGGAGATGGGTCTAGGACGGGGACTCCAGGAAGGTGTCGCGCACCCACCCGGTCATGCCGCCGCCTTCGATCCGGTACCAGTCCAGGCCGCGGCCCTTTTCCTTCTCGTAACGGGTCACCTCGGTGCCGCTCTTGATCTGGCCCACCAGGGTGCAGCCGGCCATCTGCCCGCCGGGGCAGGACCAGACCGCGATCTCGGGGACGCGCAGCACCCCGAAGGACATGCCGGTCAGGATCATCTTCTTCGGGCTGACGTCCTTCTTGGCGTCCTTGCCGGCCTCTTGGGCCAGCGCCGTGCCGGCGCCCAGGGACAGGGCAAGCAGGCCCGCCAGGACAAAGGTCGAGAGCGTACGAAGGGTTCCCATGAGGTCTCCTCCCCTGAGCGCAAAGGACATACAAGCACCGTGGCCGAAAGCCGCTGAGATTTGATCATAACGGGTCGGCCCGGAGCCTGGCAAGACGGGGCCCCCAAGACGGCGAAAGGCCCCCGGACCGAAAAGGGCGGTCCGGGGGCCTTCCGGAAGAAATCCTGGCGGCGACCTACTCTCCCACGCGGCTTCCCACGCAGTACCATCGGCTCGTAAGGGCTTAACTGCCGTGTTCGGAATGGGAACGGGTGTTTCCCCTCAGACATGGCCACCAGGAA
>CAZGRJ010000117.1:0-7490 GCA_964528115.1 uncultured Nitrospirales bacterium
CCACGGGCATCAAGGTGATCGACCTCCTGTGCCCGTTCGTGCGCGGCGGCAAGACGGGCCTGTTCGGCGGCGCGGGCGTGGGCAAGACCGTCCTCATCATGGAGTTCATGCACGCGGTCGCCTCCCTGCACTCCGGCGTCTCGGTGTTCGCCGGGGTGGGGGAGCGCATCCGCGAGGGCCACGAGCTGTGGAACGAGCTGAAGGACGCCGGCGTCATGCCCCGGGCCCTGCTCGTCTTCGGGCAGATGGACGCCTCGCCCGGGGTGCGCTTCCGCGTGGGCCTCACGGCCCTGACCTACGCCGAGTATTTGCGGGACACCCGAGGGGCCGAGGTGCTCTTGCTCATGGACAACGTGTTCCGCTTCGTCCAGGCCGGCAGCGAGGTCTCGAGCCTGCTCGGGCGCATGCCGGCCACCGTCGGCTACCAGCCGACCCTGGGCACGGAGGTCGCCGAGCTGGAGGACCGCATCACCTCCACGGAGAAGGGCTCCGTCACCTCGGTGCAGGCCGTGTACGTGCCCGCGGACGACATGTCCGACCCGGCCGTCACGACGATCCTGAGCCACCTGGACACCACCGTGATCCTCTCCCGCGCCCAGGCCGGGCGCGGCTTCTACCCGGCCGTGGACCCCCTCGAATCGGGCAGCAAGTACATGGACCGCCACACCGTCGGCGCGCGCCACTACACCGTGGCCCAGGGGGTGCGCTCGCACCTGGCGCGCTACCGGGAGCTGGAGGACATCATCGCCATGTTGGGCCTGGAGGAGCTCTCGCCCGAGGACCGGGTGACCGTGGAGCGGGCCCGGCGCCTGCAGCGCTACCTGACGCAGCCCCTGTTCGTCACGGCCGAGCACACGGGCATCGAAGGGGCCACAGTGCCCCTGGAGCGGACGCTGGACGACTGTGACGCGATCCTCGCGGGGCGGTTCGACGCCGTGCCGGAGGACCGCTGCTACATGCAGGGCGCCCTGAAGGAACCCCCCAATTGAGCGCCTTCACCCTGCACCTGTGCGGCGCGAACGCCTACGAGCGGGTGGACGGCGTGTCCGTGTTCGTGGGCGCGGACGCCTCCGGCAGCTTCGGCATCCTGCCCGGCCACGAGCCCCTGGTCACGACCCTGCGCTTCGGTCTGGCGCGCTTCCGCCCGGATGGCGGGCCGTGGCGCCACCTGGCGGTGCCGGGGGCGGTCCTGCGCTATGCCGACGGCGAATTGCACATCGCCACCCGACGCTACATGGTGGACGACGACCCGGCACGCATCGCCGAGGCCCTCCAGGAGGTCCTCCTGGCCGAGGAGACGGCCCTGGCGGACGTGCGCGATGGGCTCAAGCGCATGGAGGAGGCCATGCTCAAGCGCCTATGGGAGCTGGAGCGGCAAGGAGAGCATGTCGGATGAGCGAGCGGGTCGCATGACCGAGAACGGAGCCCGGAAGAAGCCGCCGGAAAACGTGCCGGCAAACACCGAGATGGACCGGCTGCGCAAGGACGTGGCCCACCAGGTGGCCCGGATGGAGAAGGCCGAGCGCGAGCGCGACACCCTCCTTGCGCAGGCGGCCTACCTGGGCACATTGGGGCTGCTGTTCATCCTGCCCGTTATCGCGGGCGCGTACCTGGGCCACTGGCTCGACGACCGCGCCTCCGGATATCCGGTCCGCTGGACAATCTCCCTGATCGTCCTGGGCGTGGTGGTCGGGGCCGTCAACGTGGGGCTCTTCATCCGGCGCCGGATGTGACCATGGAAGGCGGCCTCTCCTCCAGCATCCTGTGGACCCTCGGTCCCGTCGCCATCTCTGGCACGGTGGTGACCACCTGGGCCGTGACGGTGCTCCTGGCCCTGTTCGCGTGGCTGGTCGGCCGGCGCCTGAAGGTCGAGGGCCCGGGCCGCCTCCAGGCCGCCGTGGAGGGCATGGTGGACCTGGCGCGGGAGGCGGTGGAGGCGGTCCTGCCCGGCCGGTCGGCCCAGGTTCTGCCGTTCGTGGCCACCCTGTGGGCCTACCTCCTGACGGCGAACCTCGTCGGACTCGTGCCGGGCCTGCACTCGCCCACGCGGGACCTCTCGGCCACGTCTGCCCTGGCGATTCTGGTCTTCCTCTCGGTGCATTGGTTCGGCATCCGGGCCCAGGGCCTCCGCGCCTACCTGGACCACTACATGAAGCCGTTCCCCCTGCTGCTTCCGTTCCACCTGCTGGGGGAGGTGACGCGCACGGTGGCCCTGGCGGTGCGCCTGTTCGGCAACATGATGAGCCTGGAGATGGCGGCGTTGCTGATCCTGCTGCTCGCGGGCTTCCTGGTGCCGGTGCCGATCCTGATGCTGCACATCGTGGAGGGCCTGGTGCAGGCCTACATCTTCGGGATGCTCGCCCTGCTGTACATTGCCGGCGGCATCCAGTCGCAACAACCCCAGCCCGAGAGGTAGCCCAAAGGTGCCCCGATGACCGACATGACCTGGTTCACGTCCCTCTCCACCGTGGCCGCGGCGCTCGCCATCGCCGTGGGCGTCCTGGGCCCGGCAGTGGCCATGGGGCGCGCCGTGGGGCAGGCCCTCGACGCCATCGCCCGCCAGCCCGAGGCGGAGCGCGCCATCGTGCGCACGCTCTTCATCGGCCTCGCCATGATCGAGTCGCTGGCGATCTACTGCCTGGTGATCGTCCTCATCGTCCTGTTCCGCAACCCGCTCCTGGAGTACATCCTGCCGCGCTGACGCGGCGGCGAAGCCAGGATGCAAAAGGAATAGGGACGCAAGTGGAGGCGAACTGGACCACGTTCCTGCTCGAGGCCGTCAACTTCCTGGTCCTCGTCTGGATCCTGAAGCACTTTCTCTACAAGCCGATCCTGGGGGTCATCGAGCGCCGCCGCGCCGCCATCGAGGCGACCCTGGAGGAGGCAAACAAAACGAAGGCCGACGCCGAGGCCCTGGACACGCAGTCCCGCGAGCGTCTGGCGGACCTGGACCGGGAGCGCCAGGCGGCGCGTGACGCCCTGGACAAGGAGATCGCCGCCGAGCGCCAGCGCCGCATGGACGAGCTGCTCGCGGGGCTGGAGGCGGAGCGGGAGCGCGCCCGGGTCCTGTCCGAGCGCCGCACCGCCGACGAGGAGCGCCACCGCGAGGAGCGGGCGGTGGCGGCGGGGGTGGCGTTCACGGCCAAGCTCCTTGGGCGCGTGGCGGGGCCCGAGGTGGAGGGGCGCCTGGTGGACATGGCCGTGGAGGACCTGAAGGCCCTCCCCCCCGAGCGGGCGGCGGACATCCGGGAGGCCGTCCCGGCCGGCACGGCGGCCGTCGTCACCACCTCGCTG
Source organism: uncultured Nitrospirales bacterium (assembly GCA_964528115.1). GTDB lineage: Bacteria > Nitrospirota > JACRHL01 > JACRHL01 > JACRHL01 > CAZGRJ01. The sequence continues at coordinate 3,295 of CAZGRJ010000117.1, forward strand.
GCCCTGTCCGACGGCCGGCGCAAGGCCCTCACGGGCGCCCTGGAGGCCCTCGTCCCCGGCGCCAAGCTCACCTGGGAGTTCCAGGAAGACCCGCAGGTCGTGGCGGGGGTGCGGGTGAGCCTGGGCCCGTGGGTCCTGAAGGCGAGCCTGGCGGACGAATTGGAGTTCTTCGCCGGTGGCGCCCCCGACTGACACCCTCACTCGGTCGGGTCGTCCGCCCCGCATCGACGCCCTGGAGGCGCGCGCGGCGGACTACCGCCCGGAGCTGCGCATCGCCGAGCAGGGCGACGTGGAGAGCGTGGGCGACGGCATCTGCTGGGTGCGCGGCCTGCCGTCCGTGGCGATGGAGGAGCTGCTCGCCTTCGGCGACGGCAGCCGGGCCCTCGTCTTCCACCTGACCCGCGGCCGCCTGGGGGCGATCCTCCTGTCCCAGAGCGACGCCCTCTCCTCGGGCACGCCCGTGTACCGGACTGCGTTACCCCTCTCCGTGCCCGTGGGGGACGCCCTCCTGGGCCGGGTCGTGGATCCCCTGGGGGAGCCCCTGGACGGCCTGGCCGCCCCCGCCTGCGAGCGCCGCCGCCCGCTGGAGGCGCAGGCGCCCCCGATCATCGCGCGGGACTTCGTGAACGCCCCGCTCTACACCGGCTACAAGGTCATCGACACGATGGTGCCCGTGGGCAAGGGCCAGCGCGAGCTGATCGTGGGCGACGCGGGCCTCGGCCGCAGCGCCCTGGCGATCGACGCCGTGGTCCACCAGAAGGGGCGTAACGTCCGCTGCGTGTACGTCCTGGTGGGCCAGAAGCGCTCCGCCGTCGTGAGCACGATCGAGACCCTCCGGGAGAACGGCGCCCTGGACTACACGACGGTCGTCGTCGGCGAGGCGAGCGCCCTGCCGGGGCTCAAGTACCTGGCCCCCTTCGCGGGCTGCGCCATCGCCGAGGAATGGATGAACGACGGTCAGGACACCTTGGTGATCTACGACGACCTGTCGTCCCACGCCGCCACCTACCGCGAGCTGTCGCTCCTGCTGCGCCGCCCACCGGGGCGGGAGGCGTATCCGGGAGACATCTTCTTCCTCCACGCCCGCCTCCTGGAGCGCGCCACCTGCCTGTCGGGCGCCCACGGCGGCGGCAGCATGACGGCGCTGCCCATCGTCACCACCGTGCAAGGGGAGATCGCGGCCTACATCCCCACGAACCTGATCTCCATCACGGATGGCCAGATCTACCTGGACGGCCGCCTGTTCTCCGCGGGCGTGCGCCCCGCCGTGGACGTCGGCAAGAGCGTGTCGCGCATCGGCGGCAAGGCCCAGCCGGACCTGATCAAGGCCGAGGCCGGGCGGATGAAGCTCGACTACCTGCAGTTCCTGGAGCTCGAGGTCTTCACCCTGTTCGGAACCCGCCTGGACGCCGCCACCCGCGCCAAGCTTGCGCGCGGGCGCCTCCTGCGCGAGATCCTGAAGCAGGACCGGCTCGCCCCCGTGTCGCCGGAGTTCCACGTGGCGTGGCTCATCGCCTTCAACGACGGCCTCCTGGACGGCCTGGAGCCCGGGAAGGTGACGGAGGTCCTGTCCGGGCTGGAGGCGCGCGTGGCCGAGGCGGGCATGACCCTGGACGACGGCCGCGCCGCGTGGGCCGAGGCCGTGCGGCGCTGGCTGCCGGGGCCGGCCGAGGAAGAGGCGAAGTGAGCCGGCGGCGCGCCGTCCTGGACCGCATCACGACCCTGGACGAGATCCACGGGATCATGGGCGGCATGAAGAACCTCGCCTTCGCCGAGAGCCGCCGGCTGCGCCTCGACCTGGAGACCCAGGGGCGGGTGGTGCGGGAGGTGGAGGCGGCGGCGGGGGAGGTCCTGAAAACCCACCCGGCACCGCCCGCGCCGGAGGGGCTCGCAAGGGTGTGGGTGCTCCTGGGCTCGGAGCGCGGCTTCTGCGGCGACTTCAACGAGGCGCTGATCCGGCAGTTGCGGGTGCACACCGAGGCCGAGGGGGCCGGGCACGTCGTCGCCGTGGGCTACCGCCTGCACGCCCGCATGGACGAGTCGGAGACCGCCGCCCGTCTGGAGGGACCGGGCGTGGCGGACGAGGTGGCCGGGGCCCTGCCGCCCCTGGTGGAGACCCTCCGTGAGCTGGAGCGGCGCTTCGGGCCCCTGGCCGTCACCGTCCTGCACCACCACGCCGAGGGCGGCGGCGTGCGCGCGCGCCGCCTGCTGCCGCCCTTCGACCCGCCGCCGGAGGCGCCGGAACGCCGCTCGGCGTATCCGGTCGCCCTGCACCTGCCGCCTGAGGCGGTCCTCGCGGCGATCGTGGAGCACCACGTATTCGCCGCCCTGCACGAGGCCTTCCTGACCTCCCTCCTGGCCGAGAGCGTCGCCCGCCTGCAGCACCTGGACGGCGCCATCCGGCGCCTGGAGGAGCGCCAGGAGGAGCTGACCCTGAAGGTGAACTTCCTGCGCCAGGAGGAGATCACCCAGGAGATCGAGATGATCCTCCTGCACGTCGAATCACAACCCGCCGCCTGAAGCGTCGCTCCGCGCCGGCCCGATTCCGGCCCGATCTTCGACCCGGCCTTCGACCTGATCTCCGACCTGATGTTGGGGTCCCGGGCTGCGTAGAAGCACGGAGCGCCGTATCATAGGCGGACGTTGACAGCCCCACGGGGCGATCGTGGGTGGGACTCCAGAGGACGGGAAGGGAATCGCGTGCTCAAGCGCATGGTTTTCATGGTGCTGGGGCTGGTCGTGCTGTTCGGCGCGGTCTTCGGCTGGAAGGCCTACATGGGCGCCAAGATGGGCGCCATGATGTCGGCCCCGCCGCCCCCGGCGGTGGTGGCGTCGGCCGAGGCCCGGGCCGACACCTGGTCGCCCGTCCTCGCGGCGGTGGGCACCCTGGTGGCCACCCAGGGGGTGGCGGTCACCAACGAGGTGGCGGGCCAGGTGCGCGAGATCCGCTTCCGCTCCGGCGGGCGCACGAAGCAGGGCGAGGTCCTCATCGCCCTGGACGACGAGGTGGACCGCGCCACCCTGGACGGTCTCATCGCCGAGCGCACGCTGGCCGAGATCCAGTTCAAGCGCGCGAAGGAGCTGTACAAGCAGAACCAGGCCGTCCCCGAGGCCAGCGTGGACGAGGCCCAGGCCAAGCTGGACAGCGCCATCGCCCAGGTGGCGGCCGAGAAGGCCATGATCTCCAAGAAGGCCGTGCGCGCGCCCTTCACCGGGCTGTTGGGGATCCGCCAGGTGAACGTGGGGCAGTACCTCGCCCCCGGCTCGCCGGTGGTGCAGCTCGAGTCGCTGGACCCCATCTACGCCGACTTCTCCCTCCCGGAGCGCAACTTCGCCCGCCTGGGCGTGGGCCAGGCCGTGGAGGTGAAGGTCCAGCCCTACGGCGGCGAGGTCTTTCGGGGCAGGATCGTGGCCCTGAACCCGGGGGTGGACACCGCCACCCGCACCGTGCGCGTGCGCGCCGAGCTGAAGAACCCGGACGGCCGCCTGCGCCCCGGCATGTTCGCCGAGGTGCGCCTGACCCTGCCGGAGCCCCGCGAGGTGGTGGTGATCCCCGACATGGCGGTCACCTACCAGCCCTACGGCGACTCCGTGTTCGTGGTCGCCCAGAAGGACGGGGGCACCGTCGCCGAGCGCCGCCCCATCGAGACCGGCGAGACCCGCGCCGGCGACGTGGAGGTGGTCAAGGGCCTCAAGGCCGGCGAGACCATCGTCCGCGCCGGGCACGTCAAGCTGCGCAACGGCCAGGCGGTGAAGGTGGACAACTCCGTGGCCCTGGAGACCGACATCGCCCGTCCGTGACGGCGGCCCGGACGCTGCTTCCGCCATGAAGTTCACCGACATCTTCGTCAAGCGGCCGGTGCTCGCCAGCGTGGTGAGCCTGCTCATCCTCGTGATGGGCCTGCGCGCGGTCTACTCGCTCCAGGTGCGCCAGTACCCGGAGTCGAAATCCACCGTGGTCAGCGTGACGACGAGCTATCCGGGCGCGAGCAGCGAGCTGGTCAAGGGCTTCATCACCGTGCCCCTCCAGCAGGCGATCGCCGAGGCGGACGGGATCGACTACCTGTTCTCCCGCAGCACCCAGGGGACCTCGACCATCGAGGCCCACATGGTGCTCAACTACGACCCGAACGCGGCGGTCGCCGAGATCCAGGCCAAGGTCGCCAGCCGCCGCAACGTCCTGCCCTCCGCCGCCG
>CAZGRJ010000118.1:0-7362 GCA_964528115.1 uncultured Nitrospirales bacterium
ACGCGCCTGGGAACCGCCCTGCCGATCGGCATCCTGGCCCTGGTGGCGCTCGCGGCCTCCGCTGGGTCCGTCGCGTGGCTCGTCGTCCGCGACTACGACGCCCTCCTGGTGACCCGCGAGGTCGACCGGCTGGGGGAGGGGGGCCGCCACGCCGGGAGACAGGTCCGGGCCGCCGTCGACGACATGCGCCGGGACGCCCTGTTCCTGGCCGACACCCCGGCGGTGCGGGGCGTCGTCCGCGCCGGGACGGCCGGCGGCGTGGACCCGGAAACCGGCCTGACCGAGGCCCGGTGGCGGGCCGGCCTGGCCCACGTCTTCTCGAGCCTGGCCCGGGCCAAGCCCGACTACCTGCAGGTGCGCCTCATCGGCGTGGCGGACGACGGCCGGGAGCTCGTCCGGGTGGACCGGGACAGCCGGGGCGTCCACACCATCGCGCCGGAGGTCCTCCAGGCCAAGGGGAGTCGGCCCTACTTCCGGGAGGCCGTCGCCCTGGACCCCGGCCGGGTCTACGTTTCCCCCCTGGAGATGAACCGGGAGCGCGGCGGGCTCGATCCGAGGATGCTCCGGGTCGTCCGCGCCTCCACCCCCGTGTACGGCCCGGACGGCCGGCCGTTCGGCGCTATCGTCATCAAACTGGATTTCGGCGCGGCCATGGCGAACGTGGCAGACTTCGCGGACTCGGCAGAGCTGGCGCCGGCCCTGTCGGACGACGCGGCGGCGTTCGTCACCGACCAGCGGGGGGTGCCCCTGCTGACCCTCACCCGGGCGGCCCTGGACCGCTTCGGCCCTCCGACGGGGGCGGAGCCGATCCAGGACACGCTGGTCGGGGCCGCCGGCCTGTTCGCCCCGGAGGGTACGACGACGCGCTTCGCGGGCGAGGTCGCGCTCGGAGGCGGGGCGCAGATCGCCTACCTGCGGAAGGTCGGCCTGGACCCGGACCACCCCGACCGCTTCGTCGCCATCGGGGCCCTGGTCCCCCGGGCCACGGTGCTGGCCCCGGTCCGGGAGCTGCACCGGCGCGCCCGGGGCACCGGCCTGTTCGCCACCGGCCTTTTCCTGCTGGTGGCGTCCGGGGCGGGCCTGCTGTTGGTGCGGATGCGCCGCCAAGTGGAGCGGCGTGACGCCCGCCTGGAGGCGGTGATCGAGAACGCCATTACCGACAAGCAGCGCGACTTTCTGGGGGAGCTGATGAACGTCGGCTCGGCCAGCGCCGCCACGGCCCTCGCCCGCATTCTCGCGACCCCGGTGTCGATGGAGATTCCGCCACCGCGGGCGTGGCCGGACGCCGCGCCCACGCTGCTGGAGGAACTGGGCTCCCGACCCATGACCTGCGCCGCCATGGAGACGACCGGCGACGTCCCCGGCGTGCTGCTGTTCCTCCTCCCCGAGGGGAGCCGGAAGGCCCTGACCGAGCTCCTTTCCGGCGGGCTCTCCGGTCCCCCCGATCGGACGGAGGCCGCGCGGGCCGCGGTGGACGATGCCCGGATACGCGACGTGGCCGACATCCTGTCGGGCGTGTTCCTGACCGCCACGCACCGGTTCTGTGGCTTGGCCATTCACCACTCGGCCCCCGTCGTGACCATGGGGGAGGGCCCCGCCCTCCTCCGGAAGGAGCTCGCCGGCGCCGGAGGCGGGGACGCGCCGGGGCTGCTGATCGAGGCGCGGTTCACCGCGTCCAGCCGGGCGATGCGCGTCCACATGCTGGTGGCGCCCCGGCCGCAAGGCCTGGAGGCGCTCGCGGGCTCCCTCGAGCACGCACTCTCCATTTGCCTGGATTGACGCCGTGGACGCACGCCAGCACGACACCGCGGCCGGGGCCGCATCCACGTCCGGCGGCGCGGCGCGCACCCCCCAGGGACTGGTGGCGGAGAGGATCGGCTACCTGAGGGAGCAGACCGACTTCCTCGACGCCGTCTTCGAGTCCCTGACCGAGTACGCCGTCGTCGCCGCCGACTTCGACGGCAACGTGCTGGCCTACAACGAGGGCGCCCGCCGGCTTTACGACTACGCCCCGGAGGAGGTCATCGGGCGGTTCAAGGTCGAGCACCTCTTCCCGGCCGCGTTCGTCCGCACCGGCGGCCTGCACGCCCAGGTGCGCGAGCTGCTGGACCGGGGACGGGTCACCTTCGACACCGACAAGCTCAAGAAGAGCGGCGACACCTTCCCGGCCCACGTCCACCTGGTCCTGACCCACGACCGGGGCGGCAGCGTGGTGGGGTTCGTCGAGGTGGTCCAGGACCTGACCGAGCGCCGCCGCGCCGAGGTCGCGGTCAAGCGCGCCAGCGCCCAGGGCCTGCTCGCCCACCTGGTGGAGAACGCCCGGTACGACATGATCTTCGTGGCCAGCCCGGAGGGGCGCGTGCTGGAGTGCAACGCCGTGGCGCGGGACACCTTCCACCACCCCCGGCGCGCGATGCTGGCCCTGGGGATGGGCGACCTCCTGGACTTCGGCGCCGGCAGCCGGTGGCGCGACGTGGCCCACTACGTGGCCTCCGAGGGCCACTGGCGGGGCAGCGTCACCGGCCTGCGCCGGGGCGGCGGCGCCTTCCCGGCGGAGATGACCGTCAGCCGCCCGCCGGGCGAGGAGCACATGATCTGCGTGGTCCGCGACGTCAGCCGCGAGAAGGAGATCGACCGGATGAAGTCGGAGTTCATCGCGATCGCCTCCCACGAGCTGCGCTCGCCGCTGACCTCCATCAAGAACTCGGTGGACATCATCCTGGCCGAGGGGGCCGGGCCCGTCAGCGAGAACCAGGAGCGGTTCCTGCGTATGGCCGAGCGCAACATCGACCGGGTGAACCGGCTGGTGAGCGACCTCTTGGACCTCTCCAAGATCGAGGCCGGCAGCATCCACCTGGAGCCGGTGGAGCTGGAGCCCCACGCCCTGGCGGAGCGGGTGGCGGCCACGGTCCGGCCCCTGGCTGACAAGAAGGGGGTGACGGTGGTCGTGGAGGTGCCGCCGGACGCGCCGCGGTTCCTGGCCGACGCGGCGCGCACCGAGCAGGTGCTCATCAACCTGGGGGACAACGCCGTCAAGTTCACCCCCACGGGCGGGCGCGTCACCTTCCGGGCGGCCCCCGTCCCGGCCGATCCGGCCGCGCCGGACGGGGGGTTTCTGGAGTGGTCGGTCTCCGACACCGGCATCGGCATCCCGCCCGACCAGGCGGCGCACGTCTTCGAGCGCTTCTACCAGGCCGAGGCCACGCTCTCCGGCGAGCCGCGCACGGGCACGGGCCTGGGGCTCGCCATCTGCAAGGACATCGTTGAGTCCCAGGGCGGCGCCATCCGGGTGGAGAGCGCGCCGGGCCGGGGCACCACGTTCCACTTCACCCTGCCCCTGGCGAACCCCGAGACCGGCTTCCTGGGGCGCCTGGAGGCGCGGCTCGCGGCCGCCGGGCGCCAGCACCTGCCGCTCTCCATCCTGGTGGTCCGGTTCTCCGGGCTCGACCGCCTCCGCGAGGAGCGCGGCGACGCGGCCGTGGAGGCCCTGGTGCGGGCCGCGGAGGAGGCACTGGGCCGTCTGCGGGTGCGCCAGTCCGACGCCCTGGACGCGTTCGGCGCCGGGGGCGAGCTGATCCTGACCCTGCCCGACACCGGCCGGGACGGCGTGGCCGTGGTGGGGGAGCGGGTGGAGCGGGCCCTGCGGGAGGTGGTGGAGGCGTCGGGGAGCGCGGTGACGCCGAAGGTCGGCGCCGGCACCTTCCCCGAGGACGGCACGGGCGCGGCGCCGCTGCTGGCGGCGGCCCGGCGGTCGGTCGGGGTTCCGGCCGGCGATGCGGGTGAAGTGTGAAGCCGGACCGGGGACCGGCGGGATCGACCGTGGCGGCGCGCCTCCCCGGGTGCGCCCTCGTTACCTGTCCGTCGAATGTTACGTGAGATAGGGAAAAGGGATATGGGCAACAAGGTGCTGATCGTCGACGACGATCCGGACATCGTCACCGCCATCAAGTTCAGCCTGGAGCTGGAGGGCCTGCAGACCGTGGCGGCCTACGACGGCGAGCAGGCGCTGGAGGCGGTCAAGAAGGAGGCGCCGGACGTGATCGTCCTGGACGGCATGCTGCCGGAGATCAACGGCTACAAGATCGCCCGGCTGCTCAAGTTCGACGAGGCGTTCCGGGCCACGCCGATCCTCATGGTGACCGCCCGCGCCCAGCAGGACGACATGAAGCTGGGCCGGGAGACCGGCGTGGACGAGTACATCACCAAGCCGTTCGACATGGGCGACCTGGTGGCGATGGTCAAGCGCTACCTCAAGCCCGCGGCCTGACGGCGACATCGGGGCGCCACGACCCACGACGAGGTCATGCACGCCACCGAGAGGGAGCCATAAGGGAAACGCTGCGGCGGCGCGCCGCAGACGTCACGCCCGCCGGGCGGCCGAGTACATCCTCAGGCTCGGGGCGTGCTTTCGGATGCGCGAATCATAGCCGCAATGGCAATTGGGGCATTGCAGCGCAAAGGCGCCTCGCGCCGCCCGCCGGTGCTCCGAGGTGAACAGCATGTCCCGGAGACGCTCCTGGTGCAGGTTGCCAAGGCGGAATGTCACATAGCACATCTGCACTGTGCCGTCGGCGCCGACCCATATCATCCGGTACTTGTCGCAGGGCACCCGCATCATCGGGCCCTTCAACAGCCAGTCCGGGATGGACCGCATGACCTCGGGCGTCTGCTCGAACATGTCCGGTCGCGCCTCCCGTAGGCGGAGCAGCTCGGCCACTACCGCCTCGACCCGGGGCCGGTCTACCGGCCGGAACTGGAGCACCCGATCCGGTCCTTCCGTGAAATACGGCAGCGAGTAGTGGACCAGGTCGACCTGAATCGGCATGGCGTACCGCTCCGCGAACCCATAGGCGGCGTGCAGGGCCTCGATGGAGCACGACTGGCGTCGGAGCAGCCAGTTCAGGCGAAGGCCGACAGCGGCACCGTACCGGCGGCGCACGGCGGCAACGCCTCGCTCCAGGCGCGCGAACCCGTTACGCCGCTGCACGTAGCCGTCGTACGCGTCTCCCGTGCCATAGAACCCGATCGTGAGACTGCGCAGCCCCGCATCGTACAGCTTGTCGATTCTCTGCTCGAGTAGGATGCCGTTGGTGGTGACGTAGGTGCTCAGCCCCAATCCGATCGAATGCGCGACCATCTTCGAGAGGTCGCGGTGCAGCAGGGGCTCGCCGCCGTAAAACCGCACCATCTCGAAGCCGGCCGCCTTCGCGTCCTCCAGAAGCGCGCGGGCGGTGGGCCAGGGAAGCTGCTCGGCCGGCATGAAGTCGCGACCGTACCGGCACCCCATGCACCGCAGATTACAGTCCGCCGTAACGGCGACGGTCAGATGCCGGGGCCGAGCAGGGATGACCTGGGGGACACAGGACGCAACCGAATGCCGGGCACGCTCGAGCCGGAGGTCGGCACCCAGCGCGATCCGCTTGAGCCCCCGGCACCTTCTAAGCGCCGGAGCAAACCTATGGTAAAGGATCGAGCGAATGCCCATGGATCCCCCTTCCACCGGGCACACCCGGAACGGTGGGCCGATCACTCGGCGGTTCCGCGATTTTTCTGCCTGGATTATAGCCGTTTCCCGGGCGCGGCGACGCGTCCCCGGCGGCCGGGCAAAGGCGCCCGCCCCGGTCTGCCCCACCGACGGCCCCGAAGCGCGACGTCGGACACAAAAGGGGGCCCCTGGTTCGGTGGCGGCTGGAATCCGCACCGTCCACGGGCCTGGAGTGTCGGCCGAAGTGGCCGACGAAATGGTAGTCCCAAGGGGAATCGAACCCCTGTTTCCGCCGTGAGAGGGCGGCGTCCTAACCGCTAGACGATGGGACCGGAAACTGGCTGGGGGACTAGGATTCGAACCTAGGTTGACGGAGTCAGAGTCCGCTGTCCTGCCACTAGACGATCCCCCAATGAACCCGTGGCACCCGACGCGGCGGATGGGGGTACCGTCAGCCTCGCGGCGCCTCGCAAGCCCGCCATGATAAGGGGGGTCCCGGGCCCTGTCAACCGCGCCCAGGGCCGCCGCGCGGCTCGCGCACCCCGCCTGCCACGGCCTGCGCCCGCCCTGTGCCCGCCCTATGCCCACCCTATGCTACGATGCGCCCCGGCCCGCCTGTCGCGCGCCCGTAGCTCAGCTGGATAGAGCATCAGGCTTCGAACCTGAGGGCCGCACGTTCGAGTCGTGCCGGGCGCGCCAAGCCCCTCGCAACGCCCGCCGGAAAAGGGATCCCGTGCTTGTAACCCCGTGCCCCGTCCCCTCCCCCCATCGACCCCGCGCCGGGTCCTGACGCCCATGCGCGGCCTGCGGCTCGGGGGCCTGGACGCCCGCCTGACGGGCGGCACCGACGGTCACGGCGGGGGCGACGGGCCCCTCGTCGTGCTCCTGCACGGCTTCGCGGCGCCGGGGGACGACCTGGTGCCGGTGGGGGGCGTCCTGCGTGGCCCGGCGGGCACCCGCTATCTCTTTCCCGCCGCCCCCCTGCGCCTGGTGGAGGCGTTCTTCGAGGGGCGGGCGTGGTGGATGATCGACTTCGCCCGGCGCGAGCAGCTCCTGGCCGGGAAGGACCTCGAAACCCTGGCCGACGAGACCCCGGAGGGCCTCGCCGAGGCGCGGGCGGCGCTTACCGCCTGCCTGGACGAGGCCGCGACGGAGCTGGGGGCGCCGCCCGAGCGCACGGTGGTGGGGGGCTTCTCCCAGGGGGCCATGCTGGCCCTGGACTTCGGCTTGCGGGACCCACGGCCGTACGCCGGGCTGGTCCTCATGTCGCCCACCCTGATCGCGGCCCTGGCGTGGGCGGACCTGGCCCCCGGCCGGGCGGGGCTGCCCGTATTCCTTAGCCACGGGCGCCAGGACCCGATCCTGCCGTTCTTCATGACCGAGCGCCTGAAGGGCATGCTGGAGGGGGCCGGGCTTGCCGTGACCTGGATGCCCTTCGACGGCGCCCACCAGGTGCCGCCGGGGGCCGTGGCGGGGGTGTCGGACTTTCTGAACGGGGCGCTCGGGGAGCGTTAGCCGTCGGCGCCGAGGGCGGCCTCGGCCTCGTCCACCCAGGTGATGGCGTCCAGGTAGGACCGGCGGATGGCGGCGGGGGGCAGGTCGAGGGCGGCCAGGCGCCCCCAGTCGGCGCGCTCGTAGGCCACGACGCAGTCCAGGACCTCCCCCATGGGCCCCTGGCGCTCCAGGAGGGCCGCCTCCACCTCCGCCGACAGGGGCAGCGCCTCCAGGGTCTTCTCCATGGGGGCGTCCATGAGGGCATCCAGCACGGAGAACAGGCCCACCGTGAAGTAGGTGTCCGGGGCCGCCGCCCCCAGGGCGCCGCCCAGCAGCTCGCACATCTTGGCCCGCACCATGGCGGTGACCATCAGCTCGTGGGG
>CAZGRJ010000119.1:0-7356 GCA_964528115.1 uncultured Nitrospirales bacterium
GACTTGCTCATCTTGCGCCCGTCCAGGCCCGGCAGCTTGGGGGTCTCGGTCAGGGGCGTCTGGGGGATCGGGAAGACCTCGCCGTACAGGTGGTTGAAGCGCCGGGCGATCTCGCGGGTCAGCTCCACGTGGGGCAGCTGGTCGGCCCCCACGGGCACGGCGTGGGGCTTGTAGATCAGGATGTCCGCCGCCTGCAGGACCGGGTAGCCGAGGAAGCCGTAGCTGGTCAGGTCGCGGTCCTGGATGTTCTCGAGCTGCTCCTTGTAGGTCGGGTTGCGCTCCAGCCACGGCAGGGGCGTGATCATGGAGAACAGCAGGTGCAGGACGGCGTGCTCCGGCACGCGCGACTGCTGGAAGACGATGGCGCGCTCCGGGTCGATGCCGGACGCGAGCCAGTCGGCCACCATCTGGCGGGTGAAGTCGCCGATGCGCTTCGGGTCGTGGAAGTTGGTGGAGAGGGCGTGCCAGTCGGCCACGAAGAAGAAGGCGTCGCCCGTCTCCTGGAGGCGCAGCCAGCCCTTCAGGGCCCCCATGTAGTTGCCCAGGTGCAGCCGGCCGGAGGCCTGCATGCCGCTCAGGGTGCGCTGCTTCACGGGTGGCTCGGGGTCACGTGCGGCAAGGGATGGATTCCCCACGCGGGGGGCCGGCCGGGGGTCCGGAGACCGGGCGCCCCATTATAGGGGCACGGCGCCGCCGCGCCCAAACCGTTCGGGTCCCGTTCGGGCGGCGCGGGTGCTTCCATTCCGCCGCCCGAAACGTGTAGAGTCTCCCCCGACCTTCCCCGCCGCCACGCGGCCCTCCCCCCCACGCGAGACGACCGGATGCCAGAGCCGGCCAGCCAGGCGTTCATCCTCGGGAACTACAAGAGCGGCAGCACCTGGCTGCTCCAGATGCTCAGCCTCCACCCGGAGATCCGGGGGGTGAGCGAGACCCACATCTTCCACCAGCTGCACAAGACGCCCGACTTCCCGGCCTGCACGCACAAGCTGTTCCACGACGTGCCGTTCAGCGCCGGCGGCCCGGAGAAGTACCTCGGCTACCGCGCCGCCCAGCTCGCGGCCCCCATCGCGAAGCGCTGGCGGCCCGTGCTCTCGTTCCGCCCGGAGGAACGCCCGGCCACCCTGCTCGACCTGCCCCGCGCCGTCCAGGCGAAGCTGGAGCGCGACCTGAACGCGAGCCCCACCCGGGAGGCCTACTGCCGGACGTTCTTCGACACCCTGGCGGCGGCCCTGAAGCCCGGCCGCTACCTCCTGGAGAAGTCCACCGGCGCCGCCGCCTACGTGCCCTTCGCCCACGACGCCTTCCCAGACGCCAAGATGCTCATCATCTACCGGGACGGGCGCGACGTGGTCGTCTCCAGCCGCTACTTCGTCGAGTACCACCTGAAGCACGAGCAGGAGGCGTTCCGCAACCACGTCCTCAAGTGGCGCGCCGAGATCGAGATGCAGCTCAAGTACGGCAAGAGCCACGGCGTGTTCACCTGCTCCTACGAGGCGCTGAAGGCCGACGACCGGACGGTCCTGAAGGAGATCCTGGACTACCTCGGGCTGCCCGCGTCCTCCGCCGTCATGGACGACATGCTGCGGCGCTCCTCGTTCAAGTTCCTGACCGGGCGCGACCCCGGCCAGGAGCGGCGTTCCGGGTTCATCCGCAAGGGCATCGTCGGCGAGCACCGGTCCGCCTTCTCCGATGAGGAGAAGCGGATCTTCAAGGAGCTGGCCGGCGACCTGCTCATCGAGCTGGGGTACGAGCGGGACAACGACTGGTAGGCGCCGCGCGGAACCCGGCCCCCCGACCGTCGCGGCGCTCCGCGGCGTCGGACCGACCCCGCCCGGCACCCCTTCCGGCCCCGACGTCACCCGACCGAAACCGCCTCCGGGGCGGCTTCGGACTGGCCAAAAATGTCCACCTTGGCGGGCCGTGTACATCTTACGCGGTGCCGTCGGAGCGTTTCATTAACAAAATCAACATATTATACGCGGCACGCGAATTGCTGAGAGGCGAGCGGAATCCGAAGGCCCGGCACGCCCCTGGGGGCACCGGGTCCACCCGACCCCGAATGGAAGGGATGTCCGTTGACGCCTGAGCCCGCCGCACACGGTTCCACACCGACCCCCCGGAGGCCGCTGACCCGAATGGGGGTGGCCCTCGGGCTGCGCTCCGGCCTGCGCTTCGGCCTGGTCTTGGGCCTGCTCCTCGCGCTGGCCGGCCTGCCGGCCGCGGCCCACGCCGCCACGGCCACCCTGAGCTGGACCGCCAACGGCGAGTCCGACCTGGCGGGCTACCGGGCCTTCTGGGGCACCAGCAGCGGCAGCTACACCACCGGCCAGGCCGACGTCGGCACCGCCACGTCCTACCCGGTCACCGGCCTGGCGGCGGGCACCGAGTACTTCTTCGCGATCAAGGCCTACGACACCAGCGGCAACTTCAGCGGCTTCTCCACCGAGGTCTCCCTCACGACCCCGTCCGGCAGCGGCGGCGGCACGGACACCACCGCCCCCACGGTGGCCTCCGTGAGCACCACGTCCGGCACGACGGTCGTGGTGGTCTTCTCCGAGCCGGTCGATCCCACCACCGCCGAGGACCCCGGAAATTACACGATCGACGGCGGCGGCGTGGCGGTGCTCGCCGCCTCCCTGGGCCCCGACGGCGTCACCGTGCGCCTGACCACCGATTCCCAGGCCGTGGACAGCCTTCACACCCTGGCCGTCTCCGGCGTGAAGGACCTGGCCGCGCCGCCCAACACCGCGGGTACCGACGTGAGCTACCAAGTGGCCCTCGCCCTCGGCGTGGACGTGGTCGCCCCGACCGACTACGACGTCTTCCCCGTGGCCGCCGGCGACGCCTACTACGTGGACCGCTCGATGACCGTGGACTGGGTCCCGGCCGAGTACCAGAACGCCCTGTGGGTCCGCACCGCCAACGACGACAAGACCAACGCCTCGGCATCGTTCGTGACCTTCACCGTGGACCGGGACGCGATCGTCTACGTCGGCTACGATCGGCGCGCCGGCTCCGTGCCCGACTGGCTCTCCTCCGGCTTCGTGCCCACGGGCGCGGGCCCGGCCACCACCGACGGAGCCTCGCCCTTCGGCATGTGGGCCCGGGACGTGGCGGCCGGCGACGTGGTCCTGGGCGGCAACCTGGCCGCGGGCGCGAGCGGCGCCGCCAGCAACTACGTGGTCCTGGTCCTGCCCATGTCCGACGGCGTGGCCGGCGACGCCGACGGCGACATGATGCCCGACGCCTGGGAGACCGCCATGGGCCTGGACCCGGCCCGGTTCGACGCCCACGACGACCCGGACGGCGACGGCCTGACCAACCTGCAGGAGTCGTGGCTCGGCACCGATCCGTTCAGCGCCGCCGTCACCGGCGGGGCGAACACCGCCCCCACCGTCACCCTGGACGGCTCGGTGGTGGGCGTCGCGGGCGCCGAGGTGACCCTGGACGGCTCCGCCGCGGACGACGCGGACGGCGACCCCCTCACCCTCCAGTGGCACCAGACCTCGGGCCCGGAGGCCGTGACCCTGACGGACGCCGACCAGCCCGTGGCCCGCTTCACCCCGACCACCACCGGCGTGTACGGGTTCACCCTGCTGGTGAGCGACGGCCGGGGCGGCATCGCCGCGGCCACCACCGACGTGGAGGTTTACGAGGACGTCCTCGCCTCCACTATCACGGCCCTGGGGGCCAACCTGGTGGTCAGCAGCGGGGCCCTGACCGGCGCCGTGCTCTCCATTCCCGTGGGCGCCATGGACAAGACCTACGGCGTGGCGCTGGGCACCACCACCCTGCCCAAGGCCGTGCCCTCGGGCGACACGGCCCTCAGCGCGTCGGTCCACTTCGCCCCGTCCGACATGCCCCTGGGCGGCATGGCGACGATCCGCGTGCCCTACACCCGCAACCCCGCCATCGGGTTCGACAACCTGGACCTGCTCCGGTACGATCCGGAGGCCGACGCCTGGGAGTCCGTGACCATCGGGCGCGACCTGGGCACGTCGGTCGAGGCCACCGTCGACCTCCTGGGCACCTTCGTGGTGGTCCAGAAGTCGAGCGCCTCCGGCGGCGGGGGCGGCTCGGTCGGCGCGGCGGCGGCCGGAGGCGGCGGCTGCGTCGCCTCGGACAACGGTGCATGGGACCTGACCTTGGCTTTGCTGCTGCTGCTCGCGGCCGCGCGCGGGACTCTCCGGGGCATGGCGCGCCGTCCCTCCGCGCGCCGGAGGGGGTGAGGCACACCATGCCGGCGATTCGACCGGCGTGGCTGCCGGCGGCGCTCGCCGCCCTCGTGGCAGTGCTCGCCGCGCTGCTCGCCCCGGCGCGCGCCTGGGCGGCCCCGGTGCCGGTGCACGGCCTGTTCGAGGCCGCGTTCACCGGCGCCTCCCACGCCAACCCCTACACCGACGTCACCGCCAGCGTCACCTTCACCGGCCCCTCCGGCACGGTGACCGTGCCGGCCTTCTGGGACGGCGGCACCCGCTGGGTGGTGCGCTTCTCCCCCGACGCGGGCGGCACCTGGTCCTATACGGTGAGCGCCACGGGCGATTCCACCCTGGACGGCCAGAGCGGGTCGTTCACCTGCGACGGGGCCGTGGTCCTGCGCGGCGGCATCAAGCTCATGCCCGGCTATCCCTATGCCTTCTCCCATGAGGACGGCACGCCGTTCTACTTCTTCGGCGACACCCAGTGGGCCGGCTTCGCGACCGACGCCTCCACCGGCGTGAACGACGCGTCCATGACGCACTACTTCGACGTGCGCGCCGCGCAGGGGATCAACTACGTGCACGCCGACATCACCATCGCGGGCGACGACGGGGAGCAGCCGTTCACGAACCTGTCCGGTGAAGTCCTCAATCCGGCCTATTTCCAGGGCGCCGATGGCCGGGTGCAACACGCGAACGCCGACGGCATCACCGTCGGCATCGTGCTCGCCTGGTGGGGCCAGACCCTGACCGGCTACGGGATGACGACCCCGTACGACTGGAACGAGTTTCCCAACGATGCCGCCCGTCTCCGCTTCGCCCGCTACATCACCGCACGATACGCGGCCTACAACGTGGCCTTCATCGTGGCCGGCGAGTGGAACGAGGGGATGTCGCAGTCCCACGCGAGAGCCATCGGCGCCCAGGTCGTGGCGGACAATCCGTACGGCCGCCCCGTCGGCATCCATGCCACGAGCTCGACCGAGGCGTTCGCCGATGATTCCTGGACGTCCTTCGGCGACTACCAGCAAATCTACTCCGCCCTGTACGCCAACATCCTCAGCCGGCGCGACCACAACAAGCCCGTGGTCAACTCGGAGTACGCCTACTTCCTTCGTCCGGGGAAGCCCAACAGCGCCACGCTCCAGGAGTTCCGGGTCGCCACCTGGGACATCCTCATGGCGGGCGGCTACGTCGTCACCGGCTTCGGCTCGACCTATCTGGGCGGGATGCGGATGGACGGCACGTTCGACGTGGATTACGCCCCGAACGACCCCGGCGAGGCGATGCTGGCGGCGACCAAGGCCTTCTTCGCCACGAGCCGGTGGTGGGAGCTGCACCCCGACGACACGCTCCTGTCGGGCACGGGAACCAACTACGCGCTGGTGAACCCGGGGAGCCAGTACCTGGTGTACGCGGACGGGGCCTCGTCCCCCGTCACCCTCTCCCTGAGCACGTCCGCGACCAACACCTACGAGGTCCGCCGGTTCGACCCCCGCACCGGGGCCTGGACGTCCCTCCCGGACTACACCGGCCTGGGTCCCATCGACCTGGCCGTGCCCGACACCCGGGACTGGGCCTGGTCCGTCTCCGCCGCCGGCGCGTTCGACGGCGCTCCCACCGCCTCCATCGCGGCCTCGGCCACCACCGTGGCGCCGGGCGTTTCGGTCACCTTCACGCCCGTGGCCACCGACCCGGACGGCACCATCGCCTCCTACACCTGGCACTTCGGCTCCGCCACCGTCAGCGGCAGCGGCACCCCCGGCCCCCAGAGCCGCTCGTTCTCCACCGAGGGGCTCCAGTCGGTCTGGCTCGCCGTGGTGGACAACGACGGCAACACGGGCGCCAGCGGGGTGATTCCGATCACGGTCACGGCCAACGCGCCGCCCGTCATCACGAGCGCCTCGGCCACCCCCGACACGGTCGTGGAGGGCGCCACGGTGGCCTTCGCGGCCACCGCCACCGACGCCGAGGGCGACCCGCTGACCTTTGCCTGGGACATCGATTCGGACGGGACCCCCGAGTACACCACCGCCTCGGCCTCCCACACCTTCACCACCGCGGGCAACTACCCGGTCACCCTCACCGTCTCCGACGGCCACACCCCCGTCACCCAGGTCGTGACGGTGGACGTGGGCGTGCCCGACACGGTGGCGCCGGCGGCGCCCCGGAACCTGCAGGTGCACTAGGGCCGGAGCGCCGCGAGTGGCGGCCTTCTAACCCTTTGGGCCCCGGAATGCCGATAGGAAAGATCGAGCCAAGACCCCGGAGGAGCATGTCGATTCAGCGCGCAATGACCCTGGCCCTGGCCCTGGCGGCCCTCCTCGCGGTGCCGGTCCGGGCGGCGGCCGCCGTCGTCACCCCGCCGGTTTCCGACGTGGTCCGCATCACCGAGCAGGCGGGGACGTCCACGACCAACTACCCGGTCCAGTTCGCGCGCCCCTTCTATCCCGGTGAGATCCCCCACTACCCCCAGGCCCTCCTGAACGGCGCCCCGGTCACCACCCAGGCCGACGTCAAGCAGCGCTGGGGCGACGGCTCGGTCAAGCACGCGATCCTGACCTTCTACATCCCGACCTTGAGCGCCGGGCAGACGGTGAGTGTCACCTTCCAGGACCAGGCCTCGGGCAGCAACACGGGCTACCTGGACGCCGCCGGGATGCTGGCGACGCCCTTCGACTTCGACGCCCGGATGGAGCTGACCAACGGCTCCACGAAGTCCGCCTCGGCCCGGACCATGCTGACGGACGGCAACCTCACCTACTGGATGCAGGGCTCCCAGGCCACCAGCGTCGTCCTGGCGGACCACTCGGCCGCGGCCGCCTACGACATCGGCTTCGACGCCTACAAGCCGTTCCGCCCGATCTTCCACGCCACCTTCTTCCCCCTGACCCACCAGGTCCGGGTGCGCTTCATCGGCGAGGTCGCCAGCACCGAGGCGCTCGAGGACGTCACCTACGCCCTGGCGCTCAAGCTCGGCGTGTCGTCGCCGTCCACGGTCTACACCAAGGGCACCTTCACCCACTGGGCGGGCAGCCGCTGGACCAAGGAGTTCTGGATCGGCGGAACCCCGCCCAGCGTGGACATCGACCACAACCTGGCCTACCTGGAGTCCGTCCCGGGCGTTGTCCCGCACTACGACCTGAACAAGAAGCCC
>CAZGRJ010000120.1:0-7180 GCA_964528115.1 uncultured Nitrospirales bacterium
GGACTTCGCCCGCGCCAACATCGACGCGTGGTGGCCGCATATTGACAAAGGCGCCGAGGCGGTCGTGATGACGGCGGGCGGGTGCGGGACGATGGTCAAGGAGTACGGCGACCTGCTGGCGGACGACCCGGCGTACGCCGACAAGGCGCGCCGCGTCTCGGACATGACCCGCGACCTGGCCGAAGTGATGGCGGCCGAGGGCGTCCCCGCCGCCTGCCGCCCCACGTGCGGCCCGGTCGCCTACCAGAGCCCGTGCAGCCTCCAGCACGCCCAGAAGCTGGACGGCGTGGTGGAGAAGGTGCTCGCGGAGGCGGGCTTCGCCCTCACGCCGGTGCCGGACGCGCACCAGTGCTGCGGCTCGGCGGGGACCTACTCCCTGCTCCAGCCGGACTTCGCCGGGCGCCTCTTGGACCTGAAGCTGGCCGCCCTCGGCACGGGCGACCCGGCCGTCATCGCCACGGCCAACGTGGGGTGCCAGCTCCACCTCGCCGGCCGGGCGGAGCGCCCCGTACGCCACTGGATCGAATTGCTGGACGAGGCGTTGCCATGAGTCGTCCGGCGTCGCGGCGGGTCCGCCTGTTCATCGCGGCGAGCCTGGACGGCTACATCGCCGGCCCCAAGGGCGGGATCGACTGGCTGTTCCACGACCAGGACTACGGCTACACGGATTTCGCCGCCTCCGTGGACACGGTCCTCATGGGGCGCAAGAGCTACGAGGCGTTGCTGGCCCTGGTCGATGATTGGCAGTTGCCGGAGCACCTCGCCCAGTGGGTCTTCACGCGCCATCCGGAGCGGTTCGACGACGAACGGGTCACCTTCACCGCCCGTCCCCCCGCCGACGTGGTGGCACGCATCCGCAGGAAGAAGGGGAAACACCTCTGGCTCCTCGGTGGCGGGGCGCTGGTGAAGGCGTTCCTGGACGACGGGCTCATCGACGAGATGATGGTCGCCATCCACCCGATCGTCCTGGGGCGGGGCATCCCGCTCTTACCGCCGGGCACGCGCCGGACCGGGCTGCGGCTGACGGACAGCCGCGCCTACGACTCGGGTCTGGTGATGTTGCGTTACGCGGTCGGGCAGCGGAAGGTCAGGCGGCCTTCTCGCTGAGGCGGCCGGCCTTCTTGAGGGCGCGCACGAGCAGGGCGAGCAGCCCCACCCCCACGATCGCCGCCGCCACCGCCCACAGGGCCGGACGCGCGGCTTCCAGGCCCTTCCCCGCGAGGGCCTCCTCGCCGACGACCAGGAGGATCATGACGGCGCCGGTGCAGATGGAGCTGTACTCCTTGACCACCACCCGCCGCCAGTTGAACGAGAAGCCCCGGAAGGTCTCGCGCATGCCCGACAGGCGGATGCCCCAGCGCGGCACGCGGGCGCAGTAGTCGCGGTAGTCGTCGCCGAACTTGGCGGCGAGGAAGCGCTCCTCCGCCGCCACGATGGCGCCGTAGGAGGCCAGGTAGAAGGCGCCGCCGAGGGCCAGCACCCACGGGCTGCCGTGCATCAGGAGGATGCCGAGCAGGACCATCAGGTTGCCGATGTAGAGCGGGTTGCGGCCGTGGGCGAAGATGCCCTCGGTCACCAGCTTGTCGGCGTAGACCTTCTTGTTCATGCCGCCGCGCTTGATGTAGGCGAGGCCCACGACGAGGATGCGCAGGGCCGAGCCGCCCAGGATCACGGCGAGGGCGAACACGTCCACCCACAGGTCCCACGCCCGGCCGGCGCCCGCCGGACGGAAGCCCAGCAGCAGGACCGCCATGACCACGGGGAAGACCGTGTTGCGCCACTTGAAGAGGAAGTCGCCCCAGGCGATGACCGGGGCCGGGACCAGGGTGGGCTCCGGGAGTCCTTGCGCCATCATTTGACCGCCACCATGCAGCAGAAGTTGTACCAGCGGAACACCTCGTCCACCTGCGTGAAGCCGACGTCGTGCAGCATCTGCACGTTCTCCTCGTAGCGGTAGGGGATGAGGACGTTCTCCAGGGCCTCGCGCTTCTGGGCGATCTCCACCTGGGAGTAGCCGTTGCGGCGCTTGAACTCGTAGTAGTTGTTGATGAACAGCCGGTTGAGCAGCGTGTGCGGGCTCGTGATCTTCTCCACCAGGATCAGGGCCGCGTCCTTGCGCATGCCGGCGAAGACGCGCCGCACCAGGCGCTCGCGCTGGAGCGGCCGGACGAACTGGAGGGTGAGGATCATGACCACGACGCTGGCGTCGTCCACGTCCACGCCCCGGTCCAGGTCGGCGTTGACCAGGTCCAGGCGGCGGTGGCCCGCCACGGCGCCCAGCTTCTCTCTGGCGCGGCCGAGCATGTCGTCCGAGTTGTCGATGCCGACGAAGTTGACCTCCGGGTCCACCAGCGGATCGAGGGCCGCGAGGGTCGTGCCGGTTGCGCAGCCCATGTCGTACAGGCGCGAGCCGGGCACGCCGAAGTCGGCCGCCAGCTCCACCACGATGCGCTGGATCTCGTCGTAGAACGGCACCGACCGGCTGACCATGTCGTCGAACACGGCGGCCGTGGCGGCGTTGAAGCGGAAGTCGTCCACGCGCTCGCGCGGCTCGGCGAAGAGGCGGTCCTCATCCGGGCCGGGGGACGCCGGAGTCTTCGTGGTCTTCTGCTCGGAGACGGGACGGATCGATCGTTCCACGTGCGCGCTCCCTTTAAGGGGCGTCTGCCGGGGCGGCGGGAGGCCGCCCGTTTGCGGGGGAGGGATTATGCACCAATCCGCCCGTGTATTCCAGCCGGAGCGCCCGTCGACGGCCATCCGCAGCGCCCGGTTGGCACCGGAGGCGCGGGCCGCTACCATAGCCGCCCGACGCCGATGCAGATCGCAGAAGCATCCGAGGGGCGGGTCGTGGTCACCCACGGGGCGGTGTGGCTCCTGGCCACGTTCGCCGTCCTGTCCGCCGCCCTCGCCTGGGGCGTGGCGTTCCTGGTGGGGCGCCTGGGGTGGGCGAACGAGCCCGTGTCCTACGCCGCCCTGGCCCTGGCGGCCTCCGTCTGGGGGCTGTTCGGCACCCGCCTGACCCGGTTCGACTTCGACGGCGCCCGGCGGACCCTGCACTGGCGCCGCCGGGGCGTCGTGCCCGCCTCGGGCGAGGTGCCCTTCGACCGCATCGAGAAGGCCACCCTGGAGACCCGCAAGGACCGGCGCGGCACGCCCTTCTACCGGATCGTCCTGGAGCTGGCCGGCGGCGGCACGCTGGCCGTCGTGCCGGGGCGCACGCGCGACCTGTACCGCGCCCTGGACATGGTGGACGCGATCGCCGGCGTGCTCGGCCACCCGCGCTTAGGTCCCCTCCTCGACGCGGGCCGGACGGAGGACGCGGCGAACCTCGCCGAGACGCGTCATGGGGTGCCCCGTGACCGTGCCCAGGCGTACTTTTCGTGGCGCGAACGGCACCCGATGACGCCGCCATCCGGACCCGCCTCCGCGCCCTGATCCGGTCCCGTAGCGGACCCTTGATTCCCCCGTTCTTCCAAAGCGTTGCACGACCGACGCGGAATCCAGGACCGCTTCGTCGGACGCGGCCTTCGCACCCGACTGAAACAAAAAGTTGGGCCGACTGCTTATTTTTTGTTTGGGATTTTTGTATACGTGCCGATAAGGCGTGCGTGTCCAAAGGCTACCGCACGGGTGTGCGGGTTTGTGCCTTGGGACGCGGAGGGGGATAATCCACTTTCGGGTCCGGCCCATGAGGGGTTCGGTCCCGAAAACACCAGGCGCACTTTCGCCGCCTGATGGGAGGGAGTATGGCTACCGCGAAGAAGACCACGGCCAAGAAGGCCACCCGTCGCCCGGCCGCGAAGAAGAAGCCGGCGGCGTCCCGCAAGACGACCGCGAAGAAGGCGACCGCCCGCAAGCCGGCCGCCAAGAAGACGACCGCCCGCAAGCCGGCGGCCAAGAAGAAGACCGCCGCGAAGAAGACGACCGCCCGCAAGCCGGCGGCCAAGAAGAAGGTCGCCGCCAAGAAGGCGACCGCCCGCAAGCCGGCGGCCAAGAAGAAGACGACCGCGAAGAAGACCACCGCTCGCAAGCCGGCGGCCAAGAAGAAGACCGCGGCCAAGCGTGCCACGGTGCGGAAGGCTGCGCCGAAGCGGAAGGCGGCTCCCAAGCGGAAGACCGCCGCCCGGAAGACGACCCGCCGCCGTTCGGTCGCCAAGAAGGTGTCCGTGCGCAAGCCGGCGCGCCGTCGGTCCTCGGTCCGCAAGACGGCGAAGTCCCGCCGTCGCTGAGTGCGGCTTCCGGGCCCGCCCGGGCCCGGTGCCGCCGCAAGGCGGCTTGAAATAGAGCGCGCGACGCTCGCGGCCCGGTGGCGCCTGCCGCACACCGGGCGAACCGCGCCCTCCCGGAGACTCGCGCCCCTCGACAGGGCGTGACCGGGGGGGCGTCGTCGTTCAGGGCGTTGTCTTTGGCAACGATCCGGACCCCTCCCCGCCGCGCTCGAAGCGGAACACCTTGAACAGCGCCGGCGCGAACGGGAACGGCAGGCGCCGCGCGGCCGTGACAACCCAGCCCGCCGCCTCGAATGTGCGGCGGATCGCGTCGATGTTCGTGTGGTGGTAGTGCCCCTTGCCCCCGAATCCGGCGAGTACGCGCCCCATCCGATAGAGCAGGCCCTCCGTCGGCCCGCTCACGACGAAGCGGCCCCCGGGGCCCAGCTTCGCCCCCAGGCGCGCGATCCAGCCCGGCAGGTCGTCCACGTGCTCCAGGACGTCGGCGGCGACGACCAGGTCCACGGCGCCGTCCGGCACGTCGGAGAGGTCCGGGACGAAGCGCACGGCGATCCCGGCGCGTGTCGCCAGGCGCTCGGCGTAGCCCGGGAACAGGTCGATGGCGTAGACGGTCGCGAAGGCCCGCGCCAGGGTCGGCAGGAACAGGCCGATGCCGCACCCGAACTCCAGCGCCGTGCCCCCGCCCGGCCCCATCAGGGCCGCGACGGCCGCGTAGCGGCGCCACATGAGCCAGCGGACCAGGGGGTTCGCGTGGCCGTAGGACGGGATCGCCATCTCGTCCCGGTCGTCCGGCGAGAGGCCCGCCAGGGGCTCCGCGGTCAGCTCCAGGACCGCGCGGCGCGAGAGCTTCTCGATCACGCCGGCCTCCCCCAACGGGGGCTCATGCGGCCGCGATCCAGATGCCCGCCACGATGAGCCCGATCCCCACCCAGTAGCGGGCGTTCGTGGGCTCGCCCAGGAGGAAGCCGGAGAAGAGCGGGACGAACAGGAACGACAATGCGAAGAACGGGTACGCCCGATTCAGGGGCAGCTCCCGCAGCAGCCACACCCACAGCACCGTCGCCGCGCCGTAGGTGGCCAGCGCCCCCAGGAACCACGGGCTCGCCGCCAGGCGCCACAGGGCCGAGACGCCCGCGGCGTCGGCCAGCCCCCGGGCGGAGAGCTTGAACATCAGCTGCCCGGCCGAGATGCCGAGAACGCACGACAGGAGCAGGACGGTGTTGCGGAGGCCCACGGCGGCTACGACCGCCGGTGCAGCGGCAGGGTGGGACGCGCCTGCACGTCGTAGGCGAGGAACGACAGGATGAGCTGCACCCCCAGGATCGTGGGCAGGCCGGCCAGCATGACCGTGCCCGCCGTGGCCGTGACGCCGCTCTTCACGCTGTCCCACCACGCCAGCGCGCCGAAGGCCACGCCGAAGGCGAGCAGCCCGAGGCCCGCGACCAGGTTCAGGGACGCGGCGCTGAAGTCGCGCAGGAAGTAGTTGTAGAGGATGCGCTTGAGGAAGTTGCGGGCGTGGTGGAAGAGGAAGGGCCCGATCACCCGCGCGGGCCTCAGGCCGCTCTCCTCGCTGCCGTAGCGCGCGGGCATGGGGACGTCCACCACGACGGCGCGGATCGTGTTGAGGCGGAAGAGCATGTCGGACTCGAAGAAGTAGCCCCGGCTCAGCTTGTCCAAGGGCAGGCGGCGGGCCACGTCGGCATGGACGGCGATGAAGCCGTTGGTGGGGTCGAACACGTCCCAGTAGCCGGTGGAGAGCTTGGCGATGAACGACAGGGCGGCGTTGCCGATGCGGCGCGAGCCCGGCATCTGGCTCAGGCCGTCGGGCTCGTAGAAGCGGTTGCCCTTGGTGTAGTCGGCCTGGCCCTCGGCGATGGGGCGGACGATCGCCGGGATGCGGCGCGGGTTCATCTGGCCGTCGCCGTCCAGCTTCACCACGATCCCCGCCCCGTCCTCCAGGGCCTGCGCCAGGCCCGTGAGGGTGGCGCCGCCGACGCCCTGGTTGCGCTCGTGGTAGAGGACGCGCACGCGCGGGTCGCTGCACTCGGCCTCGACCCGCTTGCCGGTGCCGTCCGGGCAGGCGTCGTCCACGACGTAGATGCGCTCGCACTCGGGGCCGATGGCCGCCAGGACCCCCAGGATGTTGCCGGCCTCCCGGTAGCACGGGATGACCGCCGCCACGCGATTCTCCATCCCCCTCCCCGGTCAGCGCCCCGCACCCGCCCCAGCCGTGCCCCTCAAACGGTTCGGAACCTTACCAGAACGCCCCCGCACCGGCAATTTCGCGCGGCCTCGGGGAATGAGACAATCCGTGCCCATGGACGCCGCCGCCGGGATCCGCCGCTACCACGAGGCCACCAAGCACCACCTGGACGCCTACGCCAAGGGCCCGGGCTTCCTGGACTGGGCCACCCAGCCGGACCCGTTCCGGCGCTACGCCGGGGCCGAGGTCCTGCCGCTCCTCCACGTCGCCCCGGATGCCCCGCCGCCGGACGCGGGGCCGCCCTACGCGCTTCCCTTCACAGAGGGCGCCATGGCCCCGGCAGGGGTGGACCGGAAGGCCGTCTCGCGCCTGTTCTACGACGCCCTCGCCCTGTCGGCCTGGAAGGAGGCCGGCTTCTCGCGCTGGGCCCTGCGCGTGAACCCCTCCAGCGGCAACCTGCACCCGACCGAGGGCTACCTGGCCTGCGGCCCGGTGGCGGGCCTGACCGACACGCCCGGCGCAGACACTCCATTTGTGGCCCACTACGCGCCCGCCGCCCACGCCCTCGAGGTGCGCCACCGCATCGCCCCGGAGGCGTGGGCGCGTCTCACGGCGGAATTGCCGCCGGGCTCCCTCCTCGTGGGCCTGTCCTCGGTCCACTGGCGCGAGGCGTGGAAGTACGGCGAGCGGGCGTTCCGCTACTGCCAGCACGACGCCGGGCACGCGATCGCCGCGCTCGCCCTGTCGG
>CAZGRJ010000121.1:0-7170 GCA_964528115.1 uncultured Nitrospirales bacterium
TCGCGGGCGACGGTGCACGAGGCCGGCGTCTCGGTGCGCGGCCGGGTGGCGGCGAGCGAAAAGGACGTGCCGGACGAGAAGCTGGAGGAGTATGTCGTGAGCTGGCCGGGGAGGTGGCCGAAGGGGGCGCGGAGGCGCGGCGGCAAGGGGAAATGAGGGCGCGCGTTGTTAAGGGGCCGTGAACGCGAGCGCTGATAAGCGGGTTGCCGCCATGATTCGATTCAAGTACCGGTGGCGGAGATAGCTCGGGGGAGAGACAGCCGTTGGCGGGCAAAACGGTCGCAGACGCCGTCTCGCAATACGGCGCGAGCACAAAATCCAAATTGGCGGATATTGCGATCAGTGGTGCGCCGGAAGATCAGCTGCGCGGACCGCTCGAAACGCTCATCCATGATCTGGCGGCCCTTGGCGGCCTGCCCGCCGGCGCCGTCCACCTCATCGGCGAGACGACACTCTCCGACATCAAGACACGCCCGGACTTCGCGGTCACTGTCAGCAAGGCCCTTGTCGGTTTCATCGAAGTGAAAGCGCCGGGCAAGGGCGCGGACCCACGTCGCTTCGACAACGAGCACGACAAGGACCAGTGGGACAAGCTCAAGTCGCTGCCGAACCTGATCTACACCGACGGCAACGCATTCAGCCTGTGGCGCGATGGAAAGCTCGCCAGTGATATTGTCCGACTTGACGGTAACGTCGAGAGTTCGGGAGCGAAGCTCGCCGCTCCGGACACGCTGCTTCCACTCATCAGCGACTTCCTTCGCTGGACACCGATTCCGCCGAAGACCGCAAAGCAGCTTGCTGAGGTCAGCGCGCGGCTCTGCCGTTTGTTGCGTGATGAAGTCATTGAACAGATGGCGCTCGGCAGCCCTGCACTCACCGGCCTTGCGCAAGACTGGCGAAAGCTGCTCTTCCCGCAAGCTGACGACGCGCAGTTCGCTGACGGCTACGCGCAGGCAGTGACGTTCGGGTTGCTGGTCGCGCGGGCGCGGGATATTTCATTGTCGGGCGGCACGGAAGAGGCAGCGCAGGAATTGCGCAAAACAAATTCGCTGATCGGGACCGCACTCAGGCTGCTGACCGAGGACTCTGCCAATCAGGAGGCGCTCAAGACTTCACTCGGCACACTGACGCGCGTTCTCAACGAGGTGAATTGGCACACCATCAGCAAGGACAAGCCGGAAGCGTGGCTTTATTTTTACGAGGACTTCCTGGAGGTCTACGACAACACGCTGCGCAAGCGCACCGGCTCCTATTACACGCCGCCAGAAGTGGTGTCGGCGATGGTCAACCTCGTCGATGAGGCCTTGCGCGGCCCACTGTTCGAGCGGCCGACTGGGTTTGCCGCGCCCGATGTGGTTGTCGCCGATCCGGCGGTTGGCACCGGGACCTTTCTTCTTGGGGTGTTGCGCCGGATCGCATCGACGGTCGCAAAGGACCAGGGCGAAGGCGCGGTGCGCGGCGCCATCGAGGCCGCCGCCAAGCGCATTATTGGATTCGAAATCCAATTCGGCCCCTTCGCCGTCGCGCAGCTTCGGCTGATCGCCGAATTGCAGGCGCTGATGAATGCACCGCCTTTACCCGAGCTGCGCCTGTTCATCACCGACACGCTCGGCAATCCGTTTATCGAGGAAGAGACGCTCGGCCAAATGTATGAGCCGATCGCAATATCGCGACGCGCTGCGAACAAGGTCAAGAAGGAGGAGCGGATCACGGTCGTCATCGGTAATCCGCCTTACAAGAATCAGGCTGCCGGAATGGGCGGTTGGATCGAGAGCGGCAGCGCCGGACGTGCTGCGCCCCTAGATCGGTGGACGCCGCCCGCTGATTGGGGCGCGGGCGCTCATACCCATCATCTCAAAAACCTCTACGTGTATTTCTGGCGCTGGGCGACTTTGAAGGTGTTCGGGTCCGGTTGGCACGATGCAACGGGAGAGCCCGACGAGGATCGATACGGCATCGTCTGCTTCATTACGGTTGCCGGTTTCTTGAACGGGCCGGGTTTTCAGAAGATGCGCGACGATTTGCGCCGCGACTCCAGCGATATCTGGGTGATCGATTGCTCGCCGGAAGGGCACCAGCCGGACGTGCCGACACGTATTTTTGAGGCGGTTCAGCAACCGGTGTGCATCGTCCTTACTGCACGCGCGCCAAATAAGGATAGGAACGCGCCAGCGCGGCTGCGGTACGCGACGCTTCCGAAGGGCAAGCGCGACGAAAAGTTTAAGGCTCTCGCCAAACTTTCGCTTGCGAACTCTGATTGGGAGGACGGCGCTGGCGGTTGGCGGGACCCGTTCTTGCCGGAGCAAAGCGGCGCTTGGCCAACCTTTCCTTCACTTATGGATTTTTTTGGATGGTCGAGTCCCGGCGTTAAAACGCACCGCACTTGGGTCATCGCGCCGAACATTCAATCGTTGGAAGAACGTTGGGATGCCCTGCGACGCGAAAAGGCCCGGAGAAAAAGCAGAACCTTTTCCATCCGGACCGAGATCGCTACCTAAGCAAGGTGGTAACGGTAGATCTAGGATCACACCACGTGCGGTCCGTAACCGTTGCGCAGGACCAAGGACCGGTCGTTTCGCCTTGTCGATACGCCTTTCGGTCGTTTGACCGCGAATGGATTGTTCCGGATCATCGCCTGCTAAGTATGGCTCGTTCCGAACTGTGGGCCGTAGATTCGCCTAAGCAGCTCTACTTAACTTGCCTGGAAGCGCATTCACCCGAAAACGGGCCCGCCATAACCTTTACGAGTCTGATCCCGGATAACCATCACTACAAAGGGTCATTTGCTGGTCGCGTTTACGCACTCTGGCGCGACCGTGCCGCGGCGCAGCCGAATATCAAGTCGGCGCTGCTAGCGTATTTGGCAAATCTTTACGGGCAGATCAAAGCCGAGGACGTGATGGCCTATCTTGCGGCCGTGATGGCACACCCGGCGTTCACCGCGCGCTTCAAATCCGATCTCGTTCGCCCCGGTCTGCATGTTCCGTTGACGGCGGATGCCAAGCTGTTCGCCGAAGCCGTCGCGCTCGGCTCCGAAGTGATCTGGCTGCATTGCTATGGTGAGCGCTTTGCCGATCCTTCGGCCGGCCGGCCAAAACAGGCGCCGCGCCTGCCGAAAGAGAGCGCGCCGACCATTCCAGCAGGCGGCGCCATTCCGTCGGCCCCTGAGCCTTTGCCCGACACCATGGACTACGATCCGGCGATGCGGCGCTTGAAGATCGGCAAGGGCTATGTCGACAACGTCACGCCGGAAATGTGGGCCTACGAAGTCTCCGGTATGAATGTGCTCCGGCAATGGTTCAGCTATCGCCGCCGCGATCGCAGCCGCCCGATCATCGGCGACCGCCGTCCGCCGTCGCCGCTCGATTCGATTC
This sequence comes from uncultured Nitrospirales bacterium, assembly GCA_964528115.1. Taxonomy (GTDB): domain Bacteria; phylum Nitrospirota; class JACRHL01; order JACRHL01; family JACRHL01; genus CAZGRJ01. The sequence goes on from CAZGRJ010000121.1 coordinate 3,375, forward strand.
AGCCGGATCATTGGCTGCCGGAATACACCAGCGATTTGCTCGACCTTCTGAATGTCCTCGGCCGGCTGATCGCGCTGGAACCCAGGCAGGCCGATCTGCTGGCCCGCATTTGCGACAACCCGCTGTTGAGCGCCGACGAATTGCGCAACGCCGGCGCGTTCACGAATGTGGAAGAAAAACCGGCTCCGGCGAAACGCAAGAGCAAAAGCAAGGTCTGATGTGTGTTGCGTGAGGTTCGGGGACAATTCTTTCGCGCGGCTCGCGCGAATCGACAATATCGCGCATGGTTTGCACGGTTCAGCTTCGGAACCGTGTGACTCATGGCTTCATCCCGCCAAGGCGATCTCTTTGGAAACGAACAGGCGGACGAGTCCGATGAGGACTTCGAGACGCCGGAATACCATGCCGACCCGGACAAGGTCCGTGAGGAACTAAGCCGGATTTTGGCCGAGGCGCGGGCGGCGCAGGCGATGCCCTGGGACGCTAGGCGCGCCGCGCTTTACCGCACGATCTTCCCGCAGATGACCAATTGGCTGCCCGAGGACGAAGGCGCGCAATTGCGCTTTGAATTTGACGCAGAATTGGAGCGATTGAAGGCCGCCTGAAGGCCAGGAATATACTCCTTGACGTCGCTTTGAGCACTTATATACTTGACTGAGCAGAATTGTGCCCTAGTCTGATTCGGACAGGGCAGCGAAAGTCAGGATTAGGTGCGTTCCGGAAAGGAACGCATGTGCGAATATTCCTATGACAAGCGCTCAGGAAAAGAAGCGCTTCTCAAACGTCAACAAGATGCGCTCGACGAGTGCGCGCATATCGTTGAGGACTGTAACAACAGGCTCACGCTTCAGAACCTCAATCTGGCCGAACGCTACTTGGCAGGCCGGATGCAAATCTGTGTGAAATTTCGTTCCCGGCGTACAGGTCACGACTTCCATTTCACCCACGGCATAAGGATGCCGCTTTTGGGCGGGGACATACGGTTTGTCGTCCAGACCTTTGGTCGAAAGATAGGCCGTGCGACGATCACCCATTATCAGGACGCGACCGCCTTTTTCGACGGCCATTGCGCCGATCTGCCATGCCTGGGTCCGATTGGTGGGGACGAGGCTTGGCCTGTGCTTGTCACCGCGATTGAGTTCGTTAATGGCCCAAAGCAAGTCATTCCCGCCCTTGTAAGGCTTCAACGCGATAATCATGTCGATTGCGTCTGCCGGAAGCAGCTTTTTCTGTTTGGTCAAGGCACGCTTGAAAATATCTTCCGTCTTCCCGAAAGGGAATGCAGTGCCATCGGCAGAACCACAATGTTGTTCGGCGACGGCACTAATAATTTGATCGAGCGGGGTTCTGATGTTGTGAAGTGTCTCACCGATAGCTATGGGCAAGTCGAAGCCGAGGGGTTTAGGGATAAAACTCCAAATTTCTTCCCCTGGGTCGTACGGATTGACCTTACTCACAATGTCGTACGCGCCTATATCAATCCAAGTATTCACACGGATTTTGATGTCCTCGATTTGGGATTTGGCCCGTTCGATCTTGGCGAATGCCGCGAGCAAAGGTTCCGGTTTCATGGTATAGAATCCGTTATGGCCAAATCAGACCCAACGAAAAACCCTGAATTTCAGCGTGTTTTGGGCAACATCCTAAAGGCGCCCCCCAAGCCTCATTCAGAAATGAGGCTTGGGAAGCATACACGTAAAAAGTCTAAGAGTCCCCGAAAACACGCCGGGCGCGCCAGGCCAAAAACTTTCTAGCTTGGTGCTTCCGCGATCTTGGCTTAGTTAGGACTGCGGTAGGTCAACCGCTTGCCTTCCACGCCTTTTAGAACCTTGGCCGCGCGAGCAACATCGTTCACACCGATGCCCGATCGGTGCGTATAGCGGAAGCAAAATTCGTCTAGATAACGCTGCAAATGTTGCTCGCCGCAAAAGTGATAAGTGCCAACCATGCCTTTCTTGAACACGCCAAAAAAGTTTTCGACGTTGTTTGTAGTGTAGCCGTCCTTGTTCACATATTCATTGCCGTAGTGCAGGACGGTCTGATGGTCGGCAAATTCCGTGCCCGCAAAGCCATATAGTTTTGATTCGTCGGTAACGAGCGTGGCCTTGCGGCGGATGTTCGTGAACAGGATGTCGCAGACCTTATCGGCGGTTGCGCCTTTGACAGCGAACGCGCGAGCAATGCCGGTTGCTGGCTCTACAAGAGCAACTACGCCTGCCTTATGGCGGTGACCTTTTTTATAGTATTTCGCGCGCTTAGACGTGTTGCCGTAATACGTTTCGTCCACCTGCACGGGGTTACCAGCGTTGCCCATCGGCGCGGCCTTCTTGTCGCGCATGGCCTCACGGATGCGGTGTGCAAGGAACCAAGCCGATTTATAAGTCATGCCAAGCATGCGGTGCAGTTGATGCGCCGACATGCCTTTTTTGGAAGCCGACATAAGATGGATCGCCAGCAGCCACTTGTGGACCGGGATATGCGACCGCTCCATGACCGTGCCGGTGCGAGCCGTGAACTTGTCGCGGCAATCGTTGCACAAGAAATATCCGGCCTGCGTTTCGCCGCCCATGCGGTGAACGTTGGTCGAGCCGCAATGCGGGCAATTCACGCCATCCGGCCAACGGGAGGCCTCTAGATGCTTGATAGCGGCTTTTTCATTGGTGAACTGCGGGGCATTCAAAGAGGTATCAGTCATGGCTATTGAGCCTCTTGCAATTCGGTGGCGTGTTGGGCGCAGGCTTTTGAAAGCTCAAGAAGGCCTTTTCGCGTCACAAGTACCCAGCGCGGTTCATCTTTCGTGTCTAAACGGAGAACCCCAAGGGTGGGATTGTCGGGGTGAGGGAAAAATTTATAACCCGTCAACAGTCCCGCCGAGATGTTTGGTTCCTGAGTCATGGCTGCATCTCCCATCCACTCCACTTTTATGGCATGGGACGAATGCTAAGTCAAGTATATAAGTGCGTCGCTTTGCGTTTCGGATTATATTCCTGCCATGCTCCATCCGTCCTCCATCCGTCCTCCATCACCCCCGACCCCCTGCGCGCGCCCACCATGGCCGAGATCGAGCGCGCGCGGGCCATGTACGCGCAAGGCTTCACGGTCGCGCGCTGCATCGCCGCCGGCAATATGAGCCTCGGCACGCTCTATTACTGGCTCGACGGCGGGCCGTTCTTGGGGCCGGCAACCGACACATCGGCCGGCAGCGGGCCATTGTCAGGGCCGGCACCTGACACATCAGCCGGCGCCGGCGCGCGCATGCTGGCGCCGATCCCGCGCCGGCGCGTCGTGCTCGGCAAGCGCCGCAAGCCGCTTAGCACCTCCCACGCCTCGCTGGTGACGCGGCTCTACCGCACCGCCGAGCGCCAGGCGCTCGACATCGAGCAGCGGCTGGCGCGGCCCGCGGGCGCCACGCCCGAACGCGAGCGCGACCTGCGCATGCTGGCGCAGCTGGTGGCCGCGCTGCGCGGGCTCACGGCGATCGCGCCGCTTGAGGCGCCGCCGGCGGCTGCGGCGGCGCAGCGCGCCGAGGATGAGGCCGGCGACATCGACGAATTCCGCGAGACGCTCGCGCGCCGTATCCGTGGCTTTATCGACGCGCGGCAGGCGGAGAAAGAGACGGCGGAACAGGTAGAACACGTGGGGCAGGAAGAGCAGGCGGAGCCATAGCCGCCTTTGCGGAGGTATTCACGAACGGGAGGCATTCGCTCTTTACCCTCTCCCCTCGTGGGTGTGGGTGGCGAGCGCGGAGCGATTGCGAGCGCGAGCCGGGTGAGGGGGCTATGCCTCAATTGAGCCC
>CAZGRJ010000122.1:0-7169 GCA_964528115.1 uncultured Nitrospirales bacterium
GGCGCCCCCCAGGTCGGCGTCCACCAGGATGACGGTCTTGCCCATCTTGGCCAGGACGATCCCGAGGCTGGCCGTCAGGAAGGACTTGCCCGTCCCCCCCTTGCCGCTGCCGACGGCCCATATCTCCCGGGTGCCGGCCGCGCGGCCTTCGGACAGGTTCAGCGGCCTCATAGGCGTCCTTTTATCTCAAACGCCGTTGCGATACAAGGATCGGCGCCGAAACGAGGCGGCATCGGAGGTTGTCCCTTCTGGTAGGATTCCGCCCCATGTCCGGCCGGGCTTTCCCATCCCATGCCGCACCCCGCGCCGCCGGAACGGCCCCGCGCCTGCCGGAGCCCGTCGCCCTGGTGGTCAACCCGGTGGCGGGGCCCCTGTGGCGGCGCCACCGCCTGCGGGCCGTGGTGGAGGCGGCCCGGCGGCGCCTTCCGGGCCTCTCGGTCTGGCCCACGGCGGGACCCGGCGACGCCCGGCGCCTGGCGGCGCAGGCGGTGGAGAAGCGGGTGCGCACCGTCCTGGTGGCGGGCGGCGACGGGACCATTCACGAGGCCCTCCAGGCACTGGCCGGCACCGACACCTGCCTCGCCCCCCTGCCCGGCGGCACGGCCAACGTCCTGTGCCGGGAACTCGCGTTGCCCATGAATCCCGTGCGGGCCCTGGAGCGCCTGCTGACCGGGCGCCCCCGCCGGGTGACCCTCGGCCGCGTGCAGGCCACCGAGCTGGGCGCGGGCACGGCCGGACCGCCCGCGGACCGGCCCCATGTAATGAACCGGCGCTTCATCCTCATGCTCGGTGTCGGCCTGGACGCCGCCATCGTGGCCGACGTGGGGGGCCGGGTCAAGCGCCTCCTGGGCGCCGGGGCCTACTTCCTCCAGGGCTTTCTGACCGGGATGCGCTACGGCTTCCCCGAGGTCCGGGTCACCTGCGACGGCGAGACCCTGTCGGGCAGCACCCTCGTCCTCGCCAACGCGCGCAACTACGCGGGCAGCTTTGTCCTGGCGCCGGACGCCGCCCTGGCCCGGCCGGACCTGTGCCTCGTCCTGTTCGAGGGCGCGGGCGCCGGGGCCTACATCCGCCACGCCCTCAACGTCACCCTGGGGCGCCACCTGGACCGGCCCGGGGTCCACGTGCGCCACGCCGCCGCGTTCACCGTGGAGGGGGCGGCGATCCCGGCCCAGGCGGACGGCGAGCTGGCGGGCCACACGCCCCTTACGGTCACGGCCGAGCCGGGGGCGCTGTGGCTCGTGGTGCCCGACACCCACGCGGCGGGCGTTCCGGCGCCCGAGCCCCATCCTTAAAATAGGTAGGCGCGGCGTGAACACCCTGGACGTGATCTGCATCACCGTGGTCGGCTTCACGGTCATCCGGGGGGCATTCCGGGGCCTGATCCGGGAGGTCATGGGGGCGGCGGCCGTGGGCGCGGCCCTGATCGTCGCGGGCCTCGTGTACAAGCACATGAGCGACACCTTCTCCGGGGTGCTGCTCGATTCCAACGTCCGGGACGGCACCGCCTACGCCCTCACCTTCGGCGTCCTGGTGGTGGTGTTCGCCCTGGTGGGGTGGTTCCTCGACAGCCTGATCAAGCGCGCCCCCAACCTGGGGCCGCTCAACCAAGGCGGCGGCATCGTGTTCGGCGGACTCAAGGGGGTGCTGGTCGTGGCGGTGATCCTCCTGTGCCTGCGCTGGTTCCCGGACGCGGGGGACGCCCTGGACGACTCGGCCCTGGCGCCGGTCTTCGAGCCCCTGGTGAACACGATGGCGCACCAGGTGGACCAGGTCATCGAAGAGAAGCTGCCCGAGGTGGTCGCCCCCCTCACCCACTGACGCCATGCCCCCGGAGGACACGACCCCCCTCGTGGTGACCGGCCGGACGCGGCTCGCGGGCATCATCGGCGACCCCATCGCGCATACCCGCTCGCCCGCCATGCACAACGCGGCCTTCCGCGCCCTGGGGCTGGACTGGATGTACGTCCCGTTCCACGTCCGCCCGGAGGGATTGCAGGCGGCGGTGCGGGGCCTCGCGGCGCTGGGCGCCCAGGGCTTCAACGTCACGGTGCCCCACAAGGAGACGATCGTTCCCCTGCTGGACGCCCTGGCACCCGAGGCCGAGGCCATCGGCGCGGTGAACACGGTCGTGATCGCCGACGGCCGCCTCACGGGCCACAACACGGACGGGATCGGCTTCTCGAAGGCCCTGCACGAGGCCCACCGCTTCAAGGCCGAACGCAGCCGGGCCCTGATCCTGGGGGCTGGCGGCTCCGCCCGCGCGGTGTGCGACCAGCTCGCCCGCGAGGGCGTCCCGGCGATCCGCATCTGCAACCGCACGGACGCCAAGGCCGAGGCCCTGGCCGAGCATCTGCGTGCAAGCCACCCGAATTGCGATATCAAGGCCCTGCCCTGGACCCCCCTCGACCACCGCGCCGCGATCAACTGGGCGGAGCTGATCGTCAACTGCACGAAGGTCGGCCTGGACCCCCAGGACCCGTCGCCCATCGACACGAACGGCATCTCCCCGGGCCACATCATCGTGGACCTGATCTACGAGCCCCGCGAGACCGAGTTCCTCCGGCGCTGCACCGCCCTGCGCGCCCGCACCCTGAACGGCCTGGGGATGCTGCTCCACCAGGGGGCCGCGGGCTTCGCCCTGTGGACCGGCAGGGAGGCGCCCATCGACGTCATGCGGCGCGCGCTCGACGCCGCTTGACCCGCGTCCCGGCGCCGCCCGCGCGGCCTTGACCCCCCTTCGCGCGACCCCCTACACTGCCGGTTTCATGCGCGTCACCGAGATCTTCACGAGCATCCAGGGCGAATCGACCCACGCGGGCCGGCCGTGCACCTTCATCCGGACCACCGGGTGCGACCAGCGCTGCGTCTGGTGCGACACGGCCTACGCCTTCGAGGGCGGCACGGAGATGTCCCTGGAGGCCCTGTTCGGCGAGGTGAAGCGGCGCGCCGTGCCCCTCGTCGAGCTGACCGGCGGCGAGCCCCTCCTTCAGCCGGACGCCCCGGCCTTTCTCAAGGGCCTGTGCGACCTGGGCCACGAGGTCCTCGTGGAGACCGGCGGCAGCCGGCCCATCGCCGGGCTCGACCCGCGCGTGAAGGTCATCCTGGACATCAAGTGCCCCGGCAGCGGCATGGGCGACCGGATCGCTTGGGAAAACCTCGACCACCTGAAGGCCGGGGACGAGGTAAAGTTCGTGATCGCCGGGCGGCGCGACTACGAGTGGGCCCGCGACGTGACCGCGAAGTACGGCCTCGCGCGCCTGCCGGTCCTGTTCTCCCCGGTCCACGGCGTCCTGGATGCACAGGACCTGGCCGGGTGGATCCTGGCCGACCGGCTGCCGGTGCGCTTGCACCTCCAGGTCCACAAGTTCGTCTGGTCCCCCGCCGCGCGCGGGGTGTGATTCCCCCATTCAATCGGCGCCGGTCCGGCGCGTGTAAGGAGCGGCGGCAGGCACGATGGAGTTTCGCGTAACCGAGGGGGCCGCGGCATCGTTCGCGACCGAGGTGCTGGTGGTACCGGTGGTCCAGGGGGACGCCCCGTCCGGCGTGGCCGCCGAGGTGGACGGGGCCGCCGGGGGCCACCTGGCCGAGGCCATGGGCCGGAAGGAGTTCCGGGGCAAGAAGGGCGACCTGCTGTACGTCTCCGGCCCCGCCGGGGTGTCGGCGCGGCGGGTGCTCTACGCCGGCGTGGGGGACGCCGACAAGCTGACCCCCGAGGCCCTCCGGCGCGCTGCCGGCGGCATCGGCCGCGCGCTCGTCCGCAGCCGCTACCGCGAGGCCGCCATCGCGCCCCTGCGCCTGGACGCGGCCTTCGGTCCGGTGGACGCGGGCCCCGGGGCCGGGGCGTGGGTGGAGGGCATCTCCCTCGGCACGTACCGCTTCGACGCCTACAAGACCCAGGAGGAGGACCGGGAGCCGACCGTCCTGGCCGCCGTCACCCTGCTCCTGCCCCCCGGCGCCGACATGGACGCCGCCCGGAAGGGCATCGCCACGTCCGAGGCCCTGGTGGAGGGCATGCGCCTGGCCATCGACCTGACGAACCACCCCTCCGACGTGGTCACCCCCAGCCGCCTGGCCGAGGAGGCGGGGCGGATCGCCCAGGAGTTCCGGATGCGCGTGGAGGTGCTGGACGCGGACCGCATGCGCGAGCTGGGCATGGGGGGCATGCTCGGCGTGGCCCAGGGTTCGGCCGAGCCGCCGCGCTTCATCGTCCTGGAGCACAACGGCGCCGAGGGCGCGCCCGTGGTCCTGGTGGGCAAGTCCATCACGTTCGACACCGGGGGCATCTCCATCAAGCCCGCCGCCGGGATGGAGGAGATGAAGGGCGACATGGCCGGCGGCGCCGCCGTCCTCGGCACCCTGCTCGCCTGCGGCCGCCTCCGTGTGCCCCTGCACGTCGTCGGCATCCTGCCCGCGGCCGAGAACATGCCGAGCGGCACCGCCCAGAACCCGGGCGACGTGCTCAAGACCATGTCGGGCCTCACGGTGGAGGTCATCAACACGGACGCCGAGGGCCGCCTGGTCCTCGCCGACGGCCTCGCCTACGGCAACACGCTCGGGCCCCGCGCCATGCTGGACATCGCCACGCTCACGGGGGCCTGCATCGTCGCCCTCGGCAACCTCGCGGTCGGCATGATGGGCAACGACGACGCGCTCAAGAAGACGCTCACCGAGGTGGGCGACGAGACCGGCGAGCGGGTGTGGGAGCTGCCGCTCTGGGACGAGTACCACGAGTCCATCAAGAGCGACGTGGCCGACATCAAGAACACGGGCGGCCGCGCCGGCGGCACGATCACGGCCGGCTGCTTCCTCCAGCGCTTCGCGGGCGACACGCCGTGGGTCCACCTGGACATCGCCAGCACCGCCTGGACCGACAAGCCCGGCGACTACCTGCCCAAGGGCGGCACGGGCGTGGGCGTGCGCCTGATGACCGGCCTGCTCATGCGCCTCGCCGCCGGCTGACGCGGCCCGAAAGCCGCGGTCTCGCGTCGGGTTTCCACGCCCCGACCCGCCTTGCGCGCGCCGCCCTCGGGACGATACGGTTATACAAAACCGACCCCCCGTCCTCTGGGATCGAAACGAACCCGTGTCGCATGGAGGGGACCGCCCCATGAACCCGACCGAATCCGAGACTCCGGCGCCGCCGCGCCTGGAGCTGAACGGGCCCGCGCCCGACTTCGAAGCCAACACCACCCACGGTCCGCTCCAGCTCTCCAAGTGGGGCGGGGGCAAGTGGGTGATCCTGTTCTCCCACCCGGCCGACTTCACCCCGGTGTGCACCACCGAGTTCATCGAGTTCGCCAAGGCGAACGACGAGCTGGCGGCCAGGAACGTCAAGCTGATCGGCTGCTCGATCGACAGCGTGTACAGCCACATCGCCTGGACCCGGAACATCGAGGAGAAGTTCGGCGTCAAGATCCCCTACCCGGTGATCGCCGACCTCGACCAGAAGGTCGCGCGCCTTTACGGCATGGTGCACGAGCCGTCCGCCGTGACGGCCACCGTGCGCTGCGTGTTCTTCATCGACCCCAAGATGAAGCTCCGGGCGATGGTCTACTACCCGCTCAACGTGGGCCGCAACTTCGACGAGATCAAGCGCGTGATCACGGCCCTGCAGACCGTGGACGCGGAGGGGGTGGCCTGCCCGGCCAACTGGACGCCGGGTCAGGACGTCATCATCCCGCCGCCGGTCACGGCCCAGGACGCCGAGAAGCGGGCGGCGAGCAAGGAGTACCAGGTCACCGACTGGTACTTCTCCAAGAAGAAGCTGAAGGGATAGGCCCATGAGCAGCGCCCTGGCCCAGAAGGAATGCGTGCCCTGCAAGGGCGGCGTGCCGCCCCTGACTCCGGCGGAGAACGACCGGCTCCTCGCGGAGCTGGGCGGCGGCTGGCGGGTGGTGGACAACCATCACCTCGAGAAGGAGTACCGCTTCCCCGACTTCCGTGAGGCGCTCGCCTTCACGAACCGCGTGGGGGAGCTGGCCGAGGCCGAGGGGCACCATCCGGACATCTACCTCGCCTGGGGCAAGGTGCGGGTGACGATCTGGACCCACAAGATCGACGGCCTCACCGAGAGCGACTTCGTCCTCGCCGCCAAGGCGGACCAGCGCGCCTGAGGGGCCGTCCGCCCCGCGCACCCGCCGCCGCGCCGTGCGGATCGCGTTCCTCGACTCGTGGTGGCGGGAGCCGGCCGTGGGCAGCGGCACCGCGGCCGGGATCGGGGGCCTCGCCCGCGGCCTGGAGCGCATCGGACACCGGGTCGTCCCCTTAAGGCCGCACACGGAGCCGCGCGGGCGCCCGCTCCACCGTCTCGCCTACAACCTGGAGGTCCCCCGCCGCCTGCACCGGCAGGAATTCGACCTGGTGGTCGGGTTCGACTGGGACGGCTGCCTGCACGCGCCCGACGGCGGTCCGCCCTACGTCGTCGCCGTCAAGGGCGTGCTCGCCGACGAGGCCCGTTTCGAGCGCGGGCTGACGGGTGCGTCCCTGCGCCTCCAGGCCGCCCTGGAGCGCCGCAACCTGCGCCGCGCCGCCCGCGTCGTCACCACCAGCCGCTACAGCCGCGCCCGCGCCGTGGCCGCGTACGGCCTCGTGCCCGAGCGCGTCGTCACCGTGCCCGAAGGGATCGACCTGGCGGCGTGGCGCGGAAAACCCGACCGGCGCGGCGACGGCCCGCCGACGATCCTGAGCGTGGCGCGCCAGTACCCGCGCAAGAACACGCGCACCCTGATCGCCGCGTTGCCCCTTGTCCGGCGCCGCCTGCCCGACGCACGCCTGCGCGTCGTGGGCGGTGGGCCCGAGTTGCCGGCCTTGAAGCGCCGGGCGGCGGATCTCGGCGTGCGGGACGCGGTGAGTTTCCTGGGGCCCCTCTCCCGCGACGCCGACGTGCGCCGCGAGTACGCCCGCGCCGACGTGTTCTGCCTGCCCAGCCTCCAGGAGGGCTTCGGGATCGTCTTCCTGGAGGCCATGGCCGCCGGCCTGCCGGTCGTGGCCGGACGGGCGGCCGCCGTGCCCGAGGTGGTGCCCCACGGCGACGCGGGCCTCCTGGTCGATCCCCGCGACCCGGCCGCCCTGGCCGACGCCCTCGTCGCGCTCCTGGACGACCGGGCCCTGCGCCGCCGCATGGGCGCCGCCGGGCGCGCCCGCGCCGCCGCTCACGACTGGCCCCG
>CAZGRJ010000123.1:0-7169 GCA_964528115.1 uncultured Nitrospirales bacterium
CCCACCAGGCCGTCCACCGAGCTGAAGCCGCCGCCGATGGAGAACTGGCCGGTGGACTTCTCCTTGACCTTCACGTCCAGGTCCAGAAGCCCGGGCCCCGCGTTCACCGGCACGATGTCCACGGTCTCGAAGTAGTTGAGGTTGTTGATGCGCTGGAAGGAGCGGCGCAGCAGCGAGGTGTTGATGATCTCGCCCTCCTGCTGGCGCACCTCGCGCCGGATCACCTTGTCGCGGGTCTTGTTGTTCCCGGAGATGTTGATCCGTCGGATGCGGACCTGGTCGCCCTCCTCGATCCGGAAGGTCGTGTCCACGGCGCCTAAGTCCGGGTGCGGCTGGAGGTCGGGGTTCACCTGGGCGAAGGCGTAGCCGTGCTCCCCCAGGCGGTCGGTGAGGGTGCCCACGTCCTGCCGGATCAGCTCGCGGCTGTAGCGCTCGCCCCGGTGGACCTTGAGGTCGGCGGTCAGCTCGGCCTCGGGCACCTTGTCGTGGGCCTGGTAGGTCACCTCGCCGAAGTCGTACAGCGGGCCCTCGTGCACGGGGTAGGTGAGCTTCAGCCAGCGCTTGTCCTCGCTCACGTCCACCCGGGGCTCGTCCACGTGGATGTCGTAGTAGCCCTCGTCCTGGTAGAACTCGTCCAGGCGGACCAGGTCCTCGGCCACGTCGGACTCGCGGAAGATGCCCGAGTCCGTCAGCCACGAGGTGAGCCAGAAGCGCTGCTTGGTCTTGAGCTTGCCGCGCAGGGTGCGGTCGGGGAAGGCCTCGTTGCCGTCGAAGACGATCTTGCGGATCTTGGTCTTCTCGCCCTCGTCGATCACGAAGGTCAACGACGCGCTGCGCTGGCCGTCGCCCCCCACGGTGACCTCGGTCACGGGCACCACGGTGGCGCGGCGGTAGCCCTCCTTCTCGTACTTCGCCAGGATCGCCTGGCGCACCTTGAGGACCACCTGGGGTTGAAGAAACGCGCCTTCGTTCAGCCCCGACACGGCCTCCTTGAGGCTTTCCTCCAGGACCTTCTGGTTGCCGTGGAAGCTGTAGCCGGTGAGGATCGGCAGCTCCGTCACCTTGTAGGTGACGGCCACGCCGTCCCCGTCGGGCTCGGCGTCCACCACCACGTCGTCGAAGAAGCCCAGGGCGTAGATCGCCTTCACGTCCTTGCGCACGTCGGTGGCGGTGAGCGGCTCGCCCTCGTGGGTGGAGAGGGTGCCGCGGATGGTGGTGGACTCGATCTGGTGGTTGCCGGTGACGTGGACCGCGGTCACCGTCCGGCCGAAGAGATCGGAGCGGGCGGCGGCCCCGGCGGCCGTCAACAGCGGCAGGGCCAGGGCCAGGACGAACGCAACGATGGGGGGAGGGGTGCGGCGGAACATGCGCAAAAAAGGGGGCAAAGCATAGCACAAGGCCGGCGCCCGGCCCCGCTGCCGTCGTCCCCCCCGGCGAATCGGCTATTGTAAGGGCGCCGTGCCCGTCGGTGGCACCCGGGGCGCCCGGGCCCGGCATTCCAACCCACCGGATCGACGCGTGTCTCCGACCCTTTCCGTCTGCATCCCCAACCTCCACTGTCCCCGCATCGGCGAGACGGTGAACGCCGTGCTGGCGCAAGAGGGCGTCGAGGAGCCGTTCGAGGTGATCGTGGTGGGGCGCGACCGCTACGGCCGCGTCCCCGGCGATCCCCGCGTGACGTTCGTCGAGACCCTCCGCGATTTCACCCCCTCCGAGGCCCGCAACCGGGCCATCGCCGAGGCGAAGGGGACGACCCTGCTCTTCCTGGACGCCGACTGCGTGCCCGAGCCCGACTGGATGCGGCGCATGCTCGCCGCCCACCGGGCGACCGGCGCCGTGGTGGGAGGTGCCCTCACGTTCGACCGGGACGGCTACTGGTCCGTGGCGGACAACATCTCCGCCGCCCACGGCTTCCTGCCCTCCACGCCGGCGGGCCCTCCGCGGGGGTTCCACCTGTCGGCGGCGAGCCTGTGCGCGGAAAAGGCGGACATCGTGGACGCCGGGGCGTTCGACGAGTCCCTCGTGTGCGGCGAGGACTTCGACCTGATGATGCGCCTGATCCGGCGCGGCAGGGCGATGCACTTCGAGCCCGCGGCCCGCGCCGCCCACCGCCACGCGCGCCGGGATTTTTCGGGCTTCGTCCGCCACGCCATGGCGTGGGCGCCGGACTCGATCGTCGTCCGACGGCGCCACGCGGACCTCCTGGGCACGCCCTGGTTCCTGGGCTCCCCCCTCGCCCTGCGCCTGCTCTCCCCGCTCATCGGCCTGGGGGCGGCCCTGCGCATCTGGGCGCGGCACCCGGAGCTGCTTCGGGACGCCGCCACGTTCCCCGCCGTGTACGCGGCGAAGGTCCTGTGGTGCTGGGCCGCGGCCCGGGGCCTGGAACGCACGGAGGGGGCGCCATGACGTCCGGCCCGCGGACGCTGCTCGTGGCGGTCCTGTTCGCGCTCGGGGGCCTGGCCCTCTACGCCGGGGCGCTGAACAACCCGTTCCACTACGACGACCACCACGGCATCGTCAACAACTACGCCCTGCGCGACATATCCAACGTCCCGCGCTTCTTCGACCCGGAGGAGGGGCGCAAGCTCTTCAGCCCCTCCGAGCCCCTGGCGGTGCACTACCGGCCCCTGCTGCTGACGACGTACGCCCTCAACTTCGCCACCGGGGGCAATTCGCCCGTCGGCTTTCACCTGCTCAACATCGCCCTGCACGTCCTGGGGGCCCTGCTCCTCCTGGCCCTGGGACGGCGCCTGGGGCTCTCGCCCCCGTTCGCGACGGGCATGGCCCTGTTGTTCCTGGCGAGCCCGTTCCAGACGGAGGCGGTCAACTACGTGAGCGCGCGCTCGTCGCTCCTGAGCGGCGTCCTCTCCCTGGGGGCCGTGCTGTGCTTCGTCCGCGCGCGCCAGGGGGAGGCGCGGCGCCTCGGATGGCTCATCGGGGCCCTGTTCCTGGCCCTGTGCGCCCTGCTGACGAAGGAGGTGGCGGTCACGGTGCCCCTCATGTTCGTCCTGTACGACCTGCTCTACCCGCCGCGCCGGTCCGATCGCTGGGGCGTGCACGGCTACGGCCTGGACTTCGGCCTGATGGCGGCGGGCCTCGCGTACCTGTTCGCCATGGGGTACGCGAGCTACTTCTGGCGGGTGCTCCTGGGGGAGGAGGGCCCCCGGGGCGTGGGGGAGAACCTTTTATTGCAGGCCCGGGTCCTGGTGGACTTCGTCCGCATGAACGTGTTCCCCACGGGCCTCGCCATCGTGCACGACTTCCCCGGCGGCTTCGGCCCGGCGGCCGTGGCGTGCGCCGTGCTGCTCGTCGGCATCAGCGCGGCGGCGATCGTCCTGGCCCGGCGCGTGCCCCTCCTCGCCTTCGGGTGGGGCCTGTTCCTCCTGTTCCTGGCGACCACCACCCTCCTGCCCATGAACGCCCCGCTCCAGGAGAGCCGGGCCTACGGCGCCGCGGCGGGGCTGTACCTGGCGGGCGCGGGGGTCCTGGAGCCGCTCCTGCGGCGCCTCCTGTCCACACCCGGACGGCGCCGCGCCGGGACGATCGCGTTCCTGGGCGTCGCCCTCCTGTTCGCGGCCGGGACGGCGGCGCGCAACCGGGTCTGGGCCAGCGACCTGGCCCTGTGGACGGACGCCGTGGCGAAGGCGCCGGGGGACTTCCGGGCCCACGCCAACCTGGGCACCGCCTACCACGCCACCGGCGACCTCGAGCGGGCCGTGACCGAATACCGCAGGGCCATCGCGATCTTCCCGAAGGAGGCCTCGGTCTGGTCCGACCTGGGCGGCGCCCTGACGGCCCTGGGGCGATACGACGAGGCCCGAACGGCCCTCCAGTCCGCCATGAAGGCCTTCGAGCGTTACGCGCCGGCCCACTTCCGCTACGGCATCCTGCTGGCGCAGACGGGCGACCCGGCCGGCGCCAAGGCCGCCTTCGAGCGCGCCATCGAGCTGGTGCCGTCCTACGTGGAGGCGCGGGTGAGCCTGGGCCTCCTGCTGGCCCGGACGGGCGACCTGGACGGCGGGATCGCGCAGGTGGAGCAGGCCCTCGAATACCGTCCCGAGGAACGCCCCGCCTACCCGAGCCTGATGATGATGTACGCCCAGGCGGGCCGCCTGGACCGGGTGGACGACCTCTACGCCCGGGCCAAGGCCCACGGCGCGGTGACGCCGCGGCTCACGGACCTGTACGAGCGGATCCGGCCGCCGCGTCCGTTCCTGCCCTAGCGCTGGCAGCGCCGACAGGCGTACGTCGCGCGCTGCCCCAGGGGCACCAGGGCGATCGGCGTCCCGCAGACCGGGCACGGCTCCCCCGCCCGGCCGTACACGGACAGGCGCAACTGGAACCAGCCCGGACGCCCGTCGCCGTTCACGTAGTTGCGCAGGGTCGTGCCGCCCTGGGTGATGGCGTCCCCCAAAACCTCCCGGATGGCCTCCGCCAGCAGGTCGTAGCGCTTCCGGGAGATCCGCCCCGCCGCGCGCGCGGGATGGATGCCCGCGCGGAACAGGGCCTCGTTCACGTAGATGTTGCCCAGGCCCGCGACGACGCGGCCGTCCATCAGCAGGTGTTTCACCGGCGCGCGCCGCCCCCTCGCGACGTGGAACAGGTACGCCCCGTCGAAGCCCGGCTCCAGCGGCTCGGGCCCCAGGCCCCGCAGGCGCGGGTGCTTGCGCGGGTCGTCCGTCGTCCACAGCAGGCAGCCGAACCGGCGCGGGTCGGTCAGGCGCAGCACCTCGCCCGAGTCGAGGGCGATATCGACGTGATCGTACGGCCCCGGCGGCGTGCCCGCGGGCACGAGGCGCAGGCTGCCCGACATGCCCAGGTGCACGATCGCACTGCCCGCCGCGCAGGTGAGGATCAGGTACTTCGCCCGGCGCGCCGCCTCCAGGACCGGCTGGCCCGTCAGGCGCGCCTCCAGGCCCGCCTCCACCGGCCAGCGCAGGCGCCGGTCGCGCACGGTCACGCCGGCGATACGGCGCCCCACGAGGTGCGGCGCCAGGCCCCGGAGGGTGGTCTCGACCTCGGGCAGCTCGGGCACGACGCTTACAGGAGCCCCTCGTACAGCGCCATGCGGCGCTCGGCGATGCGCTCCCAGCCGTACCGGTCGGCGACCCAGGCCCGGTTCACGGCCCCCGCCTCGGCGCGGCGGGCGGGATCGGCGGTCCACGCGGAGAGGGCCCGGGGCATCTCGTGGGTCGGACAAACGGTCACCCCCTCCGGCAAGGGCCCGTCCAGCCCCCGGGTGGCGAGGCGCGTCGCCACCACGGGGATGCCCATGGCCAGGAACTCCAATACCTTCAGGTGCATGCCCCCGCCGCTCTGCATGGGCACCACGGCCAGGTCGGCGGCGCGCAGGTAGGGCGGCATCTCGGGGACGAAGCCGGTGGCCCGTATGCGGTCGTCGCGCCCGTCGCCCTGGTGCTCCTCCCCCACCCGCCCCACGACCAGGAACGTCAGCGTGTCCGGGAGGCCGTCGCCGGCCGCCATCCGTTCCAGGTGGCGCAGGGCCTCCACGTTGGGGCGGTATCGGGCGCCGGTGAACACGGCGATGGTGCGGCCGGCGAGGCCCAGCTTTTCCTTGGCGGCCTCGCGCTCGGCCTGGGGGACCGGACGGAAGTATTTCAGGTCCACGCCGCACGGGATGATCCGCACCTTGGCCGTGTCCACGCCGTAGTCCGCGACGAGCGCCTCCCGGTCGGCGGCCGTGAGGGCGATGATTCCCTCCGCCGCGCGCGCCGCCTCGCCCTCCAGGGCGACGACCTTCCGGATGAGGCGCCGGTCCGTCGGGTGGCTCGTCCGGGTCAGGCGGCCCTCCACGTTGTGGCACACGAGCACCATGGGCGTCCCCGTCCGGGGCCCCACGAGGCGCTCACGCACGGACTTGAAGCCGTACGGCCCCTCCACCTGGACCACGTCCGCGAAGTCGAGCCACCGCCCCAGGCGGGCTGGCAACTGGAACCGCAGGGCCCGGTCCGTCCCGAGCGGCGGGCGCCCGCTCGATTGGCGGGAGCGCAGGTTCAAGAGGATGCTCAGGGGCGTGGCGTAGTTGTACACGCGGTAGCCGGGCACGACCTCGTGCTCGTGGGGCCGGAGGTCCTTGGCGAGGGAGCCGCGCCGCACGCCGGTGGAGAAGACCCGCACCCGGCACCCGGCCGCGGCCAGGGCCCGGCTGGCGCCGTCCACCAGGAGGGGGGCGCCGGAGGTGGGGGGCCAGACCCGGAACGGGGCGACGGTCAACAGCTTCACGCGAGGTCCTCCAGGGGCTCGGCGGAAAGGTCGGCGCCGGGGGGCCCCAGAATCCAGCGTCTTCCGAGCCCCAGGCGCGGGTCGGCCCGGAGGACCGCCCATACCCCGATCAGCGCCCCGCTCACCCGGCGGGCCGACATGCGGCGGCCCCAGCGCTCCCCGCGCAGGGCGCACAGCAGCCACCCCCCCAAGCCCAGGTAGAGGGTGCGCTGGGCGAGCACCCGCAGGGCCCCCAGGTCGCGCCGCGCGACGATCTCCCGGGTCAGGTACACGGCCGCCCCCAGGCTGTACTCGCGCCACACGTCCAGGAGGGCCTCCGGGTCCCGCCACCCCACATGGTAGACCACGGGCGTGGGCTCGTACCGCGCCTTCGCGCCCAGGCGCACGAGCCGGTAGAACAGCTCGGCGTCCTCCCCGGCCGGGACCGCGGTGCCGGGCCCCAGGTGCTCGTCGTAGCCGCGCAGGGCCAGGAGGACCGAGCGCCGGTAGGCCACGTTGTTCCCCGAGCCCAGGTCCCCCGGGTCGCGCCCCGGGAGGAATGGGATGCCCCGGGCGCCCGCGTGGGTCTCCGGGTCGGCCGCGCCGGCCTCGGCGGGCAACACCCGCCCGCAAACCATCCCGAGGCCCGGGTCGCCCTCGAACAGGTCGGCGACGGCGTCCACCCAGCCGGGAGCGACGCGACAGTCATCGTCCGTCACGGCCACAATCGGCGCGCGCGCCGCGCGGATGCCCAGGTTGCGCCCGCGGGAGGCGCCCAAGGTATCGCTCTCGACGTACCGCACGCGGACCGGGCCGTGGCGGGTGAGGGTGTTCGCCTCGGCGACGCCCAGGCGCAGGGGCGGATCGCTCTGGTCCACGACCACGGCCTCCACGGGGCGGTGCGTGACGACGCTCGCGAGGGACTCCAGGCAGTCACGCAGCAGGTC
>CAZGRJ010000124.1:0-7163 GCA_964528115.1 uncultured Nitrospirales bacterium
TACCTCAAGCCCATGAACTGCCCCCACCACCACCGCATCTTCGCCGCCCGCAAGCGCAGCTACCGCGACCTGCCCCTGCGCCTGGCGGAGTACGGCCAGGTGTATCGGTTCGAGGGCCACGGGGCGCTGTCGGGGCTGCTCCGCGTGCGGGGCATGTGCATGAACGACGCCCACATCTACTGCACCGAGGAGCAGATCGAGGCGGAATTCCTCGCCGTCATGCGCATGCACGAGCGCTACTTCGACCTGCTGGGCATCACCGACTTCCACATGCGCCTCTCCCTGTGGGACCCGGACGACCCCAAGGGGCGCGAGAAGTACGTCAACAACCCGGGCGCCTGGGCGCGCACCGAGAGCATGGTCCGGGCGGCCATGGAGAAATCGGGCCTGAAGTTCGTGGAGGTGAAGGGCGAGGCGGCGTTCTACGGCCCCAAGATCGACGTGCAGCTCAGGACCGTCACGGGGCGGGAGGAGACCTTCGCCACCAACCAGCTCGACTTCGCCGTGCCCGGCGCCGACCGGATGGACCTGACCTACACGGGCCCGGACGGGCAGGAGCACCACCCCTACGTGATCCACCGCGCCCCCCTGGGCACCCACGAGCGCTTCATCGCCTACCTGATCGAGCACTTCGGCGGGGCCTTCCCCACCTGGCTCGCCCCGGTGCAGGTGCGCGTCCTGCCCATCAGCGAGAAGCATCTCGCCTACGCCGCTAGGCTGGAGGAGGCCCTGCGGAACGCCTACGTGCGGGTGGAGGTCGACCGCTCGGACGAGAAGGTGGGCAAGAAGGTGCGCGAGGCGATCACGCGGAAGATCCCGATCGTCCTGGTGGTGGGGGAGCAGGAGGAGGCGGACGGCGCCGTGACCGTGCGGCGCTACGGCGAGGAGGCCCAGGAGCGCATGCCGTTCGCGTCCTTCACGGAGGTCCTCGCCGGGGAGATCGCCTCCCGCGCCATGCGGCGCAAGCCCGGCATCTGACGCCTCAGCGCCGCCGCCCGAACGGCCACAGGAGCCGCCGCAGCACCGTCGGCGCCACGCGCCCCAGGAGGGCGCGGTAGGTCGTGAGGCCCGCCATCACGTCCGCCACGCCCTCGACCCCCTCGCGCCCGAGCCACTTGAAGCCCCACGTCGCGAGGCTGCTGTGTTCGTACATGACCCTCGCGAACCACGCCGCGGCGTGCAGCTCGGGCAGGAGGTCGTCCGCGAGCCGCGCCCGGTAGAGGGCGGCGGCGTCCGCGTCGGGCCCCGCGTCCAGGACGGCGCCGGCGGCGATCCGGCCGCTCTCCAGGGCGAAGGAGATGCCCTCCAGCGTGAGGGGGTCGGCGAGGCCCGCCGCGTCCCCCGCCAGGAGCACCCGGCCCCGCGCCAGAGGCCCGGGACGGGGCTGGACGGGGATGCGGTGGCCGTGCTGTTCCACCGACAGGGGCCGGATGCCCAGTCCGGCCAGGTAGTCACCGACGGCGCCATGTAGCCGGACGTTGCCGGGCCGGGTGGTCAGGACCCCGGCCGAGAGGTGGTCCGCCTTGGGAAAGACCCAGGCGTAGCCCGACCGGACCACGCCGAAGTCGAACCGGCACGCCCCCGACCAGTCGGCGAGAGTCTCCGGGTCCACCCGCACCTCGTGCTCCACCGCCGGGATCAGGACGGGGGGCTCGATCCACCCCGCCAGCCGCGCGGTGGGGCCGCCCGCGCCGTCGGCGGCGATCACCGTCCGGGCCCGGAAAACGCCCCGGGGGGTGGCGAGGCGCACGTCGCCGTCCTGCTCCAGGCCGGTCACCGGGGCCTCCGTCACCAGCGTCGCCCCGGCCTCCACGGCGGCCTCCGCCATGCGGGCGTCCAGGGCGGCGCGCATGGCGGTGCAGACGATGGGGGTGTCGCGGGTCGTGTCGAACGTCAGGCCCCGGCCGGGGAGGACCAGGGTCGCCGTGCGGCAGCGGCGCTCGATGGCGGCCTCGGCGGCCTCGGGCAGGAGGGGTATGCACTTGCCCACCAGGCCGCCGCCGCAGGTCTTGTAGCGCGGCAGGGCCGCCTTCTCCAGGACGACGACGCGCGCACCGGCCCCGGCCAGATGCCTCGCGGCCGCGCACCCGGCCGGTCCGGCGCCCACCACGGCCGCGTCCCACAACACATTGGGGGGGCTCTCGAAGTCGTCCATGGGGTCCTGCCCAGGAGGGGATTGTAGCCCGTCCCGGCCGGCCGGTCCCCGTGCCCCGGAACCCTCGATTTGACAAAACCTTTTCGCCGCCGCATGATCCCGCCCCGCGTGTGTGTGGTTGTCCCCCCGCCACGCGATCCCCCCCGACAGACTCCCCGGCACTCGAAACCCCGTCGTCATGGGATAATGGCGGCGCCCCGGACGCGTGGACCGGGGCGGGCGGTGGCGCGGTTCACCAAGGAGGCGGCGATGCGGCGGAGCGTGACGATCGGGGCGGCGGCGTGGCTGGCGGCGGCCGCGGTGGTGGCGGGAGCCGGCGTGGGCCGGGCGGCCGACATCGGCAACGACCGGAAGGTGGAGCTGCTCCGGATGCTGGACGAGAACTGCTCCAACTGCCACGGCCCCGGCCTGGCGGGCGGCATGGGCGGGCCCCTCACCCCGGTGGCCCTGGCGGGCAAGGACGTGGCCGACCTGGCCGACGTGATCCTGCACGGCCGCGAGGGCACCATGATGCCGGGCTTCGCGGCGGGCATGACCGCCGAGGAGGCCGTCTGGCTCGCCGGGCGCCTGCAGCGCGGCCACGACGCCCCGTGAGGGCCGCCGCCGTGCTGCGGGAACCGGCCGGAGACGCCGAAGAGGAAGGACCGCGGGCCGGGGCGCGCAGGAAGGGATCGGCATGACATCGGACACGAAGGACGGGCTGATCGAGCGGCTGAACGGGCGCACGGCGGTCATCGGGATCGTGGGCCTGGGCTACGTGGGCCTGCCCCTCGCCCGGCGCTACCTGGAGGCGGGCTACCCGGTGCGGGGCCTGGACGTGGACGCCCGCAAGCCCGAGGCGCTCCTCGCCGGGCGCAGCTACATCGAGCACATCGACGCCGGCTACTTCGCCGAGGCGGCCCGGAGCGGCAAATTCGACGCCACCACCGACTACGCCCGGGCGGCCGAGTGCGACGCCGTCGTCCTGTGCGTCCCCACCCCCCTGAACGACCACCGCGAGCCGGACCTCAGCTACGTGGTGGGGTCCGTGGAGCAGGTGGTGCCCCACATGCGGGCGGGGATGGTCCTCTCCCTGGAGAGCACCACCTACCCCGGCACCACCGAGGAGGAGCTGCGCCCCCGCCTGGAGGCCGCGGGCTTCGCGGTGGGGGAGGACGTCTTCCTGGTCTATTCGCCGGAGCGCGAGGACCCGGGCAATCCCGACTTCTCCACCCGCGCCATCCCCAAGGTGTGCGGCGGCAGCACGGAAAGCTGCCTGGAGGTGGGCCTCGCCCTATACGGCGGCGTCATCGACCAGGTGATCCCGGTTTCCTCGACCCGGGCCGCCGAGATGACCAAGATTCTGGAGAACAGCTACCGGGCCGTGAACATCGCCCTGGTCAACGAGCTGAAGCTCGTGGCCGAGCGCATGGGGATCGACATCTTCGAGGTGATCCGGGCCGCGGCCACGAAGCCGTTCGGATTCAAGCCCTTCTTCCCGGGCCCGGGCCTGGGCGGCCACTGCATCCCCATCGACCCCTTCTACCTGACCTGGAAGGCGCGGGAGTACGGGATCGCCACCAAGTTCATCGAGCTGGCGGGCGAGGTGAACACCACCATGCCCGACTACGTGGTCGCCCGCGTGGCCGAGGCCCTGAACACCCATGGACGCCCGGTGAAGGGGTCGAAGGTCCTGGTCCTCGGCATCGCCTACAAGAAGAACGTGGACGACATGCGCGAGTCGCCCTCCGTGGCCCTCATCGAGAAGCTCCGGGACCGGGGCGCCGAGGTGTCCTACGCCGACCCCCACGTCCCGGTCTTCCCCAAGATGCGCCGGCACCACTTCGACCTGAAGAGCCGGGAGCTGACCGCCGAGTCCCTGGCCGGAGTCGACTGCGTGGTGGTGGCCACGGACCACGACCGCTTCGACTGGGACCTCATCGGCCGCCACGCCCGCCTCCTGGTGGACGCCCGGGGCCGATTCACCCCCGAGGGGACGCGGGTCTGGCGGGCCTGAGACGGGCCCGGACGGCGCGGCCGGGCGGGGCCCCCCCAAGGCGAGGGGGGTCATTTGACAGATCGCCCCCGAGGTTCTATCGTTCATACGCTGAACAAACGTCCCGCCTGAGGTGTGCGCGGCGGGCCGCCCCTATGTAAGGAAAGGGCCGAACGGGTGACAGAGAACCACCGCATCGCGCTGGTCACGGGAATCACCGGCCAGGACGGCTCCTACCTGGCGGAGCTGCTGCTGGAGAAGGGGTACAAGGTCCACGGCCTGATCCGCCGGGCCTCGTCCTTCAACACCCAGCGCATCGACCACCTCTACCAGGACCCCCACCTGCCCGGCACCCGGCTTTTCCTGCACTACGGCGACCTGTCGGACGGGGCGGGCCTGAGGCGCGTCCTGGAGCAGATCCGGCCGGACGAGGTCTACAACCTGGGGGCCCAGTCCCACGTGAAGGTCTCCTTCGAGGAGCCCGTCTACACCGCCGACGTGGACGCGGTGGGCACCCTGCGCCTGCTGGAGGCGGTGCGCGATTACCGCGACCGGACCGGCCACGAGGTGCGTTTCTACCAGGCCGGCTCGTCCGAGATGTACGGCCAGGTGGCCGAGACCCCCCAGCGCGAGACCACCCCCTTCCATCCCCGCAGCCCCTACGCCTGCGCCAAGGTGTTCGGCTTCTTCCAGACCGTGAACTACCGCGAGGCGTACGGCCTGTTCGCCACCAACGGCATCCTGTTCAACCACGAGTCGCCCCGGCGCGGCGAGACGTTCGTCACGCGAAAGATCACCCGCGCCGCCACCCGCATCAAGCTGGGCCTGCAGGACAAGCTCTACTTAGGCAACCTGGACGCCAAGCGCGACTGGGGCTACGCCGGCGACTACGTGGAGGCCATGTGGCGGATGATGCAGCACGACGTGCCCGAGGACTTCGTCATCGCCACCGGCGAGACCCACTCGGTGCGCGACTTCGCCCAGGCCGTGTTCGCGCGCCTGGACCTGGACTGGGAATCCTACGTGGAGGTGGACCCGCGCTACTTCCGCCCGGCCGAGGTGGAGCTGCTGTTGGGCGACGCCGCCAAGGCCCGGGAGGTCCTGGGCTGGAAGCCCAGGGTGGACCTGAACGGCCTGGTGGACATGATGGTGGAGCACGACCTGGAGCTGGCCCGGCGCGAGAAGACCCTCGTGGACGCCGGCCACACGATGGGCGGGCGCGTGCACCACGAATGACGGGCCCGTCCGCCATCGACCCCGGCGCCCGCGTCTACGTGGCGGGCCACGCCGGCATGGTGGGCGCCGCCCTGGTGCGGCGCCTGGAGGCGGCGGGGTGCCGCAACCTGGTCACCCGCTCGCGCAGTGAGCTCGACCTGACCGACCAGGCCGCCGTGGCCGCCTTCCTGGAGTGGGAAAAGCCCGACGCGGTGCTCCTGGCGGCCGCGAAGGTGGGGGGCATCCTGGCGAACGACACGCTGCCCGCCGAGTTCATCTACGAGAACCTCCAGATCCAGAACAACGTGATCCACGGCGCCTGGAAGGCGGGGGTCAGGCGCCTGGTGTTCCTGGGCAGCTCGTGCATCTACCCGCGTGAGTGCCCCCAGCCGATGCGCGAGGAATACCTGCTCACCGGCCCCCTGGAGCCCACCAACGCCCCCTACGCCATCGCCAAGATCGCCGGCATCGCCATGTGCGAGGCCTACAACCGCCAGTACGGCACGGACTTCTTCGGGGTCATGCCCACGAACCTCTACGGCCCCGGCGACAACTACGACCTGAAAGGCTCCCACGTCCTGCCCGCCATGATCCGCAAGTTCTCCGAGGCGAAGGAAACGGGCGCCCCCACGGTCACCCTGTGGGGCACCGGCAGCCCGCGCCGGGAGTTCCTGCACGTGGACGACCTGGCGGACGCCTGCCTGTTCCTCCTGGGGGCGGTCCACGCCGAGAAGGGCGCCATGCCCCTCATCAACGTCGGCTGGGGCAGGGACATCACGATCCGCGAGCTGGCCGACCTGGTGAAGGCCGAGGTGGGCTACGAGGGCGAGATCGTCTGGGACGACACGAAGCCCGACGGCACCCCCCAGAAGCTGCTGGACACGGGCCGCATCACGGCCCTGGGCTGGACGCCGAAGATCGGCCTGAAGGACGGCATTCGCCGGACGATCGAGAGCTACCGGACCGAGGTCGCACGGGGGGCTGCCCGGGCGTGAGCGACGCCGCCCGCAGCGAGGTGGTCATCGCGCCGCCCAAGGGCACGGTGCCCATCGACTTCGGCGAGCTGTGGCGGTTCCGCGAGCTGTTCGTGCAGTTCGCCTGGCGCGACATCTCGGTGCGCTACAAGCAGGCGGTCCTGGGCGTCCTGTGGGCCGTCCTGACGCCCCTCCTCACGGCCGCCCTCTTCACCGTCATCTTCGGCCTCCTGGGGCGCCTGCCGACCAACGGCATCCCCAAGGCCACCTTCTACCTGAGCGGCCTGACCCTGTGGCTGATGTTCGCGGGCATCCTGCAGGGCGCCGCCCAGAGCATGGTGAGCCAGGCCGGCCTGTTCACCAAGGTCTACTTCCCGCGCGTCCTGTTGCCCCTGTCGTCCATGGCCGTGCCGTTGGCGGACTACGTGATGGCGTTCGTGGTGCTGCTGGCGATCGCCGCGTACCAGGGCTTCGTGCCCAATGTTCACGCCCTCTACGTGGTGCCGCTGTGCGTCCTGTGGGCCGCGGCGGGGGCCTTCGGGGTGGGCCTGTGGTTCTCGGCCCTGAACGTCTTCTACCGCGACATCGCCTACGTCCTGCCGGTCCTCACGCGCCTCGGCCTGTTCGCCTCGCCCGTGATCTACCCGGTGTCCATGATCCCCGAGCGGTGGCACTGGCTCTACGGCATGAACCCCGCCGTGGGCCCCCTGGAGTGGCTGCGCTGGGCCCTGTTCCACGTCGGCCCGCCGCCCGAGCCGGTCCTGTTCATCTCCCTCCCGGTGGCGCTGGTGCTGCTCCTGTCGGGCGCCTGGTTCTTCCGGAAGATGGAGCATACCTTCGCGGA
>CAZGRJ010000125.1:0-7064 GCA_964528115.1 uncultured Nitrospirales bacterium
AGGACAAGCTGATCTGGGACGTGGGGCACCAGTCCTACGTCCACAAGCTCTTCACCGGCCGGCGCGACCGCTTCGGCACCCTGCGCCGGCACCACGGCCTGTCCGGCTTCCAGCGCCGCGCCGAGAGCCCCCACGACCCGTTCGGCGCCGGCCACGCGGGCACTTCCATCTCGGCCGCCCTCGGCATGGCCGTCGCCCGCGACCTGGACGGCGGCGACGAGCGCGTGGTGGCCGTGATCGGCGACGGGGCCATGACCGCGGGCATGGCGTTCGAGGCCCTGAACCACGCCGGCGGCCTCAAGCGCAACCTGCTCGTGGTCCTCAACGACAACGAGATGTCGATCTCCAAGAACGTGGGGGCGGTCGCCTCGTACCTGTCGCGCATCCTGACGGGCGACTTCTACGCCTGGATGCGCGAGGAGACGGAGCACATCCTGGGTCACATCCCGCGCGTCGGCCCCTCCATGGTGCGGGTCGCCCGCAAGGCGGAGGAGGCGGTCAAGGGCTTCATCACGCCGGGCCTGGTGTTCGAGGAGCTCGGGTTCTTCTACGTGGGCCCCATCGACGGCCACAACCTGGACCACCTGATCCCCACCCTGGAGAACCTGGGGCGGCTCAAGGGCCCGGTCCTGCTGCACGTCATCACCAAGAAGGGCAAGGGCTATCCCCTGGCGGAGGACAACCCCGTCAAGTACCACGGCACGCCGAGCTTCGACAAGACGGCGGGCCTCGCGAGCGCCAAGCCGTCGTCCCTGCCCGCCTACACCAAGGTCTTCGGCGACGCCCTGGTGGAGCTGGCCGAGCACGACCCGCGCATCGTGGCTGTCACCGCCGCCATGCCCACGGGGACCGGCACCCAGACCTTCGGCGAGCGCTTCCCCGACCGGTTCTTCGACGTGGGCATCGCCGAGCAGCATGCGGTCACCTTCGCCGCCGGCCTCGCCACCGAGGGCAAGCGCCCGGTGGCGGCGATCTACTCCACCTTCCTGCAGCGGGCCTACGACCAGGTGATCCACGACGTGGCAATCCAGAACCTGCCGGTGGTCTTCGCCCTGGACCGGGCCGGGGTGGTGGGCGACGACGGCCCCACCCACCACGGCGCCTTCGACCTGGCCTACCTGCGCGCGGTGCCGAACCTCGTGGTGATGGCCCCCCGGGGCGGCCAGATGCTGCGCAACATGCTCTACACCGCCCTGCGCCAGCCGGGCCCGGCGGCCCTGCGCTACCCACGCGGGTCCCTTCCCGCGGCGGAGGACCTGGGGGGCTTCGAGCCCATCCCCACGGGGGTCGCGGAAGTCCTCAAGGAAGGCCGCGACGTGGCCGTCCTCGCCCTGGGCGACATGGTGGTCCCGGCCCTGGAGGCGGCCCGGCGCCTGGCCGCCGAGCGCATCTCGGTGCGCGTGGTAGACCCGCGTTTCGTCAAGCCGCTCGACGAGGACGCGATCCTCGCCGCGGCGCGGGAGACCGGCGGCATCGTCACCGTGGAGGAGCACGCCCTCATGGGCGGCTTCGGTGGCGCCGTGCTCGAATGTCTGGCGGCCCACAACGTCCAGGTGCCCGTGCGCCGCCTGGGGCTGCCGGACCGGTTCGTCGAGCAGGCCCCCCAGGCCTTCCAGCGCGCGGAGGCGGGCCTGGACGCCGACGGCATCGCCGCCGCCGTGCGCGACCTCGCCCGGGCCCGGGGACGCGGCCGCGCGCCCCTGCGCTCCCTGGCCGCCGAGGCGTGACCCGGCCGGCACCCCTTCCCGTGCCCACCTCCGTCCTTGTGACGCGGCCACCCAAGGTCTCGAAGTCCCGGCTGGACGAGCTGCTCGTCGCCCGGGGCCTGGCCGAAAACCGCACCCGCGCGCGGGCCAGCATCATGGCGGGCCGCGTGCGGGTGGCGGGCGAGGTGGTGGCCAAGGCGGGCACCCCCGTGCCGGACGACGCCGAGGTCACCTGCGAGGCCCCGCCGCCCTACGCCAGCCGCGCCGGCGGCAAGCTCGCCGCGGCCCTGGGCGCCTTCGCCATCGACCCGGCCGGGTGGGCCGTCCTGGACGCGGGCGCCTCCACCGGCGGCTTCACCGACTGCCTGCTGCAGCGCGGCGCCCGGGCCGTGTACGCCGTGGACGTGGGCCACGGGCAGCTCGACCCGCGCCTCGCGGCCGACCCACGGGTCACCGTGATGGACCGCACGAACGTCCGTCACCTGGCGCCCGCCGACCTGCCGGAGGCCGTGGACCTGGTGGTCGCCGACCTCGCGTTCATCTCCCTGCGCACCGTCCTGCCCGCCCTGCGGGACGTGCTCAAGGCCGGCGGGCGGATGGTCCTGCTGGTCAAGCCCCAGTTCGAGGTGGGTCCGAAACGGGTGGGCCGCGGCGGCGTGGTGCGCGACGAGGGACTGCGGCGGGAGGCGGTGGAAGCGGTGATCGCCGCCGCGCGGGAACTGGGCCTCGCGGACCGGGGCACGATCCCGTCGCCGGTGCACGGGGCCAAGGGCAACGTGGAATACCTGGTTTACCTGGCATTTCCGGAGCTTGCGGCGTGAGCGGGACGGTGCTGGTGACGGGGGCGGCGGGGTTCATCGGGTCGCACCTGTGCGAGGCGCTGCTGGCGCGGGGGCGTACGGTGGTGGGGTACGACAACTTCGACCCCTTCTACGACCGCTCCATGAAGGAGCGCAACCTGAAGGGCCTGATCCCGGCCAGGGGCTTCACCTTGATCGAAGGCGACATCCTGGACCGGGAGTGCCTGAAGGTCGCTCATGCCGACCACAACATCCGCGAGGTGATCCACCTGGCCGCCCTGGCGGGGGTGCGCCCGTCCATCGAGCAGCCGTATCGCTACAACGAGGTGAACGTCCTGGGCACCGCCGCCATGCTGGAGTGCGCCCGCGATTTCGGGGTGGAGAACTTCCTGTTCGGATCGTCCTCCAGCGTGTACGGCGAGAGCGACCGGGTGCCCTTCTCCGAGGACCACCCCGTGGACCGGCCCATCAGCCCCTACGCCGCCACGAAGAAGGCGGGCGAGCTGACGTGCTACACCTACCACCACCTCTACGGCTTCCCGGTCACCTGCCTGCGCTTCTTCACGGTGTACGGCCCGCGCCAGCGGCCCGACCTGGCCATCGCCAAGTTCACCCGGCTGATCGACCGGGGCGAGCCGATCCCCCTGTACGGCGACGGCACCACCCGGCGCGACTACACCTACATCGACGACATCGTCGCCGGGATCCTGGCGGCCCTGGAGCGGCGCCTGCCCTACGCCGTGCTCAACCTGGGGGAGCAGCAGACCACCACCCTGGCGGACCTCGTGGAGATGATCGAAAAGGCCCTGGGCAAGCGCGCCGTGACCCGGCGCCTCCCGAACCAGCCGGGCGACGTGCCCATCACCTACGCCGACATCTCCCGGGCCAAGGCCGACCTGGGCTACGCCCCCAAGACGCAGATCGCCGACGGCATCCCGCGCTACGTGGCCTGGTACCTCGCGCAGAAGGACGCCTCGTGAAGTGCCTCGTGACCGGCGGGGCCGGCTTCATCGGCTCCCACCTGGTGGACCGCCTGCTCATGGAGGGCCACCAGGTGGTGGTGCTCGACAACCTCTCCCACGGCAAGAAGGAGAACGTCCCGCGCAAGGTCAAGCTGGTCCGGCTCGACATCCGCTCCCCCAAGGTGGAGCGGGCCTTCAAGCGCTACCGGCCCCAGGTGGTCTTCCACCTGGCCGCCCAGATGGAGGTGCGCCGGAGCGTCGAGGACCCGATGTTCGACGCCGACGTCAACATCCTGGGCCTCGTCAACGTCCTGCGGGCCGCCGTGGAGGGGGGCTGCCCGCGCGTGATCTTCGCCTCCTCCGGCGGGGCCGTGTACGGCGAGCAGGAGCGCTTCCCGGCCACGGAGGAGCACCCCACGCGGCCCCGCTCCCCCTACGGCGTGACCAAGCGCGCCGGGGAGCTCTATTTGGATTACTTCTCCGAGGTCGGCCTCAAGTGCGCCTCCCTGCGCCTGGCCAACGTCTACGGCCCGCGCCAGGACCCGCACGGCGAGGCCGGCGTGGTGGCGATCTTCGCCCGCAAGATGCTGGGCGGCGAGACCCCCACGATCAACGGCACCGGCAAGCAGACCCGCGACTACGTGTACGTGGACGACGTGGTGGACGCCTTCGTGACCGCCTTCGCCCGCGAGCTGACCGGCCCCTTCAACGTGGGCACCGGGATCGAGACCGACGTCAACCGCCTGTTCGAGATGATCGCCGCCCACGCCGGCTTCACCGGCACGCCCATGCACGGCCCGGCCAAGGAGGGCGAGCAGCTGCGCAGCGTCGTCTCGGCCGAGCGCCTGGCCCAGGTGACCGACTGGGAGCCGAACGTGCCCCTGGACGAGGGCCTGAAGCGCACCGTCGCCTGGTTCCAGCCCATGCGGCGCTAGGCCGCCCGTCCGGACGACGCGCTAGGCCGCCGGCCGTCCAAGAGTCCGCGAAAAGTTAGCCCGCCAGCTCGGCCACGAGCGCGGGCGTGAAGTCGGCCATGTGGCCGATCACCCGGTCCGCCTGGGCCAGCTCGTCGGGGCGGTAGGTGTGGGTCACGGCCACGCACCGCATGCCCGCGGCCTTGGCCGCCGCGACGCCAGCGATGGAGTCCTCGATCACCACGCAGCGCTCCGGGGAAAGCGCCTCCCCCGCCGGGGCGAGGGCGTTCCAGCGCGCGAGGGCGATCTCGTAGCCCTCCGGGTCGGGCTTGCAGCGCTCCGTGTCCTCGGACGCCACCACGAACCGGAACCGGTCCTCGATCCCCGCCGCCTTCAGGACGTGGGCGACCTCCGCCCTGAGGGCCCCGGAGACCACCGCCAGGGGGTGCGCCGCCGCGTTCGCCCGGACGCTCTCCACCGCCCCCGGGAAGAGCACCAGGTGGCCGGCGATGAAGTCGGCATACAGGGCCGCCTTCCTGGCGATCAGGGCGTTCAGGTGGTCCTCCGAGAGCGGCTTTCCGGCCCGCCGGAAGGCCTCCATGAAGCAGCCCCGGTCGTCGTACCCCAGGTACACGTCGTGGTACTCGGCGTCCGTGACGGGCACCCCCTCGGCCCCCAGGACCTCCTGGGAGAGGCGCAGGTGCGCGGGCTCATCGTCGGCGATGACGCCGTTGAAGTCGTAGAGGACGAGTGCGGGAGGCGGGGGCATGAAAGGGGGCCGATCGTTCCGGGATGGGAGCCGCAGGATACCACGGGCGCCGCGTCCCGCGCCGCGTTGAGGGCGCCGGGGACGTGAGCGGGGCGCCCGGATCGCGGTATAGTGGACCCTCAGGCCGGACCCCAAGCGAAGGAGGCTTCTGTCATGCCGAAGGTGCTCGTGCCGCTGGCCGAGGGATTCGAGGAGATCGAGGCGGTCACCGTCATCGACGTGCTGCGCCGCGCCGGGGTCGAGGTGGTCTCCGCCGGCCTCGAGGAGGGGCCCATCAAGGGCTCGCGCGGGGTCGTCGTGGTCCCCGACACCGCCCTGCACCGGATCGACGACGCGGAGTTCGACATGGTGGTCCTGCCCGGCGGCGGCCCGGGGGTCGAGAAGCTGCGCCTGGACAAGCGCATCCACGAGATCGTCACCCGCATCCACGAGCGCAAGGGCTACGTCACCGCCATCTGCGCCGCCCCCTCGATCTACGCCGAGCTGGGCTTCCTGGAGGGGCGCAAGGCCACAAGCCATCCCACCGTCCGCGACAAGGTGACCCCCCGGGTGCTGGAGTACTCCGAGGACCGGGTGGTGGTGGACGGCCACTTCATCACCAGCCGCGGCCCCGGGACCTCCATGGAGTTCGCCGTGAAGCTGGTCGAAACCCTCATGGGCCCCGAGACCGCCACGAAGGTCAACGAGGGGCTGCTGGCGAAGAACTAGGCCGCCCTACCCCCGTTCGAGCCGTGTCCGGTGGCATCCCGCGCCGCCACCCAGCCCACGCCCCGACCCTCCGGCGGACGCCTCCGCGCCGCGACGGCGGCGATCGTCGTCCTCCTGGCCATTTTGATCCTGGCTGCCACCCGCGCTCCCGCGGGCGCCGTCCCGGACCGGCGCAAGGACCAGTTCGGCAAGGACTTCGGCTACTACCTATATCCCATCGTCGGGGAGATCCCGGGCCTGGGGAAGGCGGCGGGCGCGGGCCTGAGCGTCCTGAACATGGGCGGCGGCGACTCCGACGTCACCGGCTACTACCTCAACGGCGACTTCCGGGCCAAGGGCATCGCCGTCCTGGACGTACCCGTCGTCCCCCGCCGCCTGATCCTGGACGGCGGCTACAACGACTACGCCGTGGCCCCCATCGTGTACGACCGGGGCATCACCTCCGACCCGGACGACGTCATCTACCCGAGCGTGGAGGGGCAGTACGGAATCGCCCAGCTGACGCTCACCTTCGACAAGCGTCGCTACGAGGCCTACACCCGCGTCCTGGTGGGGCGCGAGCGCCTTCTGGAAGTCCTGGACAAGGACGGCACCGCGTTCGCGGGCGTGGACACGGCCTGGGACAACGGCCACTCGATCACCCTGGGCGGCGCGGTGGACCTGACCGACGACCGGCTCGACGCCCGGCGCGGCATCCGCCTGGAGCAGGCCCTCCGGCTGCCCATGCGCGACGACCCGGACCAGAGCGAGTTCTACGTCTCGGACACCAACCTGACCGGCTTCATCCCCGCGCGGCGCTGGGACACGCTGGTGCTGAACCTGTTCTACTCCCGCGCCATCGTGACCCGAAAGGGCGAGACCGACTTCGCCACCCTCCAGGCGACGGAGGGCCTGAACTGCACCCAATACCCCGCCGGCCCCCGGCGCGACGAATGCCTCGCGACCGAGGCCAAGCACATCAACGCCCTGATCGCGAACAACCGCTACGGCACCGCGTCGTCCCTGGGGGGCACCCAGCGCCTGCGGTCCTACGACAATTACCGCTTCTACGCCGGGCAGACGCTGTTCTACGGGATCGAGTACCGCTGGAACCTGACCGACGAGCGCACGCCGTTCAACATCTACATCGCCCGGGGCATCCGCACCGGCATCCAGCTCGCCGCCTTCTGGGAGCGCGGCATGGTGGCCGACCACACGGACGAGCT
>CAZGRJ010000126.1:0-5852 GCA_964528115.1 uncultured Nitrospirales bacterium
CGCGGCCAGCGCGAGCTGATCATCGGCGACCGCCAGACCGGCAAGACCGCCGTGGCGATCGACACGATCATCAACCAGAAGGGCCAGAACATGCACTGCGTGTACGTGGCCATCGGGCAGAAGCGCTCGACGGTCGCGCAGGTGGTGAAGGTTCTGGAGGAGAACGGCGCGATGGCCTACACGACCATCGTCGCCGCCACCGCGTCCGACCCCGCCGCCCTGCAGTTCATCGCGCCCTACACCGGATGCACCATGGGCGAGCACTTCCGCGACAACGGCCAGCACGCCCTGGTGGTCTACGACGACCTCTCCAAGCAGGCCGTGGCCTACCGCCAGATGTCGCTGCTGCTCCGCCGCCCGCCGGGCCGCGAGGCCTACCCCGGCGACGTGTTCTACCTCCACTCGCGCCTCTTGGAGCGGGCCGCCAAGCTGTCCGACGACCGCGGCGCCGGGTCGCTTACGGCGCTGCCCATCATCGAGACCCAGGCGGGCGACGTGTCGGCCTACATCCCGACCAACGTCATCTCCATCACGGACGGCCAGATCTATCTGGGCTCGGACCTGTTCTACTCGGGCGTGCGCCCGGCCATCAACGTGGGCCTCTCGGTCTCCCGCGTGGGCGGCGCGGCCCAGATCAAGGCCATGAAGCAGGTGGCCGGCACGCTGCGCCTGGACCTGGCCCAGTACCGCGAGATGGAGGCCTTCGCCCAGTTCGGCTCCGACCTGGACAAGTCCACCCAGAAGATGCTCGCCCGCGGCCAGCGCATGGTGGAGGTCCTCAAGCAGGGCCAGTACGCGCCCCTGGCGGTGGAGCTGCAGGTGATCTCGATCTTCGCCGGCACCCAGGGGTTCGTGGACGACCTGCCCGTGGACCAGGTGCAGCCGTTCGAGGAATTCCTGCACGCCTACGTGACCGAGCACCATGCCGACCTGAGGGCGGACATCGTCAAGGTGGGCCAGCTCTCGGACGAGATCAAGGGCCGCCTGAAGGGGGCCGTCGAGGCCGCCAAGGCGGCCTTCCTCCAGGAGCAGGGCTAGGGGAGACCGCCCGGTTTAGGGCGGGGTCAGGTGGCGAGCCTTCAGCACATCCGGCGGCGGATCAACTCCGTCAAGTCGACCCAGAAGGTCACCAAGGCCATGAAGATGGTCTCGGCCTCCAAGCTGCGCCGCGCGCAGGAGGCCGCCGAGGCCGCGCGGCCTTACGCCGCCAAGATGGCCGAGATGTTCGCCGGGCTCTCCATCGACCCGGACCAGGCCACCCACCCGCTGCTGCTAAAGCGCGAGGTCCGGCGCGCCGCCGTGCTCGTCCTCACGCCCGACCGGGGCCTGTGCGGGGCCCTCAACACGAACCTGTGCCGCATGGCCCACGCCCGGGTCCAGGAGCTGGAGGCGAAGGGGGCGACGGTCTCGGTGCTCGCCGTGGGGCGCAAGTCGCGCGACTACTTCCTGCGCCGCGGCGTCGAGGTGGACCAGGCTTGGCCAGGCCTGCTCGCCGCCCCCAGTTACGCCTCCGCGCTGGAGGTGGGGGGTCACGTGGTGGAGGGCTACATGACGCCCCGCTACGACCGGGTGGACCTGGTCTCGGCCCGCTTCCGCTCCGTGATCTCCCAGGTGCCCGAGTGCCGCCAGCTGTTGCCCATCCAGGTGGAGGGGGAGCAGGCGAAGGGCCTGGGGCGGACGTACCTGTTCGAGCCTTCCGACGAGGAGGTGCTCGGGGCGCTCCTGCCGAAATTCATCGAGGTGCAGATCTATCAGGGCCTTCTGGAGTCGGCCGCGAGCGAGCACGGGGCGCGCATGAGCGCCATGGACTCGGCCACCCGCAACGCGGGGGAGGTCATCAAGAAGCTCACCCTGGTCTACAACCGCACCCGGCAGGAGGCGGTGACCAAGGAACTCTTGGACATCATTGGCGGCGTGGAGGCCCTTAAAGCATGATAGGGGCCGGCTAATAGAGGGGAGTCATGACGGCAGGCAAAGTCATTCAGGTGATCGGACCGGTGGTGGACGTGGAGTTCCCCGAAGGGCACCTCCCGGCGATCCACAACGCCCTGACCATCGACACCAAGGCCGACGAGGCCTCCGGCCGGCCGGAACTGCACCTGGTCCTCGAGACCGCGCAGCACCTGGGCGAGAACCGGGTGCGGACGGTCTCCATGTCGGGCACCGACGGCCTGACCCGGGGCATGGACGCGCTGGACACCGGCGCCCCCATCACCGTGCCCGTGGGTGAGAAGGTCCTGGGCCGGATCCTGAACGTGGTGGGCGACCCCATCGACGAGCTGGGCCCCGTGGACGCCGAGGTCCGCTGGCCGATCCACCGCGAGGCCCCGGCCTTCGCCGACCAGGAAACCACGCCCTCGATCCTGGAGACCGGCATCAAGGTGGTGGACCTGCTCGAGCCCTACGCGCGCGGCGGCAAGACCGGCCTGTTCGGCGGCGCCGGCGTGGGCAAGACCGTCATCATCATGGAGCTGATCCACAACATCGCCAAGCAGCACGGCGGCTACTCCGTGTTCTGCGGCGTGGGGGAGCGCACCCGCGAGGGCAACGACCTGTGGAACGAGATGAAGGAGTCGGGCGTGCTCGACAAGGCCGCCCTCATCTACGGCCAGATGAACGAGCCCCCCGGCGCCCGCCAGCGCGTGGCCCTGTCGGGCCTGACCTGCGCGGAGTACTTCCGCGACGAGGAGGGGCGCGACGTGCTGTTGTTCGTGGACAACATCTTCCGCTTCTCCCAGGCGGGCTCGGAGGTCTCGGCGCTGCTGGGCCGCATGCCCTCCGCCGTGGGCTACCAGCCCACCCTGGCCACCGAGATGGCCGACCTGCAGGAGCGCGTCACCACCACCCGCAAGGGCTCCATCACCTCGATCCAGGCGGTGTACGTGCCGGCGGACGACCTGACCGACCCGGCCCCGGCCACCACCTTCGCCCACCTGGACGCCACCACGGTGCTCAACCGGGCCCTGACCGAGCTGGGCATCTACCCGGCGGTGGACCCCCTGGACTCGACGAGCCGCATGCTCGACCCGCAGATCGTGGGCGAGGAGCACTACAACATCGCCCGCGGCGTCCAGCGCACCCTCCAGCGCTACAAGGACCTGCAGGACATCATTGCCATCCTGGGGATGGACGAGCTGTCCGAGGACGACAAGCTCACCGTGGCCCGGGCCCGCAAGATCCAGCGCTTCCTGTCGCAGCCGTTCCACGTGGCCGAGGTGTTCACCGGCTCGCCGGGCAAGTACGTGAAGCTGGAGGACACGATCCGCGGCTTCAAGGAGCTGCTCGAGGGCAAGCACGACGACCTGCCCGAGCAGGCCTTCTACATGGTCGGCACCATCGAGGAGGCCATGCAGAAGGCCGAATCCCTGGCGGCCAAGGCCTAGGGCCGTGGCCGAGACCGTCCGCCTGGAGGTGGTCACCCCCGACCGGGAGGTGCTCGCCGTCGACACCGAGGAAGTGGTCGAGGTGCCGGGGGGCGACGGCCTGTTCGGTGTCCTGCCCGGCCACGCGCCCCTCATCTCCACCCTGGCCCCGGGGGTCGTCGCCTACCTGACCGATCCGGACAACCAGCAGTCCCTGGTGGTGGGCGGGGGCTTCGCCATCGTCCAGGACGAGGTGGTGACCGTCCTGGCCGAGACCGCCGAGCTGCCCGACGAGATCGACCTGGAGGCCGCCAAGGCCGCCCTGGCCGAGGCCCAGGGCGCCCTGCCGGGCCTGTCGGGCGACGAGGAGAAGGACGTGCGCGGCCGCATCGCCCTGAACGAGGGGCGGATCGAGGTCGTGGCCCGCTCCCGCTAGCCCCGACCACCCTTGCCGGGTCCGCCCGGCAACCCTGAAAAATCGGCCGGTTCGATCCCTTCGCGGGCGCGGTCCGTCCGACCGGCGGACCCCCGTAAAGTGCTAAAGTATTGAGCTGTTTCCCCCGATGAGGCACGGGTGGAGCGCCGTGGAGGCGCGCGGGAGGGTGTTTTATGGCCCCTTTCCGGGCCGGGACCGGCCCTGCGACCTGAGGGAGACGATGCCGCGTATCATTCCCACCGCCTTGCGCACCGCCCTGCGCCCGGCCGCCTGCGGCCTGGTGCTGGTCCTGGGCTTGAGTCTGTCCGCCTGCGCGGTGGACGACGCCACCCTGGAGGCGAAGCTCGAGAAGGCCCAGATCTCCATCGACCAAGGCGACTACAGCGCCGCCGAGGCCCTGCTCCTGGAGATCTGCCCGGTCCTGGCGGACTGCCCCGACCATATCCTGGCCCTGCTCGCCGAGGCCCAGATGGGCGCCGGCGGCGTCGACGTCCTGAACCTGATCGACGCCATGGACGGCCTGTCGGGCGGCGACGACACGGCGGTCTTCGACATCGTGGACGCCATGTTCGGCGCCGACGGCGTCACGGCTCAGGAGGTGGCGGACCTGGCCGACGCCATCGCCACCCTCCAGACCATCGCCGTCCCCACCGCCAGCGACGCCCTGCAACTGGCCACGGCGGCCGCGGCCCACATGGTCGCGTCCGTCATGCTGACCACGGACCCGGGCAACACCGGCACCCTCGACTCGGGTCTGGTGACCGCGCCCCTCGCGGCCGACGTCACCTCCGACCTGCTCCTGGTGAGTGCCAACGCCGCGGCCGTGGACGCCTTCATCGCCGGCACCACCGACGCCACCACGAACCTGGAGGGCCTGATCGGGGACATCGACGGGTCGGGCGGCGGCACCATCGACGGCACGATCGACCAGGCCGAGCTGTCCGCGTTCGTGGGGTCGCTGTGAGCCGCCCCACCGCCGGGGAGGCCGGCACCCAGATGTTCACGCGCTTCGACGTTCTGGCCCTGGGCACGGCCCTTGGCCTCGTCCTCCTGGCGGCGGCGCCCGCCCGGGCGACCCAGTTCCCGCTGCTCTACCAGGGCACCCGGCCCCTCGGCATGGGCGGCGCCTACACCGCCGTGGCGAACGACGCCGGGTCGCTGTTCTACAACCCGGCGGGCCTGGCGCGGGTGGACGGGTTCCAGATGGACCTCGTGAACCTGGAGGCGGAGACCTCCGAGGGCGCCCCGGGCCTGGTGAAGGACCTTCAGGACCTGGAGGGCGACGACATCGCCACCGCCACGGCCGTCGTGCGGGCCCACGTGGGCGAGCACTTCCGGCTGCGCGCGAACACCTTCCCGAACGTGGTCATGCCCGGCTTCGGCTTCGGCGTCCTGGCCCAGGCGAACGCCGACGGCGAGTTCCACAGCCTGGTGAACCCGCGCATGGACCTGGACGCCCGCGCCGACACGGTGGGCGTCGTGGGTCTGGCGCACGGCTTCGGGCCGGAGGGGCGCCTGGCCCTGGGCGTGAACGCAAAGATCGCGCGCCGGCAGGGCGCCCAGACGACCTTCACCGCCGTGGACCTGGCGAGCGACGGGTTCACCCCGTTCGACAACCTGGACGAGGCCGAGACCGACTTCGCCTTCGACCTGGGCGCCATGTACAGCCCGGACCTCCCGCTCTCGCCCACCGTGGGCGTGGCGGCCCTGAACCTGACCGACCTGGACTTCGGCACCCTGGGCACCGTGCCCGCCCAGGTGAACGTGGGCGTCTCGCTGAACCCCAAGCTGGGGCCCGTGGGCGTGACGCTGGCGGCGGACTGGGTGGACGTGACGAACCAGCTGGCCACCGACGAGGACCTGCGCAAGCGCACCAACCTGGGGGCCGAGGCGCGGCTCTGGAAGTTCCTGGCGGTGCGGGCCGGCCTGCATCAGGACTACTACACCGCCGGCGCCACCGTGGACCTGTGGCTCGTCAAGCTGGACCTGGCCACCTACGGCGAGGAGCTGGGGGCCTACGGCGGCCAGCGTGAGGACCGCCGCTACATCGCCCG
>CAZGRJ010000126.1:5952-7013 GCA_964528115.1 uncultured Nitrospirales bacterium
CGTCGGCCGCTGAACAGCCAACCGGGTCACTGGGCGCCGCGCGTCCGGCGGATGACCACGGTCACGCCGCCCCCGATGGCGGCGACGGGGGGCTTGGTCTTGGTGAGGGCGATCTCCACGGCGTCCACCGGGTGCGCCTCCAAAATCGCGGCGGCGATGTCCTCGGCCAGGTGCTCCACCAGGTGGCGCTCGCCCTTGGCCGCGGCGATCACCCGTTCGGCCACCACGCCGTAGTCCACCGTGTCCTCCAGCCGGTCGCTCCGGCCGGGTTTTTGGAGGTCCAGCTCCAGGGTGACGTCGGCCCGGAAGTCGTTTCCCAGGGCGCGCTCCTCGGGGCGCACGCCGCAGGCGGCGCGGAATGCGATGTTGTGAATGGTCAGGCGGTCGGCGATGGGATGGTTCCCGGAGGGTAGGGGGCCCAACGCAAGGCGGGGGTCCCGGATGGGACCCCCGCCGCGTCAAATCCCTGAGGGATTCCTGCGCTTAGGCGCTGAAGGAGCTGCCGCAGCCGCAGCTGGACTGGGCGTTCGGGTTGCTGATGGCGAACCCGGAGCCCTGCATGGTCTCGACGTAGTCGACCTGGGCGCCGGTGAGCATGGGGACGCTCATGGCGTCGACGATGAAGCGGACGCCGGCCACCTCGACCTCCTGGTCCATCTCGCCCACCTGGTTGTCGAACTGCATGCCGTACTGGTAGCCGTGGCAGCCGCCGCCGGCGACGGAAAGCCGGATGCCGTAGCCCTCCTTGCTCTCGCTGACCAGGAGCTCCTTGATCTTGCCGGCCGCCGCGTCGGTGACGGAAACCAACGTCGTCTCGGTCGTCTCGGTCGTCGTTTCGCTCGACATTCGCTTTACCTCATCGTCTGGAGTCGGTCTCGAAATCGTTGCCTCACGCCCCTCGGGCGGGCCCGGGGCCGCCTGGCCCCGGCGAGATTGCATCTTATTATCCTAGGGGCAACGCCCGGTTCGGGCAAGGCGCCCTCCGGAAGTCAGCTCCCCCAGTTCTTCCGCGACTTGCTGATGAACGGCTCCGGGCGGTTGGTCCGGTTGGCCAGGATCAC
>CAZGRJ010000127.1:0-6871 GCA_964528115.1 uncultured Nitrospirales bacterium
CTTCGCCTCCGAGGCGTCGGCCGAGGGTCACCGCGCGGGCTGGGCCAGCGCCCTGGAGAACCTGGCCAACCGCCTCGCCGGCATGGCCGCGGCGAACACCCGAGGATGACCCACGCGCGAGCTCATCCCGCGAATGCAAACGGAGTGAATTGCGTTTGAACTGGACGTAGGTTCGGGATTCGTTAAGGGCGGTAACGTCGAGCCATCACACGAATCGAGAGGTACACCATGCGAGTTGTCGCCAGCGAGTTCATCAGTCTCGACGGGGTGGCGCAGGCCCCCGGCAGCCCCGAGGAGGACCCCAGCGGCGGGTTCCGCCATGGCGGTTGGTCGCTGCGGTTCTTCGATCCCCGGGTGATGGGGACGGTCATCAGCGAGGTCGCAAAGCAAAGCGACGCGCTCCTGCAGGGTCGGCGTACCTATCAGGTGTCGGCGGCGGCGTGGCCCGGACGCGCCGGAGATCCCTTCTCCGACTGGATCAACGGTGCGCGGAAGTACGTCGTCTCGGACACGCTCTCGGACGCGGATCTCACCTGGCGTCCGACCACGATCATCCGCGGCGCTGAACTTGTCGAAAAGGTCTCCGCGCTGCGTAACCAGCCGGGGGGCGACATCTACGTCTACGGCAGCCTGTCGTTGGTGCGGGCACTGCTGACGGCCGGGTTGATCGACGAGCTCGTCCTCATGATCGAGCCGATCACCCTCGGTGGCGGCAAGACCCTCTTCGCCGCCGACGGCGAGGCGCGGACCTTCGAGCTCGTCTCCGCCCAGACCACGTCCACCGGCGTACAGGTTTGCCGCTACCGGCCCACTCGCTGACGTGATCGTCGTCGACGACCATAAGATCAATGCCGCAACTTCCACGAGAGTCAAAAAGCGTACCCGTCCGGTCTCCGACTCCGGGGATCGGCCATGGACGCGACGGATTCGCTACTGTCGGGTGAGGAGACGCGCCTTGAAGAAAATCGCGACATCGAGGGGTGCGACCGTCACGACGCCGACCGACCGGGAGATCATCGCCGTGCGCGAGTTCGACGCGCCGCGCGACCTCGTCTGGCGGGCGTTCACCGAGCCCGACCGGCTCGCCCGCTGGTGGGGGCGCGGCCACAAGCTGACCATCGAGCGCCTGGAGGTGGCGCGCGGCGGCCACTGGCGGTTCGTGGAGCACACCCCGGACGGCGACCACGGCTTCGAGGGGCGCTACCGCGAGGTCATGCCGCCGGAGCGGCTCGCCATGACCTTCGACTGGGACGGCAACCCCGGCCATGTCTCCGTCACGACGATTGAACTCGACGACCTGGGCGGCGGCCGTACCCGTGTCACCACGACGGCCCTGTTCCACACCGCCGAGGAGCGCGACGGCATGCTCGAGGCGGGCATGGTGGACGGGATGAACGAAAGCTACGCCGCCCTCGACAAGGTCCTCACGGACCTCGCCTGACCCCTACGTTTCAAGGAGATACGCCCATGCCTACCGCAATGCCCAAGCCCGCCGGGCGCGGCGTCCAGCACGCCACCTTCGTCATCGACCGGACCTACGACGCCCCCGTGGAGAAGGTCTTCGCCGCCTGGGCCGAGCCGCGGGCCAAGGCGAAGTGGTTCGTGGGGCCCGACGACTGGGAGAAGTCGGACCACGCGATGGACTTCCGCGTCGGCGGGCGCGAGCGGGTGAGCGGCGGCCCGCCGGGCGGCCCGGTACACGCGTTCGACGGCCGCTACCAGGACATCGTGCCCGGCCGGCGCATCATCTACAGCTACGACATGCACATCGGCGAGAACCGCATCTCGGTCTCCCTCGCCACCGTGGAGCTGACGCCCGCGGGCGACGCGACACGGCTGGTCTTCACCGAGCAGGGCGCCTACCTGGACGGGTACGACGACGCGGGGCAGCGCGAGGAGGGAACGCGCGGCCTCCTGAACAACCTGGAAGCCGCGCTGCGGCAATCATAAGGAAGGAGGCGAAGCCATGAACCCAGCCGCGAGCCCGGAGCCGTTCAAGTTCTCCATCTCCCGCGTCCTGGACGCCCCGCGCGAGGCCGTGTGGAAGGCGTGGACCGAGCCGGACCGCCTCATGCGGTGGTTCTCGCCCAAGGGCTTCACCAACATCTCGTCCAAGCTGGACCTGCGGGTGGGGGGCACGTACCACTACGGCCTGCGCATGCCGGACGGGGGCGAGATGTGGGGGAGGTTCATCTACCGCGAGATCGTCCCGCCGGAGCGCCTGGTGCACATCGTCCACTTCTCCGACCCGGAGGGTGGTGTGACGCGCCATCCCATGAACGCCGAGTGGCCGCTCAAGACGCTCTCCACGATCACCCTGGAGGCCCAGGGGGACAAGACGCTGCTCATCGTGCGCTGGGTGCCCTTCGAGGCCACCGACGAGGAGATCCGCGCCTTCGAGGAGGGCAAGGAGTCCATGAAGGCGGGCTGGGGCGGCACGATTGACCAGCTAGAGGCCTACCTGGCCACGGCGGTCGGGGAGGTGGGCAAGTGAGCGCCGCGGCACAGGCGGATGCCGACCGGGAGATCGTCACCGTCCGGGTCGTGGACGCGCCTAGGGAAGCAGTCTGGCGGGCGTGGACCGATGCAGAGCACCTGGCCCGCTGGTGGGGGCCCAATGGCTTCACGAACACGTTCGACGCCTTCGAGCCCCGACCGGGCGGGGAGTGGCGCTTCACCATGCACGGCCCGGACGGGAAGGACTACAAGAACCGCAGCGTGTTCGTCGAGGTCGCGCCGCCGGAGCGGATCGTTTTCGACCACATCTCGGGGCACTTCTTTCGCCTCACGGGGACGTTCGACGAGGCGGGCGGCAAGACCCGGGTGACGTTCCGCCAGACCTTCGAGACCGCGGCGGAGTGCGCCAAGGTCAAGGGCTTCGCCGTGGACGCCAACGAGCAGAACATGGACCGGCTGGCGGCGGAGCTGAAGCGCATGGCGGACGAGGCGGCGCGGACGGAGCCGCCCGCGGTCGTCCTGGACCGGGTCATCGACGCGCCCCGCGAGCGGGTGTACGAGGCGTGGACGACCCCCGACGCCGTGAAGCGGTGGTTCGCCCCGAAACCCTTCGAGCTCGCGGTCCACGAGATGGACTTCCGGCCCGGCGGCCGGTTCCGCATGGCGATGCGGGGCCCGAACGGGGAGGACTTCCCGTTCACCGGCACCTACCGCGAGGTCGCGCCGCCGGACAGGCTCGTCTGGACGAGCGAGTTCGCCACGGGCCCCGCCGAGCAGATGACCACGGTGGTGACGTTCGAGGACCAGGGCGGCAAGACCGCCCTGCACGTCCGGCAGACGTTCCACGTGGTCATGCCGGAGATGGCGGGCGCCATCAAGGGCGCCCCCCACGGCTGGGGGATCACCCTCGACCAGCTCGCGGAGGTCTGCCGCGCCGGGTCGGCGTGAAGGCAGGTCGAAGCGCGATCACCAAAGGGAGTCGACCCTGTCCATGCTACGTTTCGGCATCTCCATGTCCCTCGACGGCTACGTCGCCGGCCCCGACCAGAGCGTGGACAACCCCCTCGGCGTCGGCGGCGAGGACCTGCACCAGTGGGTGTTCCCTCTCGAGGTCTGGCGCGCGCCGCACGGGCTCGAAGGGGGAGAGGTCAACGAGAGCACCCCGGTCGTCCAGGCGATGTTGGCCCACGTGGGCGCCACGCTGATGGGGCGCAACATGTTCGGCGGCCATCCGGGGCCGTGGGACGCGAAACGACCCTGGAACGGCTGGTGGGGGGACACGCCGCCGTTCCACCACCCCGTGTTTGTCCTCACCCACCACGCGCGCCCGCCGCTCAAGATGAAGGGCGGGACGACGTTCACATTCGTGACCGGCGGCATCGAGGCGGCCCTTGACGCGGCGCGCCAGGCCGCGGGCGACGGAGACGTGTGGCTCGGCGGGGGGGCGAAGGCGGCGCAGCAGTACCTGGGGGCCGGCCTGGTGGACGAGATGACGATCAGCCTCGTCCCGGTCCTTCTGGGTGCCGGGGAGCGGCTCTTCGAGGGCATCGGCGACGATCTGCACGGCCTGGCGCTCGTGCGTACGGTCGCGGCCCCGAACGTGACCCACCTGATCTTCGGCCGCCCTTGAGCCCGGTTCCGGGGAGGGGCGGCACGCACGGAGTCGATTCAGCGAGGAGAGAACGCCATGCAGGTCATGCCCTACGTGTTCTTCGACGGCCGCGCCGAGGAGGCGGCCGGGTTCTACCAGAAAACCCTCGGCGCCGAGGTGGCCTCACTCGTGCGCTACCGCGAGAGCCCGGACTCTCC
Source organism: uncultured Nitrospirales bacterium (assembly GCA_964528115.1). Lineage (GTDB taxonomy): Bacteria > Nitrospirota > JACRHL01 > JACRHL01 > JACRHL01 > CAZGRJ01. The sequence continues at coordinate 4,267 of CAZGRJ010000127.1, forward strand.
CATGGTGCCGCCCGGCTCGGAGGACAAGGTGATGCACATGAGCCTGAGGATCGGCGACACGGTCCTGATGGGGTCCGACGGCGAGTGCGGCGGCGCGCCGAGCTTCGAGGGCTTCTCGCTGTGCCTCACGGTGCCGGACGACGCAGCGGCCGAGCGGGTGTTCGCGGCCCTGGCCGACGGTGGGCAGGTGCGGATGCCCCTCGCGAAGACGTTCTTCTCGTCCCGGTTCGGCATGCTGGCCGACCGGTTCGGCGTGGGGTGGATGGTCTACGTGGCGCCCTGAGGGGCGTGTCCTACCGCCACGTCCGGTGGTACCGGACGCCCACGAAGACCACCTCCTCGCGGGGGTCCTGGTAGAGCGTGGTGCCGTCGGCGTAGGTCCAGCCCACCCACGACCAGTCGTTCGTGCGCTGCCGGTCGTAGGTGGCGGACAGGGCCACGCCCGAGTCCGGCGTCAGGGCCAGGTCGCCGAACGCGGAGACGGTGAGCGGCCGGTAGTAGACGTCGCCGATCGCCTGCGTGACGGGCGTGCCGGACTGGTGGTACTGCCCCTTGTCGTAGCTCCCCTGCACGTCCGCCCCCAGGTCCAGGCGGCGCCCCGCCTTGCCGCGAACGCCAAGGCCCGCGGCCACGCCCCGGTCGATCAGCTCGGCGCTCCACAGGTCGGCCGCGGCGCACGGCGCTCCCGACGAGCTGATGCCGTCGCAGGAGTTCTGGCGCTGGGTGGTCAGGTCGTGGGACACGAAGGCGGTCACCTGCCACGCCTGCGTCACCTGCACGGAGGCGTCGGCCGAGACGTGGCGCGTGCCGGCCTTGCGGACCCCCAGGTCCTGGGCCGTGCGGGAGTCGTAGCCGTCCCAGGACTGCTCCGCCACGAGCTGGAGGGAGACCCGGTCCGTGGGCATGGCGTCCAGGGTCACGCGGACCTGGTCGCGGCGCCGGTCGGCGTAGTGGACCGGGGCGATGTTGTTCGACCCGGTCCCGCCGCCGTTGAGGATGTTGGTCTTGAAGTCGGAGCCGTCGCGTACGCTCAGGACGTAGGCCAGGGCGCCGTTCAACGTGGCCGACATGGCGCGGGCGACCTCGGCCCGGTAGGCGGTCTCGCGCGTCCAGGTGCGGGCGCTGACCGAGCGGATCTCCGAGATGTTGCGCCGGGTGTCCTCTTGGCTGATCCCGCCGGTCACCCGGAAGTCCGCCGGCAGGCGGTACACGGCCTCCACCTTGCCCGCGGTGGTGGTGAAGTCGCGGGGCTCGTTCTCGCCGTTGGTGCGGGAGGTGGCGGAGGCGCCGGTGTAGTAGACGAGCACGGGCGTACGGTCGTCCCGGTCCTCGCGCCGCAGGTTCGCCAGGAGCGAGAGGTCCGGCGTGGGGCGGGAGGTGAGCCCCAGGGAGACGCGGGTGGTGTCGATCTTGCCGTCCAGGTTGTTCCCGACGCCCGGCGCCACGGTGACCGTGGGGATGAAGTCGTCGTTCTGGGTGACGCGCCCCACGGAGACCTGGAAGTCGCCCCGGGTCACGTCCGTGAAGTCGTACCCGCCCGAGAGGTAGAGCTGGTGCGAGACGTTGTCGGGCGGCAGGCCCAGGGGGCTGTAGACGTTGTTCGGGCCGTCCGTGACCCCGTCCACCACGAGCCCCTGGTTCTCGTTGCCGAACCAGGTGCCGTAGTAGCCCCCGGAGACCTGGAGCTTGGCGCCGGTGAAGGAGAGGACCGCCTCCCACTGCTGGGTGGTGTAGTCGATCGGGTCCACCAGGAAGTCGATCCCGGTCCGGCCCCACAGGCGGGTGCCGTTCTTCTCCTCGTTGCGGAACGAGACCTTCACGTCGAAGCCCTTCGGCAGCACCTTGGCCACCCGGGCCTGAAGCACGTCGCGGTGGGTGCCCAGGTCGAGGGCGTTGCCGGAGCCGGGCGTGATCGTGTTCGTCGTCACGCTCGCCGTGCCGGCGCCGGTCAGCCCGGTGTTCACGTCGTACGGGAAGTTGCGCGGGATGCGGCTGTAGTCGAGGCGGACGTCCCAGTCGCCCTGGCGCTCGCCCCGGAACCGCAGCTCGCGGCTGTCCAGCCCCAGGTTGCGGCCCTGGAGCTGGAGCCAGGTGCCGGTGTCCGTGTCCAGGTGGTTGATGTCCAGGTCCAGGAGGCCGTAAACGCCCTCGTCATCCAGGCCGGTGTACTGACCGAAGCGCTGGTTCTCCGAGACGAAGTCGTTGCCCGGGGTGACGTACCCGAGCCCCACGGACGCGGTGCTCTCGGGGGCGGACGGGTCCGCCGCGGCCGGACCGGACCAGAGAAGGGCCGCCAGGGCGGCGGCGACAGCGATCGGGAATCGTGTTGTGTATCGCATGGGGCCCGCCTCAGCGCCGCAGGGACCGCTCGGTCCCCAGGTCGCTCGGGTTGTTGGTGCCGTGGATGTTCGTGTGGCAGTTCGGGCAGCCCCGCGCCAGCGTGTTGGCCCGGGTCCCGCTGGTGTCGAAGGCGCCCGGGTGGCCGCGGTGGCTCGTGGGCTCGTGGCACTGCTGGCACAGCCAGGGCGGCCGCAGCCGCAGGAGGGTCATGTTCACCGAGCCGTGCGGGTTGTGGCAGATGGCGCAGTTCTCCTGCACCGGCTGG
>CAZGRJ010000128.1:0-6864 GCA_964528115.1 uncultured Nitrospirales bacterium
AGGCGCACCTTGCCCTGGCGGTCGACCTCGAGCACCTTCACGAAGATCCGGTCGCCCTCCTTGAGGACCTCCGACACGCTCGCCACCCGGCGGTCCGCCAGCTGGGAGATGTGCACCAGGCCGTCCTTGCCCGGCAGGAACTCGACGAAGGCGCCGAAGTCCATGATCTTCTTGACCGTGCCCTCGTAGATCGTGCCGATCTCGGGCTCGGACACGATGGCGCGGATCATGGCGACCGCCTTGTCCGAGGCGGTCTGGTCGGCGCTGGCCACGTGGATCGTGCCGTCGTCCTCGATGTCCACCTTGACGCCGCACTCCTCCACGATGCCGCGCACCACCTTGCCGCCGGCGCCGATGACCTCGCGCACCTTGTCGGGCGGCACCCGGACCGTGATGATCCGCGGGGCGTAGGGCGACAGCCCCGGGCGCGGCTGGGCGAGCACCTCGTCCATGCACCCGAGGATGTGCAGGCGCCCCTGGCGGGCCTGCTCCAGGGCCTGGGACATCAGCTCCTGGGTGATCCCGGAGACCTTGATGTCCATCTGCAGGGCCGTGACCCCCTCGCGGGTGCCGCAGACCTTGAAGTCCATGTCGCCCAGGTGGTCCTCCACCCCGAGGATGTCGGACAGGACGGCGTGCCGGTCGCCCTCCTTGATGAGCCCCATGGCGACGCCCGCCACCGGCCGCTTGATGGGCACGCCGCAGTCCATCAGGGCCAGGGCCCCGCCGCACACGGTGGCCATGGACGACGAGCCGTTGGACTCCAGGATGTCCGAGACCAGGCGGATCGTGTAGGGGAACTCGTCGTGGGGCGGGATGACCGGCTCCAGGGCCCGCTGGGCCAGGGCGCCGTGGCCGATCTCGCGCCGGCCCGGGGGCCGGGTGGGACGGGCCTCGCCGACGGAGAAGGGGGGGAAGTTGTAGTGCAGCATGAAGTTGCGGAAGCCCATCCCCTCGAGGGCGTCGACCCGCTGGTTGTCCTCCCGCGTGCCCAGGGTGGCGACCGCCAGGGCCTGGGTCTCGCCCCGGGTGAACAGGGCCGAGCCGTGGGCCCGGGGCAGCAGGCCCACGTCGATGGCGATGGCGCGGATCTCGTCGGCGCGGCGGCCGTCGGCCCGGACCCCGTGGTCCAGCACCAGGTCGCGCAGCACCTTGCTCTCCAGGGCGTGCAGCGCATCGCGCGCCGCGCCCACCTCGTCGTCGGCCAGGCCCAGGGCCTCCAGGGCCTCGTCGCCCACCGCGTCCACGGCCGCCGCCCGGGCCATCTTCTCGGGGATCTGCACCGCCTGGCGCATGCGCTCGGTGGCCTGGGCCGCCACCCGGTCGGCCAGGGCCTGGTTCACGGCGACCTCGGGCAGGGCGCGCTTGGGCTTCCCGGCCTTGGCGATCAGTTCGTCCTGGAGCTTCACGGCGCCGCGGATCGCCTCGTGGGCGAAGGCCAGGGCCTCGATCATCTGCGCCTCGGGCACCTCCTTGGCGCCGCCCTCCACCATCATGATGGCGTCGGCGGTGCCGGCCACGGTCAGCTGGATGTCGCTCTCCTCCATCTGCTCGATGGTCGGGTTGGTCATGAGCTGGCCGCCGATGCGACCCACCCGCACGCTCGCCACGGGCCCGGCGAAGGGGATGTCGGAGATGCACAGGGCCGCCGACGCGGCCGCCATGGCCACGATGTCGGCGATGCCGGAGGTGTCGGCGGAGATCGTGTTGATCGTGACGATGGTCTCGTGCCAGTAGCCCTTCGGGAAGAGGGGCCGGATGGGGCGGTCGATCAGGCGGCAGGTGAGGGTCTCGCGCTCCGTGGGGCGCCCCTCGCGCTTGAAGAAGCCGCCCGGGATCTTGCCCGCGGCGTAGAACTTCTCGCGGTAGTCCACCATCAGGGGAAAGAAGTCGGCCCCCGGCTTGGGGCCATAGTCGGAAACCACCGAGGCCAGCACCATGGTGCTGCCGTAGGTGGCCAGGACCGAGCCGTGGGCCTGCTTGGCCATGCGGCCGGTCTCGAGGGTCAGGGTCTCGGGCCCGAATGCGCCCGATGCGGTCTTGATGTCCATTTTCATGATGTGTCCGTCGTCCTTCAGGGTCCTTGGGACGCCGGCCAGAGATGACCACAGGGCAGGGGGCTCGATTTGGAGCCGGGCGGCGGGGACGAAAAGCCCGCTGCCCTGTGTCCACCTATGGCCGGCGGATTCGCGCGGTCGCGAGTTCGTAATATACGGTTCCCGGGCCCATCCCGGGAACCTATGCGGGCGCGCTAGCGGCGCAGCCCCAGGCGCCCGATGAGGGCGTCGTAGGACGGCGTGTCGACGCGCTTGAGGTAGTCCAGCAGCTTGCGCCGGCGGGCCACCATCTTGAGCAGGCCGCGGCGCGAGTGGTTGTCCTTCTTGTGGGTCCGGAAGTGCTCCGTGAGGTAGCTGATCCGGGTGGTGAGCAGGGCGATCTGGACCTCCGCGGACCCGGTGTCCTTCTCGTGGGTCCGGTAGTCGCTGATCACCTGCTGCTTCGATTCCGTTGCCTGGGTCATGGCCTTTCGTCAGTCCTTCATGCTTACACGACGGCGGCGTGGAGCTTCACGATCCGCCGGATCTTCGCGGGCGTCACGGGGTCGCCGGTGGTCTCCACCAGGGCGAAGAACCCGCGCCGCTCGCCGTACACGCGGCACAGGGTGCCGGGGGCAAACTGGGCCGGATGGGCCGTTCCGCCGTCGTCGGCGGACGGGGCGGCGGGGACGGCCCATTCCGAGATGTGGGGCGAGATGCCCTGGAGCATGCGCCGGGCGGTGTACTCGCTCACGGTCAGCTGCGGCATGTCGGAGACCAGGTAGTCGTCCGCGTGCAGCACCTCGGCCGTGCGCCCCTCCCGGACCGCGATCTCCAGGGCCTCCACGGTGACCGCGTCGGCCAGGGTGATGGGGCCGCAGGCGAGCCGCCGCAGGCTCGTCAGGTGGGCCCCCACCCCCAGCGCGTCGCCCGCGTCCGCCGCCACGGTGCGCACGTAAGTGCCCTTGGCGCAGGCGAGGGTGAAGGTCACGTCGGGGACCGCCACCTCGACGTCCTCGACCCCGTAGATCGTCACCCGGCGCGCCTCCCGCTCCACCGTCTCGCCCCGGCGGGCCTTGCGGTAGAGGGGTTCGCCCCCCACCTTGACGGCGGCGTACATGGGCGGCGTCTGCCAGCCCTCGCCCACCATGGAGGCGAGCTGCTCCCGCACGCGGGCGTCCCAGTCGACGTCCGGGTCCAGGTCGGCCGTCGCGGTGACCTGTCCCATGCTGTCCTGAGTGTCGGTGGAGACCCCCAGCCGCATGGTCAGGCGGTAGACCTTGTCCGCCGCCTGGGCGAAGCCGGCCAGCTTGGTGGCATCGCCCACGCAGATGGGCAGGACGCCGGTGCCGAGGGGGTCCAGGGTGCCGGTGTGGCCGACCTTGCGGGTCTTGAGGATACGCCGCACCCGCACGACCACGTCGTGGGAGGTCCAGCCCGTGGGCTTGTCGATCACCACCACGCCGGACGGCGCGGCGGCGGTGGCCCGGGGGGCGGGCGAGAGCAGGGTCTTCACCGGGCGTCGTCTCCCTCGTCGGTTTCGGTCTCGGGCGGCAGGTCTTCCACGGCCTTGTCGATCAGGGCGTCCATCTCGAACGCCCGCGCCTGGCCGGTGTCCTCGATGAACGAGAGGCGCGGGGTCCACATCAGGCGCAGGTGGCGGGCGATCTCGCGCTGGAGCAGGGGGGCGGCGTCGGCCAGGGCCCCGAGGGCCACCTCCGGGACGCTGCCGAGCACGCTCACGAAGACCTTGGCGGTGCGCAGATCGGGGGCCGCGTCCACGGCGGTGACGGTCACGAACCCCAGGCGCGGGTCGTCCACCCGGCGCTCGATCGCCTCGGCGACGACCTCGCGCAGGGCCTCGCCCACCCGCACGTGACGGCGGTAGCCCCTGCGGTGTCCCATCCCGGCCACGGCCTGCGTCATCGGTCCTGAGAGTCTTGGGAGTCCGGTGCCCGTAAGGCGATGCGAAAGGTTAGCACGAAGCGGCCGTCAGAGCTTGGCCGCGACCTCTTCCAGGGCGAAGGCCTCGATGACGTCGCCCTGCTTGATGTCGTTGAAGCGCTCGAACGAGATGCCGCACTCGTAGCCCTTGGCGACCTCCTTCACGTCGTCCTTGAAGCGCCGTAGGGTCAGGATCGGCCCCTCGTACACCACCACGCTGTCGCGCACGACCCGGAGGCCCGCCGCGTTGCGCTGGATGGTGCCGTCCAGGACGAAGCAGCCGGCCACGTTGCCCACCTTGGGGATGGAGAAGACCTCGCGCACCTCGGCCCGGCCCAGGACCTTCTCCCGGACGTGGGGCTTGAGCAGGCCCTCCATGGCCGACCTCACGTCGTCCACCAGGTCGTAGATGACGTTGTAGGTGCGGATGTCCACGCCCTCGTGCTCGGCCAGCTTGCTCGCCTTGGGCTCGGGCCGGACGGAGAAGGCGATGATCGTGCCGTTGGAGGCGGAGGCCAGCATGACGTCGGTCTCGGTGATGCCGCCCACGCCGGTGTGGAGCATCTTGACCTTGACCTGGTCGGTGGAGAGCTTCTCCAGGGCCTCCTGGATCGCCTCCACGCTGCCCTGCACGTCGCCCCGGAGCACGAGGGGGAGCTCGACGGTCTCCTCCTCCTGCATCTTGGAGAACAGGTCGTCCAGGGAGAGCTTCTTCTCGCGGGCCAGCTCCCGGGTGCGCTCCGTCAGGCGGCGGTCGGTGGCGACCTCCTTGGCGGCCTTCTCGTCCACCACGGCGTTGAACGTGTCGCCCGCCAGGGGGACGCCCTCCAGGCCGATGATCTCCACGGGTGTGGAGGGCGGGGCGGCCTCCAGCTTGTTGCCCAGGTCGTCCGACATGGCGCGCACGCGGCCGGTGTGGGTGCCGACCACGAAGAAGTCGCCCACCTTGAGGGTGCCGCCCTGCACCAGGACCGTCGCCACGGGGCCGCGGCCGCGGTCCAGGCGGGCCTCCACGACGTGGCCGACCGCCGGCTTGTCGGGGTTGGCCTTGAGCTCCATGATCTCGGCCTGCAGGACGATCTTCTCGAGCAGCCCCGGCAGCCCCTCCTTGGTATGGGCCGAGACCCGGGCGAACTGGGTCTGGCCGCCCCAATCCTCGGGCACCAGCTCGTACTCGCCCAGGGCGCCGGTGACCCGGTCGGGGTCGGCGCCCGGCTTGTCGATCTTGGTGATCGCCACGATGATGGGCACGCCCGCCTCGCGCGCGTGGTTGATGGCCTCCACGGTCTGGGGCATGACACCGTCGTCGGCCGCCACCACCAGCACCACGATGTCGGTCATCTGGGCCCCGCGGGCGCGCATGGAGGTGAACGCCTCGTGGCCCGGCGTGTCCAGGAAGACCACCCTGCCGCGCTCGGTCTCGACCCCGTAGGCGCCGATGTGCTGGGTGATGCCGCCGGCCTCGCCCGCGGTCACGCGGGTGGTGCGGATGGCGTCCAGGAGCGAGGTCTTGCCGTGGTCCACGTGGCCCATGATGGTGACCACCGGGGCCCGCGGCTTCAACGTTTCGGGGGCGTCGGGGACGACCTCGAGGCGCTCGGCCTCGGTCTTCTCCAGGACCACCTCGGTGTTGACCCCCATGGAGTCGGCGATCAGCTGGGCCGCGTCCATGTCGATCGGGTCGTTGAGGGTGGCCAGGGCGCCCATCTTCATCAGCTCGCCGATGATGATGCTCACCTTGACGCCCAGGGACTCGGCGAACTCCTTGACGGTGGTGCCTTCCTCGATGCGGATGGCGCGCACCCGGGGGCGGGTGAACTCCTGCATCCGGTCGCGGCGCGGGCGGGTCAGCTCGTCGAGGCGCTCCTCGCGGCCCCGGCCGCGGCCCTTCTTGCCCTTGAAGCTCTGCCACTTGCGCTTGCGCGTGTCGGCGGCGGGCTTGGGGGCGGCGGCGCCGGGGCCGGCCGCCGCCGGCTCTGCCCCCGGGGCCTCGCGGCCCTTGCGGCGCTCGCGCTTCTCGGGCTTCTCGGGCTTGGCCGGGCGGGCGGGGGCGGGCTTGGGCAGGTCGATGACGACGCGCTCGCCCCCGGGCTTCTTGGCCTCGGAGATGTGGGGGGTCAGACCCTTGGGGGTCTCGATCGCCTCGGGCCGGGCGGCGCGCACCCGGTCGCCCGCGGAGGGCAGGGGGGCACCGGGCCTGGACTCGGCCGGGGTCTCGGCCTCGGGTTCCGCCTCCGGGGGCGCGGTCTTCGTTTGCACCGCCTCCGTAGGCTCAGCCTTCTTGGGCTTGGCCTTGTCCAGGTCGATGACCACGCGCTCGCGCTTCGCCTTGGCCGCGGCCGGCGTCATGCGCGGTGTGAGGCCCTCGGGGGTCCCGGTCTCGGCGGCGGGCTTGATCCGGTCGGCGGCGCTCTTGACCGGCGTCTTGGGGGCCACCGGCGCCTCGGCCTGGGCCTCGGCGGCGGGCGCGGCCTCGGGCTCCGGGGTGGCGGCGACGGTCTCGGCCTTGCGGCGCTTGACCACCACCCGGGGCTTGGGCTTGGGCTTCTCCTTGGGGGGCGCGGCGGGCGCGGCCTTGGCGGCGGGGGCCTTGCGGCGCTTGGGGGCGGGGGGCTTCTTCTGGAGCTTGGCGCGAACCTTCTTCTCGTCGTCGGCGCTCAGACGGGCGGCGTGGTCCTCGACCTCGATGCCCATCTTCTCCAGGGCCGTCAGCAATGCCTTGCTGGTCAGCCCCAGGTCGCGCGCCAACTCGAATACCCGCATGAACGCTCCCCAACTACCGCCCGCGGACGGCCCGGAACGGGCCCGTGGACGTAGCCTTACAGTCTACTGCGACGCCTTCGCCGCGTCGATGGTGCCGGCCGGCTTGTCCTCCTCGGCCGAC
>CAZGRJ010000129.1:0-6834 GCA_964528115.1 uncultured Nitrospirales bacterium
GTTCAAGGACAAGGACGGGCCCAACTGCGCCAAGTGCCACCGCTTCGACGACTTCTCGGCGCTGCTCACCGACCTGCGCTTCCACAACGTGGGCGTGGGCAGCGACCGCCCCGATCCCGACATCGGGCGCGAGGCCGTCACCGGCCGGCCCGAGGACCGGGGCAGGTTCCGCACCCCCTCCCTGCGCAACGTCGCCCTCACGGCGCCCTACATGCACGACGGGCGCTTCGCCACCCTGGGCCAGGTGGTGGACTTCTACATGGGAGGCGGCACCAAGAACCCGAACCTGGACCCGGACATCCGGCCCTTCAAGCTCACGCCGGACCAGAAGGCCGACCTGATCGCCTTTTTGAACGCCCTCACGGGCGAGGTGCCCCAAGTCGTCAAACCGCCGGCGCCGCCCGCGCTGCCTTAATCGGGTCGGCGCGCCCGGCGCCACGCCACCCACACCGCGCCGGCCAGGGCCAGGGCGACCAGCGCCACCGTCACCCAGGTCAGGCGCCGGGCCGCCAGCTCCAGGGTGGCCCCCAGCAGGTAGCCCGCCCCCGTCACCACCGCCGCCCAGACGGCGCAGTTGACCGCCTGCAACGCGAGGAAGCGCGGCAGGGTGAAGGACGACATGCCGAACAGGATCGCACCCGCCACCCGGGTGCCGTAGAGGTACTGGAGGATGAAGACGCTGGCCCAGCCGTGCCGGACCATGATCTCGTCCGCGCGCCGGGCATGCGCGCCCAGGCGCGGCCGGGCGAACAGCCACGCGCGCCCGCGCCAGCGTCCCAGGGCGAAGAAGGCCACGTGGCCGGTCCAGGCCCCGCAGGCGGCGACGGCCGCCACCAGGGGGCCGGACAACAGGCCGTGGTGGGCGACGAAGGCCGCCGCCAGGAGGACCGACTCCCCCTCCAGGAACGTCCCCACGAACACCGCCAGGTAGCCGTAGTCCGCGACCAGCTGGCGGGCGAGGTCCACCGGAGGGGTTTCCCGGGCCTAGTCGGCCGTGACGGCGACCTTCTTCTCCGCCACCCAGGCGGCGGAGTGGTTGGGTGCCGACAGGGCCCTCAGGGTCGTGGTGGTTGCCAGCTGCACCTTGAAGGTGACCGTGGGCAGCGCCAGGGTGGGGGTCAGGTCGGCGCGGGCGATCTCCACGTCGCCGGCGTAGAGGGCGATGTAGCGGATGAAGTGGCCGGTCTCGCTCGGGTGGGGCTTCTTGCCGACCGACACGGTCACGTCGAACGGCTGCCCCGCCTTGACGTGGTCGGGCGCCGTGATGACGGGCGTATGGGCGGCGTTGGTCTCGGTCTGCAGCATGTCGAACGGGCCCGCCAGGGCCGCGGCCGGCAGGGCCAAGATCCCCGCCAAGCCGCCGGTCAGGAGAAACGCGGCCGCCAGGGCGGCGGGAGACGTCAAGACGCGGGTCGCTCTCATGTGGCGCTCCTTATCCGTGCGGGGACTTGGGCCCTTGGGGCGAGGGTCCCCGGGGTGGGTCGAACGTCTCAGTGTACGGGACGGGCGGATGCCCCGAAAGGGCCGTGCCGGCCTGCCGGCCCCGGCGGCGCTAGCGCTTCGCCCTCACCCAGGAGTCCAGGTCGCCGCTGGACGGCACGGACTCTCCCACCAGGGCGAGGAGCTCGCCCGTGTCCTGCGCCAGGTTGAGCAGGGCGAGGTTCAGGTCGTTGCGGGCGTTCTCCAGGTCGCGCCGGGCGTCGCCCAGGGCGGTGCTGGCGTCGATCACGTCCAGGTACGTGGCCGCGCCCACGTTGAAGGTCTCGGTGACGATGCGGTGGTTCTCGGCGGCGTAGGTCCAGGCGTCCTTGAGGGACTGGACCACCTGCTCGGCCACCTGCACCTGGCGCTCGGCCTGGTCCACCTGGGTGTGGATCTCGCGCTGGAGCTCGGTGAGGTTCAGCTGCTTCTCGCGGAACGCGGCCTGGGCCCGGTGGCGCTCGGCCACGTCCTCGCCGCCGTTGAACAGGGACCAGGTGGCCTTCAGGGTGGCGAAGCTCTCCTCGTCGATCAGGAACGTGGTGGCCGGGTTCTCGTCGCTCCGGGTGTAGGTGCCGGTCAGGTTGATCACGGGGAGGAACGTGCCGCTGGTGTAGCGCACCCCCAGCTTGGCCGCCGCCGCCTCGCTGGTGGCCAGGGCCACGTCGGCCCGGTGGGTCAGGGCCGTCTGCACCGGGTCGGGCGCGGACCGCACCGGCCCCATGTCGGGGGGCGGGCCCAGCTGCACGTCCTGCGGCAGGCCCGTGAGCTCGGCGAGGTTCTCGCGCGCGGTCTTGAGGGCGTCGCTCGCCTGCATCTCCTCGGCCTTCAGGCGCGCCACCTCGGACTCCAGGCGCAGGGCCGTGGCCCGCACGTCGGCCCCCAGTCGCACCCGGGCCTGGGCCGCCTGCAGGTGGCGCTCCATGCCCTCGCGCCGGTCGCTGGCGCTGGAGAGGTCGGCCTGGGCCTTGGAGACGGCGAAGACCGCCTGGGCCACGTTGTAGACCAGGGTCTCGCGGGTGAGCCGCAGGTCCACCTGCCGGGCCAGCTCGCCGATGGTGGCGATCTTGAGCTGGGTGCGGGCGCGGCCGCCGGTATAGAGGGTCTGGCCCAGGGTGACGGTCAGGTCGCGCGAGTCCTTGGACGCGACGAGGAAGCTCCCGCCCGCGGTCAGGTTCTTGGGCCGGCGCTGGACGGTGCCGGTGACGTCCAGGTCGGGCAGCAGGTTGGCGCGGACCTTCTTGCGCTCGTACTCGGCCTGGCGCAGGCGCTCGGTGGCCTCGCCCACGGACTCGTGGAAGCCCAGGGCGGCGTGGTAGAGGTCGGCGAAGCTCACCGTTCCGGTCCGGGCCGCTGCGGACGGCGCGGGGGGCAGCTCGGGAGGCGAGCCGGCGGGGGCGTCCGACTGGGCCCCGGCCGGGCCCGCGGGCAGGACGGCCAGGGCCGCGCCGAGAACGACCGGGAGCAGCCGGGTCCGGATGCCGGGAACGCGGCGGAGGCGGGTCACTGGGGGGACTGCACGGGTTCGGGGGAGGGTGGGTCGGTGATCGCCGGGGTCGCTTTGATTCCGGGGCGTTGGTCCTCGGGCCGGTCCGTGGTTCGACGAAATCGCCTAGAACCGCTATTTTAGTGCATGAGTCGCGTCTGCGTGCAACCGATAAGGAACCGGGGGTTCGGGCCGGACGTGTGCCGTCCGTCACCGCGACCGGGACCGCCGGCCCCGGAGATGCGGGCGGACGCGCGCGCGGCGCGTGTTTGACATGCCCGGGACGGGCACCTACAATCCCGGCCCGCCGCGGACTCGCGATGGCTAACGTGGTTCCGAACGCTCTCTTCCGCACCAGCGCCCTGGTTTCCGGGGCCTTTCTCCTGCTCCTGGCGACCGCCTGCGCGAGCACGTCGCACCGTGCCGCCAAGTCCGGGCCCCAGGGCACCGAGGCCGCCGCCCTGGCGGACGCGGGCCTGCCCGTGGTGACCCCCGCCGACCCGGTGGTGGAGGAGGTGGACGGCGGCGAGGACACGGGCATCGTGGACCTGGTGGTCCAGGAGCCGTGGCCCGCCCCGGGGGAGTGGACCCGGGCCGCCGGCGAGCCCATCGACGGCGAGACCCCCCTGGAGAAGGGCATGGCCCTGTCGGCCGCCGTCTCCCTGCGTTACCCCGAGATCGACGGCAAGGGCCCGGGCGAGGAGCCCGCCGTGGCCCGCGAGCCCGTCGCCGCCCTGAAGCCCGCCTGGCCGGCGGACGACGCCGACGGCGCCCCGATCCACGCCGCGGACGACCCGCTGGACGACGCCTCCTACGACATGCCGATCGTGGTCAACGAGGCGGTGCGGGTCTACCTGGAGTACTTCCAGACCCGGATGCGGCCGGTCTTCGCCCGCTACCTGATCCGCTCCGGGCGCTACATCCCGGAGATGAAGCGCATCCTGCGCAAGAAGGGGCTGCCCGAGGACCTGGCCTACGTGGCCCTGATCGAGAGCGGCTTCAACCCCTACGCCTACTCCCGCTCCCGGGCGAGCGGGCCGTGGCAGTTCATCGCCTCCACCGGCAAGCGCTACGGCCTGAGGCAGGACTACTGGGTGGACGAGCGGCGCGAGGTGGACCGCGCCACCGAGGCCGCCGCCGACTACCTGGCCGACCTGTACCGCCGGTTCGGCGACTGGCTGCTCGCCATCGCCGCCTACAACGCGGGCGAGGGCCAGGTGGCCGTGGCCATGAAGCGCACCGGCCTGACGGACTTCTGGGACCTGCGCAGCGCCTACGCCCTGCCGCAGGAAACGCGGGACTACGTGCCCAAGTTCATGGCCGCCGCGATCATCGCCAAGAACCCGGAGGAGTACGGCTTCCGGGTGGAGTGGCACGACCCCATGGCCACCGACACGGTGAAGGTGGACGGGCCCACCGACCTGGCCGCTATCGCCCGGGCCACGGACGTGCCCCTGCAGGAGATCAAGGGCCTCAACCCCCACCTGCGCCGCGGCCTGACGCCCCCGGACAACAAGCCCTTCGCGGTCCGCGTCCCGGCCGGCACGGCCGAGCGGTTCGCCGAGAACTTCCCGGCGATCAAGAAGGAGGAGGAGGACGTCTGGGCCCGCAAGGCCCGCAACCTGGGGAGCGGCTACCTGGTGCGGCACAAGGTGCACGGGGGCGAGTCCCTGTCCCTCATCGCGGCGCGCTACGGGGCCCGGGTCTCCAACATCCAGCGGGCCAACAACATGGGCCGCCGCACCATGATCCGCGTGGGGCAGGTGCTGCTGGTGCCCGTGGGGCGGGGCTACGCGGCGGCGAGCCAGGGCGGCTCGGGACCGGTCCAGCACAAGGTGCGGCGCGGCGACAGCCTGTGGAAGATCGCCATGCGCTACAACGTGCGGGTCAAGGACCTGATGGCCTGGAACGGCCTGAACCCCAAGAGCATCCTGCGCCCGGGCGATCGGATTATTGTGAAGACGGGCGGCTGACGCCGCCCTGGGGTCAAGACCGGCGGCTGAACGCCGCCCTGGGGTGAAAATGGGCGGCTGACGGCCGCCCCCGCCTCGGCCGCTACCGGACGACGTTCGGCAGCAGGCCCTCCTTCTCGAAGCTGAACACGCGCTCCCCGGCCACGATCACGTGGTCCAGGAGGGGCACGCCCACGCTCCCCAGGGCCTCGGCGATGCGCCGGGTCATGCGGTGGTCGGCGCCCGACGGCGTCGCCTCGCCGGCCGGGTGGTTGTGGGCCAGGATCGCCGACGCGGCCCGGTGGCGCAGGGCGGTCTCCACCGCCTGGCGCGGGTGGACGTGGGCCTCGACGACCGTGCCCGAGGCCACCAGGGCGGGGAAGCGCACCCGGCACTGGGCGTCCAGGCACAAGAGGTACACCACCTCCTCGGCCCGCCCGGCCATGAGGGGCATCACGTAGGCGGCCACGGTGTCGGGGTCGGTCAGGCGCGGGTTGGTGCGCCGCACCCGGTCGTGCATGTAGCGCCGCGCCACGTGGGGAAGGGTCGTCAGGAACCGGGCGCCGTTCCGGCCGATGCCGGGCACCGTGGCCAGGTCGGCGGGATCGGCCTCGAGCACCGCCGACAGGCTGCCGAAGCGGGCCAGGAGGCGGTGGGCGACGGGGTTCGTGTTGACCCTGGGCAGGACGGCGAACAGGAGCAGCTCCAGGACCTCGTGGTCGGCGAAGCCGTCCAGGCCCTCCTCCAGGGCCCGCCGCCGCATCCGGTCGCGGTGGCCCCGGTGTATCGCCTCATCCGCCGGCTCCGCCGCGCCGGCCGCGTGTTCCCTCTCCGCCACGCCCGTGCCTCCCTGGTGTCCGGGGTTTCGGTGGCCCATTATAGGCCGCGGGCGGAAAGGCCGAAACGCGGGGACGGGGCAGGCGGGTGCTGGGCGTGCGAGTCTTGATCATCGGATGCGGCTTCACCGGGCGGGTGCTCGCCCGGCGCCTGTCCGCCGCGGGGACGCCCGTCACCGGCACCGTGCGCGACCCGGCCGGGGCGGAGGCGGTGGAGGCGGCCGGCGCCAAGGCCGTCGTCCTCGACTTGGGGACGGCCCTGGAAGGCGCTGCGGGGCGCGAGGCGCTGGCGAAGCTCCTCGCGGACCACGACGGCGTCGTCTTCACCGTGGGCCCCATGCGGCGGGGCGACGGGTTCGTGGATTTCCTGCCGCCCTTCCTGGAGGTGCTCGCGTCGTCCGGGGCGCGGCCAGATGCCTTTGTCTACGTCTCCAGCACGGGGGTGTACGGCGACCGGGGCGGCGACTGGGTGGACGAGGCCACCCCGCCGGGGGCGGACCTCGGGCCCCGGGGCGCCTTGCGCGTGGCGGCGGAGGCGGCGCTGATGGCGGCGTGGAGGGAGCGCGGGCTCCCCGTGCGCGTCCTGCGGCCCGCCGGCATCTACGGCCCGGGGCGGCACGTGGGCCTGCGCCTGGCGGCGGGGACGTACCGGGCGATCGAGCCGGACGACCCGGCGGCACCCCCCCTCACGGTCAACCGCATCCACGTGGAGGACCTGGCCGCCGCCATCGAGGCGGCCCTGACCGGCGGCGCCGCGGGCGAGGCCTACGTCGCGGCGGACGACCGCCCGGCGTCGCTGCGCGAGGTGGCCGACTATGCCGCCGGCCTCATGGGCCTGCCGCCGCCGCCGGGCGAGCCCCTGTCGGTGGCCCGGGCGCGCCTGGGGGCGGACATCCACCTGGTGGCCGACCGCAAGCGCTGCCGCAACACCAAG
Organism: uncultured Nitrospirales bacterium; assembly: GCA_964528115.1. Taxonomy (GTDB): domain Bacteria; phylum Nitrospirota; class JACRHL01; order JACRHL01; family JACRHL01; genus CAZGRJ01. The sequence continues at coordinate 6,688 of CAZGRJ010000129.1, forward strand.
CTCAAGGAGGTTTTGGGGGTTCGGCTCGCCTACCCGACGTACGTGGAGGGCATCCGGGCCTGCCTGGAGGCGGACGGCCTGCTCGGCTCCGCGTAGTTCAGCTCCGGGTAGTTCAGCTCTCGTCGCGGGCGGCGCCCTTGACCGCCC
>CAZGRJ010000130.1:0-6703 GCA_964528115.1 uncultured Nitrospirales bacterium
CCCAACACGAGCCGCCTGGGCGCCAACGCGATCCTGGGCGTCTCCCTGGCGGCGGCGCGCGCCGCCGCCGCGTCCAAGGGCGAGCCGCTCTACGCCTACCTCGGCGGCGCCGACGCGCGCGTATTGCCCGTGCCGCAGATGAACATCCTCAACGGCGGCGCCCACGCCGACTCGTCCGTGGACCTGCAGGAGTTCATGGTGGTTCCCCTCGGGTTCGACACGTTCCGCGAGGCCCTGCGGGCCGGGGTGGAGGTGTTCCACGCCCTCAAGAAGGTGCTCAAGGAGGGCGGTTTCTCCACCTCCGTGGGCGACGAGGGCGGCTTCGCCCCCAACCTGCACAACAACGAGCAGGCCCTCGAGGTGGTCACCGACGCCATCGGCCGCGCCGGCTACAAGGCCGGCGACCAGGTGGCCATCGCCCTGGACCCGGCCGCCAGCGAGCTGTTCCGCCACGGGCGCTACGTCTTCGCCCGCTCCGACGGCTCCACCCGCGACGCCGCCGGGATGGTGGACTTCTGGGCCGACTGGTGCGGCCGCTACCCCATCGTGTCGGTGGAGGACGGCATGGCGGAGGACGACTGGGACGGCTGGAAGCTGATCAACCAGCGTCTCGGCGACCAGGTGCAGCTCGTCGGCGACGACCTGTTCGTCACCAACACCGAGCGCCTCCAGAAGGGCATCCGCATGGGCGCGGCGAACGCCATCCTGATCAAGTTCAACCAGATCGGCACCCTCACCGAGACCCTGGAGGCCATCCGCATGGCCAAGGAGGCGGGCTGGGCGTCCGTCATCTCGCACCGCTCCGGCGAGACCGAGGACACCACCCTGGCGGACCTGGCCGTGGCCACGGGGGTCGGCCAGATCAAGACCGGCTCCGCCTCCCGCACCGACCGGGTGGCGAAGTACAACCAGCTGCTTCGGATCGAGGAGGCCCTGGGCGACCGCGCCGTCTACGCCGGCCGCTCCGCCTTCAAGGCCCTGCGCTAGGGGCCCGGCCGCGCCGTCACTGCGGCTGGACCACGCGCGTCTCCACCACGCTGTCCACGCTGTCCGCCGGGCCGGTGGCGCCCTCGCTGAGGGTCTGCCAAATGGTCACGACGCGGTCCGACACGGGGTCGTAGACCGCCCCGGGGACGGTCCGCTGGTCCCCCGAGACCAGGGGCGCCACGGCGGCCTCGTTCAGGAAGGTCTGCCCGCCGTCCCGGCTGCGGCGCAGGCGCACCTCGCCGTTGTTGGCCCACACCACGTTCACCTCGCCGGGCCCGTCGGTCACGATGGTGGGCGTGTTGACGCGGGTGGCGAGCTTGGCGATTTCGGCCACCGGGTCGTCCACGGAGCCCGGCGGGAACAGCTCGTCCATGCGTGAGGTCAGGTCCTCGCCGATCGGCACCGGCGTGGCGAAGGTGCCGATGGACAGGCGGTAGGTGAACCAGACGTTCAGGGCGAAGGCCTGGTTGGCCGAGGCGGTGGCCAGGGGCACGGTGCCGTCCACGTCGATCCACGCCAGGTACACCCCGCCGGCCTCGTCCACGGCGATGGTGGGGGTCTTCAGCTCGCCCGGCGGGGGCGCCCCCGGCCCGGTGCCGCCGCCCGCGGAGAAGGTCAGCAGGCTCGCGCCGCAGTCGAGCCCGGTCTCGGAGAAGTCGTTCGGGGCGCAGTTGGTGTAGATCAGCTCCTGCCGGCCCTGGTCCGGCGTGCCGCTCTCGCCGGTCTCGATCCAGGCCAGGTGCACCAGGCCGTTCGGCCCCACGGCCACGGTGGGGTTGCCCGAGAAGTTGTTGTTGCGCGACGCGAGGGCTCCCAGGCCCGACAGGCGCACGGGCGGGTCGAAGAAGGTCGCCCCGTTGTCGGTGGAGCGGCGCAGGTAGACGTCCGACGTGGTGCGCGGCGCCTCCCCCTCCGCCACGTCCACCGGGGCCTCGTTGCGCCACACGACGTACAGGTCGCCGTCCTCCGGGTGATCCGGGTCCGGGGGCGGCGCGCGCACCAGGGCGGGCTGGGTGGCGTTGGCCGCCTGGCGCGAGACGTTGCGCGGCAGGGACGGCTCCGAGACCACCGCCACGGCCGCGCCCAGGGGCAGGGAGGCGGCGGTGGAGTCGGGCTCCACGGTCCAGGTCTCCGTGCCCGGGTCCATGCGGTCCACCTCCGTGTTCAGGACCGAGTCGCCCTCGTTGTCCCGGCCGGCCATGGCGTACACCTGCCCCTCCAGGACGGCGGCGACGAACTCCCGGCGCGGGGACGGCATGGAGCCGATGGACAGCCAGGCCGGGCTCGGGCTCGCCAGGTCCAGGACCAGCACGCTGTCCAGCACGTCGGTCCCGTCCGAGGTGCCGCCCATCACGTAGATGCGCTCCCCCACGGCCACGGCGCGGTGGCGCGAGCGCGGGTCGGGCAGCTGGGGCGGCGCGGCCAGGGGGGTCAGCACGCCCCCCGGGTCCATGCGGAAGGCGTCCACGTTGCTGAGCGGGTTGCCGGCGAAGGTCTCGCCCCCGATCACGTACAGGTCCCGCTCGCCCGAGGTCCGCTGGACGACCACCGCGTCCAGGTACACGCGGCCGACGCCCAGGCCCGGGCCCAGCGTCACCCACGGGCTGGAGGCGGGCGCGCTGCACGAGAGGAGCGTGCCCACGGAGTCGAACAGGTAGCTCGTCCCGGCGGACGGGTCCATCCGGGCGATCGTGCCCAGGGCCACGGAGGCGTCGCGCCCGCCGATGGCGTAGAGGAACGTCCCGTCGCTCACCAGGGCGTGGCCCGCGCGGGGCCCGGGCAGGGCCGACTCGCCCAGCCAGATGAGCCGGTCCGGGTCCAGGTACTGCACCGTGGCGATGGTGCCCGACAGGTCCTCGCCGCCGGTCTCGTACACCCGCCCCGCGTAGGCCGCGGCGCCCTGGTCCCAGCGCCGGTCGGCGTCGGCGGCGGTGGGGACGCCGGCGTCGCAGAACAGGCCCGACCCGAGGGCGGTGCGGTTCACCGGCTCCCACTGCTGGGTGCGCGGGTCGTAGGCGTTGACGATGAGCTGCCCCTGGCCCGAGAGGTTGTGCCCGCCCGCCATGAGGGCCTTCTCGACCGGCAGGGCGTAGCGCTCCACGTCGGTGTAGTAGATGTCCGAGCGGTTGGCGTCCAGGGGGTCCGAGACCTGGATCAGGAGGTGCGTGTGGCCGTCCTCGTCGATCGTCGCCGCCAGGGGCTGCGGCTGCTGGGTCCCGGCGGCGACGTTGCCCAGGTCGGAAACGGTGCGGACCACCTGCTGCACGCCGAAGGTCTCGCCGCCGTCCACGGAGACGCGCCGCACGATGTCGTTGTTCTCCGACCAGTTCGCCGTCACGGTGCCGTCCGGCCCGGTGGCGAGGAACGGCCCGTTGGCCGTGGTGGCCTCGGAAATCTCGACGGCCGGCTTGCTCACGTCCACCCCCGTGTCTTCGCCGGGCGGGCTGGTGCTCACGCAGGCCGCCAGGCCGAAGGACATGAGGGCGCCGGCGACCCCGGCCGCCACGAAACGAGGAGCGCCGGACCGGCGTCGGTGGGGCGTCATGAATGCGTGGGCGCGGGGCACAAAAGGGGGCGCTGCAACAATGGGACGTGGTGAATTTCGGTAAAATGATGCCATTTTCCGGCAGCCCGCCGCGGCGTTGCCCGGCGGACCGGAAATCCACGCGCGGCGCGGGCGCGAGGCCCCGGATGGGGCGCCGACGTCCGGGCCGGGCGGGGGTGTCGGGCGGCGCCGGGTGGACCGTTGGCGGGGATTTTGCAAAACCCACGCCCGGCCCGGGCCGGACCCGGAGATTTCCCGCCCTTGGGGGGCGGACTACAGGCTTGCCGACCTACTTCATCACACCGGACATGCGCGAGGACGGCCGCGTGGTCGTCACCGGCCCGCTCTACCGTCACCTCGCCGGGGCCCTGCGGGTGCGCCCCGGGGAACGCCTGACCCTGGTGGACGGCGCCCGGCTCCTCACGGTGACGGTGGCCGACGTGGCCGCCGGACGCCTCACCGCCGAGGTCGCCGCCGACGTCCCGGTGCCGTCCGAGCCCGTGCGCCTCACCCTGGCCGTCGGCCTGCCCAAGGGCCGCAAGCTGGACGACGTCGTCCGCCACGCCGTGGAGCTGGGCGCCACCCGGATCGTCCCGGTCCGAACCTCCCGGACGATTCCACGCCCGCGAGGCTCCGACGGCGCCGCCCGCAAGGCGCGCCTCGCCGCCATCGCCCTGGAGGCCGCCCAGCAGAGCGGCCGGGTCCGGGTGCCGGAGGTGGCGGAGGTCGTCCCCTTCGCCGACTTCGCCGCCCGCCCGCCCGAGGGCCTGGGCGTCGTCCTGTGGGAGGACGAGCACGCCGTCGGCCTGCCGGACGCCCTGTCCGGGGCGCCCGCCGCCGTGACCCTGCTGGTCGGCCCCGAGGGCGGCCTGGCCCCGGAGGAAGTCCGGGCCCTGGTGGAACGAGGCTACCGCCGCGCCCGCCTCGGCCCTTACATCCTGCGCAGCGAGACCGCCTGCCTCGCCGCCCTCGCCGTGGCGTCCGCGGCCCTGTGGCGCCCGGCCCCGGCTTTGACGGCGGGGCGCGAGGGGATATAATCCGATGTCCGTGCGCAAACAGACGATTTTTGTGGCATTTTCCCGGGGCATTCGGCCCCGGAGGCGGGTCCGATGAGCCTCGCTGGCCGCATCCGCACCGACGTCCCGCCCGTCCTCCTGCGCCTGTTGATGGTGGGCACGGCGGCCGTGCTGGCCGCGGACGCCGTCAACCAGTGGGCCCTGTCCCACTGGCGGCCCCCGGCGGTGGCGCCGGCGCCGCCCAAGGTCACGTCCCCGACCGCGCCCGCCAGTCGCGGCCCGGCCTCCTTCGCCGCCATCACCCGGCGCGACATCTTCAACTCCGCCCCCAAGGTGGCCCCGGCCCCGGCGCCGACGCGCCGCCGCGAGACCCCGGTGACGGTGGTGCAGCCCCTCAACCTGAACGTGCGTCTGACCGGCACCGTGGTGGGCAACTCCCCGGACGGCTCCTTCGCCATGATCCTGGACGTGTCCGGGCGCGAGGAGCACCTCTACCGCGTGGGTGACAAGGTGCTCGGGGAGGGCCTGGTGGCCAAGATCGGGCGCGACTCGGTGCGCCTGACCCGGGGCGGCGCCGAGCAGATCCTGCGCCTGTTCGAGGAGCAGCCCGGCGCCAGCGTGACCACGTCCTCCGCCCCCGTGCAGCGCCAGGCGGTGGGGCAGGACCAGTTCCGCTTCACCATCGACCGGGGCGAGGTGGACGAGGCCCTGAACAACCTGCCGCGCCTCCTGACCCAGGCGCGCCTCCTGCCCAACTTCCGCTCCGGTCAGACCGACGGCTTCCGCATCTTCAACATCGTCCCCGGCAGCCTGTTCGCCCGCATCGGCCTGCAGAACGGCGACGTGCTGCACCGGATCAACGACATCCCCATCGAGGACCCGGCCAAGTTCATGGGCATCTTCGAGGAGCTGAAGAACGAGTCCAGCATCAGCGTGGACATCGTCCGGGGCAACGACCGCAAGACCTTCGAATACGAGATCCGATGAACCCGACCGCTCCACCTCACGGCCCTCGCCCCGCCCACGACCGCCGTCCCGGTGGCCGGCACCGGGCGAAGGCCGCCGGCGCCGCGCGCTCCGCCGTTGCCGGACTCGTCGCCGCCGCCCTCCTGGCCCTGCCGCCCGCCGCCCTCCCGGTCCTGGCGGCCGACGCCGCCGGGCCCGACCAGATGGTCACCCTGGACTTCAACCAGGTGGACCTGCCGACCTTCATCAAGTTCGTCTCCGAGCTGACCAAGCAGAACTTCGCCATCGACGACCGGGTGAAGGGCAAGGTCACCCTCTACGCCCCCAAGAAGATCCCGGTCAGCCGGGTGTACGACGTGTTCCAGCAGGTGCTGGAGCTCAAGGGCTTCGGCCTGGTGCCCTCGGAGAACGTGGTGCAGGTGCTGCCCCTGACCGACATGCCGCCCCAGCGCGACATCTACGTCTACTACCTGCAGAACGCCAACGCCGAGGAGATGGCCAAGGTCCTCACCGGCATCGTGTCGCGCTCGGCGCAGCGGGCCGCCCGCCGGCCGCGCGGCCCCGCCGCGAACCTGGCGGGGGAGTTCGAGGGCATCGTCCAGATCCTGCCGGACCCGCCCACCAACTCCCTGATCATCACCGCCAGCCCGTCCGACTACGACTCCATCAAGGACGTCCTGGAGAAGCTCGACATCAAGCGCCGCCAGGTGTACGTGGAGGCCGTGATCCTGGAGGTCACCCTGGACGCCAACTCCCAGGTGGGCGTGGACGTCCTGGGCCTGGAGCCGGTGGGCGACAACCGGTACAGCTTCCTCGGCGGCAGCATCACCTCGAGCTCGCCCGCCGTGGGGCTTTACGACGACGCGGGTCTCGCCACCGCGTTGGGCAACCTGTCGGGCCTCTCCTTCGGGGCGGTGCGCGAGTTCACCCTGGGCGGCAACACCTTCTTCAACGTCGGCGCCATGATCCAGGCGGTGGCCAACGACGCCAACATCAACGTCCTGTCCACCCCCCAGATCCTCACCTCGGACAACCAGAAGGCCGAGATCGTGGTGGGCGACAACATCCCCATCATCACGAGCAACAGCCAGACCACCGGCGGCAACTTCCAGACCCAGGTGGAGCGCAAGGACGTCGGCATCACCCTGCGCCTGACCCCCCAGATCCTGGAGAGCGACCTGGTCAAGCT
>CAZGRJ010000131.1:0-6692 GCA_964528115.1 uncultured Nitrospirales bacterium
ATGTCACAGGCCTCCGTTCGACCGCGTCCCCGGTCCCGGGCCCGCCCCCTTCCAACTCGCCCCGTTCGGCGCTGCAATTAGTTCGCCGCTGCAACTCTTGTATAACACCGGCCGCGCGCCTGTTCTTCCAGGGCGCGACGGACGCGCGGACACAAACATGTCGGGAGATGGTGTCCCCACGGGGATTTGAACCCCGGTCGCCGCCGTGAAAGGGCGGTGTCCTAGGCCAGGCTAGACGATGGGGACGCGAAGACGGCGGGCCCCGCGCAGGGCGTGCATGGTGGGCCGCGAAGGATTCGAACCTTCGGCCCGCTGATTAAAAGTCAGCTGCTCTACCGGACTGAGCTAGCGGCCCGCAAAAACGGCGTTGCGCGGCCGCCCATGCTAGCAGGGGGTCAAGGGGGGGTCAAGAAAGGTCCGGCCGGTCACACCCCCTCCGCCTGGATGCCCCGCATCTCCCGCTCCACGGCGGCGTTCAGGTCCGCGTCCGTGGTCTGGGGAATCGCCCGGAGGGTGGCGTAGGCCTGGCCCGGGTGGAGGGTCAGGCGCAGGAAGCGCGCCAGGTGGAACTTCGCCTCGTCCGGCCGCCCGTCGGCGTCCAGGGCCTCCGACAGGCGGAAGTGGGCCATGGGGTGGTCCGGCGCCAGGGCGACCGCCTTCTTCAGGGCCTTCAGGGCCGCGTCCCGGTCGCCGCTCCGGGTGGCGATCTCGCCCAAAAGGAGATACGCCGGCGCGTGCTTCGGGTCCAGCGCCAGGGCGGCGTTCGCGGCCTTCCGGGCCCCGTCCGGCTCCCCCATGGCGAGTCGGCACTCGCCCAGGGCGGACCAAGCGTCGGGCCCGTCCCGATCGTCCTTCACCGCCTGCTCCAGCAGGGGCCGCGCCTCCTGGAAGCGCGACGCCTTCAAGTAGGCCAGGCCCTCCCGGTAGGGCCCGCCGGCGGGCGGGCGGCGGGCGATGTCGTCGGCGGCGAGGGTCCCGGCCAGCCGGTCCCACAGCTCGGGGGGTTGCGGGGGCGGGCGTTTCGCGCCGGACTGCTCCACGGTCTGTACCGCCCAGCGGTAGCGCTCGTCCAGTCCCGGGTGGGTGGCGAGGTAAGGGAAGCGGTTCTCGGGCAGCAACAGGTGCTCCTCTCGGTAGAGGACGCCGAAGAACTCCCCTAAGCCCATGGGGTCGTAGCCCGCGGCGGGCAGCGTTTGCAGGGCGCTCTGGTCGGCCTCGCGCTCGTTCTCCCGGCTGTAGGAGAGCTGGAGCTGGGCCGCCCCGGCCAGGGAGAAGGCCGTCACCGCCCCGCCCCCCTGCCCCAGGAGGATCGCCGCCAGGACCGCCAGGTCCGCCGCCACGAGCTGCTTCTGGTTCTTGAAGAAGTGGCCGCGCCGCACGTGCCCGATCTCGTGGGCCAGGACGCCCGCCAGCTCCTCCTCGTTCTGCAGGCGCGTGAGCAGGCCGTCGAACACGAAGATGTAGCCGCCGGGGATCGCGAAGGCGTTCGCCTGGGGGTTCTCGACCACGAAGAAGTGGAACGTATCCGGGTCGGCCCCGATGCTGGTCACCAGGCGCCGCCCCACCTCCGAGACCGCCCCCGCCACCTCCCAGTCGGTACGGAACTGGTACTCGCGCAGGGCCGCGGCCAGGAACTGGCGGCCCATCTCCTTGCCCTTGAGGTACTGCTCCGAGTGCTGCTGCCGGGGCGCCGGGTCGGGGCGCCGGGCTTCGGGCGGGGGCTGGGGCGGCGCGGCGTGGGGGCAGCCCTCGAGCAGCAGGGCCGCCGCCACGGCCGTAGCCACGGCCCCCGACGCGCGCGCGGGGCCGCGCCGACGCGGGCACCGACACACTGGGGGCCGTCGGTCCGGTCTCATGGGCCCTATCATACCGTCCGGCCACGGCAAAACGGCCGGCGCCCCGGCGTCGCCCATTCGTTGCCGCGTCCGTTGCCCCCGTTCGTTGCTCAACGCCCGGGGCTGGCCTACACTTTGTTTCAACGGTGCAAAACCCGCCGCCTATGCGCCCGTTCACCGACGAGAAGCTCGACCCCGAGGTCATCCTCAACGCCATCGACGACGGCGTGGTGACCATCGGCCTGGACCGCAAGGTCCACTACGTCAACGAGGCCGCCCTGCGCATCCTGGGCTGCACCCGGGAGGAGGCCCTGGGGGCCGAGTGCGCCAGCGTCATCCGGTGCGCCGCCTGCGCCACCAAGGACTGCCTCCTGGACCGGGCCCTGCTCACCGGCCAGGACATCCGGGCCTACGACACGTACCTCATCAACAGGGCCGGCGCCGAGATCCCCATCACGGTCAACGCCACCCTGCTTAGGGACGAGGACGGCACGGTGGTGGGCGAGGTGGAGGTGATCCGCGACGTCTCCGAGCGGCACAAGCTCACCGAGGAGCTGCACGGCAAGTTCTCGTTCGGCCGGATCATCGGCAAGAACCACCGGATGCAGGAGATCTACGACATCCTGCCCGCCGTCTCGGCCACCAAGACCACCGTCCTGATCGAGGGCGAGACCGGCACCGGCAAGGAGCTCATCGCCCACGCCATCCACGAGCACAGCCCCCGGGCCGGAAAGCCGTTCATCAAGTTCAACTGCGCGGCCCTCGCCGAGGGGGTGCTGGAGAGCGAGCTGTTCGGCCACGTGAAGGGCGCGTTCACCGGCGCCATCACCGACAAGAAGGGGCGCTTCGAGCAGGCCCACGGCGGCACGATCTTCCTGGACGAGGTCGGCGACATCCCGCCCACCACCCAGATCCGGTTGCTGCGCGTGCTCCAGGAGGAGGCCTTCGAGCCCGTGGGCGGCACCGACACGGTGCAGGTGGACGTGCGCGTGATCGCCGCCACCCACCGCGACCTCATGGGCATGGTCAAGGCCGGCACCTTCCGCGAGGACCTCTACTACCGCCTGCGGGTCATGCCGATCCAGATCCCGCCCCTGCGCGACCGGCACGAGGACATCCCCCTGCTCATCGACCACTTCCTGCGCAGCTTCAGCGAGGAGATGGGCAAGGATGTGACCGACGCCACGCCCGAGGCCATGGAGCTCCTGATGAACTACCCCTACCCGGGCAACGTCCGGGAGCTGGAGAACATCCTCGAGCACGCCATGGTCCTGAGCCGCGGGGGCCGGCTCACGCTCCACTGCCTGCCCCGGGAGGTCCTGCACGCGCGCAACGACCTGATGCAGATCGCCCCCGCCGGCCCGGCCGACACCGCGGGCCCGGCACGGGGGGCGGCGCCCCCTGGCGTTGCGGGCGACTCGGGCGGCGACTTGGCGGGCGATTTGGCCGGGGACGACCCCCTGCGCCGGGTGGAGCGGGAGACGATCGTGCGGGTCCTGGACCAGTGCGGCTGGCGCCTGGGGGTGGCGGCCTCCCGCCTGCACATGAGCCGCACCACCCTGTGGCGCCGCATGAAGCGCTACGGCCTCGAGAAGCGCGCCTCGTGAGCCGCACCGAACCGGGCGCCCCGGCGGGCACCCTCTACATCACCAAGCGGGCCGAGGTCGCCACCTCTCACCACTGCGCCGTGCCCGAGTGGGACGCGCGCCAGAACGAGGCGGTCTACGGCCTGGAGGCCCGGCCCCACGGGCACAACTTCCTGGTGGAGGCCACCGTCGCCGGCCCCCCCGACCCGCGCACCGGCATGGTCGCCAACATCAAGGACGTCAAGGCCGCGCTCCTCGCCACCCTGGCGGCCTACGACCACCACGACCTGAACGCCGACCACCCGGCCTTTAGGGCCCAGGCCCCCACGGCCGAGCGCATCGCCGGGCACGTCTTCGCCGATCTGTCGGAGCGCATCTCCACCGGCCACCTCGAGCGGGTCCGCCTGACGGAGGGCGACGACACCGTGTACGAGACCTTCCGGCCCGGCTCCCCCCTGGGGCCCGGCCGTTTGGACGACGAGAGGGACCCCCCCATGCTGATCACGCGCCGCTACCGCTTCTCCGCCTCCCACCGGCTGCACGCCCCGGGCCTGTCGGAGGCCGAGAACGCAAAGACCTTCGGCGACTGCAACAACCCCAGCGGCCACGGCCACGACTACCGGCTGGACGTGACCGTGCGGGGCGCCATCGACCCGGCCACGGGCCTCGCCGCGAACCACCAGGCGGTGGAGGAGGCGGTGCGGGGCGAGGTCGTCGGGCGCTACCACTACCGCCACCTGAACGACCTGCCCGAGTTTGCCCAGGGCGTGCCGACGTCCGAGAATATCGTCAGAACCGTCTGGCAACTCCTGGAGAAACGCCTCGGCGAGGGGGTGCTGTACCGCGTCCGCCTCGCCGAGACGCGGGACAACGCCTTCGAGTACTTCGGATAGGAAGCGGCCATGGACCTCGTGCACGACACCGGCACCCAAACGAATTCGCGGGACAGCGCCACGACCCTGGAGCTGGCCGAGAACGTCTCCCGCATGCTGCGGCTCCTGGGCGAGGACCCGGACCGGGACGGCCTGGTCCGCACCCCCCTGCGCGTCGCCCAGTCGCTGGAGTTCCTCACCGCCGGGCACCGCGAGAACCTGCGCGAGATCCTCAACGACGCCCTGTTCGAGGTCGAGTACGCCGAGATGGTCATCGTGCGCGGCATCGACTTCTTCAGCCTGTGCGAGCACCACGTCCTGCCGTTCTACGGCAAGGCCCACGTGGCCTACCTGCCGCGCAAGAAGGTGGTGGGGCTCAGCAAGCTGCCGCGCATCGTGGACATGTACGCGCGCCGCCTCCAGGTGCAGGAGCGCATGACCTCCGACATCGCCAACGCCGTCTTCCAGGCGGTGGAGCCCTACGGCGTGGGGGTGATCATCGAGGCCCAGCACCTGTGCATGATGATGCGCGGGGTCGAGAAGCAGAACAGCGAGACGGTCACCAGCGCCATGTTGGGCACCTTCAAGGACGACCCCAAGACCCGGACCGAGTTCCTCGACCTGATCCGCCGGGGCTGAGCCCGGCCGACCCCGGACGCCGGGCTGGACCCCGGCCGACGTGACACCATGAAGTTAAGCGCCCCACCCCTGGAGGCGTTGCGGGAAGACCTCGCCGCCTGCATCAAGTGCGCGGCCTGCATCCCCGCCTGCCCCACCTACCCGACGACGAGACGCGAGTCGATGGGACCACGAGGCCGCCTCGCCATCGCCGTCGGATTGCTGGAGGGGGAGATTACCGGCGCCGACGGCGCCTTTTCGGCCATCAGCTCGTGCATCGACTGCCGCGCCTGCGTCCCCGCCTGCCCCCGCCACATCCCCCTGGCCGACGTCTTCTACGCCGCCAAGGGAGCCCTCGCCGAGGCGGAATCGCCCGGCTTCCAGGCCCGCCTGCTGCGCGTCGCGTCCCGAGCGATCCTGGTGAAAAACCGCCTGCGCGCCGCCATGCGCCTGGGCAGGCCCTTTGTCTGGCTCTACCGGCGGCTGTCCGACGGCAACCCCCTGGCGCGCCTCATGCCCTTCTACCGCCACGGGCGCAAGCGCGTCCTGCCGGGGCTGGTGAAGCGGCCCATGACGGACGATTACGCCGAGGTGGTCCCGGCGGCCGGCCCTCGCAAGGGCCGGGTGGCGTTCTTTCCCGGTTGCGTGATCAACTTCACCGCCACCGACATCGGCCACGCCACCGTTCGGGCCCTGCACAAGCTGGACGTGGAGGTGGTCATCCCGCGCGACGCCCCGTGCTGCGGCATCCCCCTGCTCTCCGTGGGGGACCGGGCCGGGGCGCGGGAGGTCGCCCGCGACGTGGTGGCCCGCTACGGGTCCCTGGACGTGGACGCCGTCGTCACCGCCTGCGCCTCCTGCGGCACGACCCTGCGCGATACCTACCCGGGGCTCCTGGACACGCCGGAGGCGAAGGACTTCGCGACGCGCGTCCTGGACGTGAGCGAGTACATCACCGCCCGCACCGACTACGCCGACCGGGCCGGCAAGCTGGACCTGGCCGTCACCTACCACGACCCGTGCCACCTGGTGCGGGGCATGGGCGTGACCGAGGAGCCGCGCCGCATCCTGGCCCACGTGGCGGGCGCGGGGTTCCGGGAGATGGACGGGGCCGACCGGTGCTGCGGCTTCGGGGGCCTGTTCTCGGCCCTGCACTACGACCTGGCCCTGGACGTGGGGGCCCGCAAGGCGGCGTCGGTGGCGCAGGCCGGGGCCGGCGTCGTGGCCACGGGCTGTCCGGGCTGCCAGATGCAGATGACGGACAGCCTCGCACGGGCCGGCGTACAGGCCCGTGCGCTGCACACGGTGGAGCTCCTGGACCGGGCCCTGCCCGAGCGGCCATACGTTTCACATCCGAACGAATCGGCGGAACGGGGTGAAACGTCGTAGTTTTTCCATATTTTACATCATCTTGACACAGACTGTTTCATTTTCGTTCCGTTCTGGTGTTGCATGTTGCAACGAAATGTGTTTCAATGGGGTTGGCCGTGACGCCCGGACTCGTGGGAATTCAACGGGTTGTACGGCAGGGCGGGGATGGCACCGGAATTGAAGACTCCCGGGGTGGGCCCGTCGCCCGGACCCTCAAAGGGAGATACACAACGTGGAATGCCCCAGATGCACCACCTCGATGATCGCGGACAACTTCACGGACCTGCTGGACGACACCGGCATGATCGGCATCACCGCCTGGCGGTGCCTGAGCTGCGGTGAGGTCATCGACCCCGTGATCCTGGCCAACCGGACCAACCGCCCGGAGCCGTTCATCAGCAAGTCGCGGA
>CAZGRJ010000132.1:0-1613 GCA_964528115.1 uncultured Nitrospirales bacterium
CGGCGACGGTCTTCATCGGCGCCCGGGTGGCGGCGCCCGGGATCATCCAGCACACCGCCGCGGGGACCATTCGCGCCGGGCGCTACCCGGAGGGCACGGCGCCCCACGTGACGCGGGTGGTCGAGTTCCTCCAGGCCCACGGCGTGAAGGCGAAGGAGACCCGCACGATCCGCCGCGACCTGTGGCACAAGCTGCTGTGGAACGCCGGCTTCAACGGCCCCTCGGCCTTGACCGGCGCCACCGTGGGGGCCATGACGGCGCGCCCGGGCATCTCTTGGCTCATTCGGGGTTTGGTTGCCGAGGCGGGGGCCGTGGCCCGCAAGGCCGGGGTGGACCTGCCCGACGACGCGGAGGCGAAGACCGTGGCCCAGGTGGACGGCCTTGCCGACTTCAAGACCTCCATGCTCCAGGACGTGGAGGCGGGCCGCCCGGTGGAGCGGGAGGCGTTCTACGGCGTGCTCGTGCGGGAGGGGGCGCGGCTGGGGGTGGAGACGCCCCTGGCGCGCATGGTGAACGACGCCCTGGCCCTGCGCTTCGACGGGCCGTGAGGGCACAGCCGCGCGGAGCCGGCGTGGGCACGCCCGTCGCCTTACGAAAAATCGACTTCGGGCTTCTGGGGGCGGGCCATGAGGTTCTCCATGGCCTCCTTGACCGTCGCCCCCTCGAACAGGGTGCGGTGCACCTGCTCGACGATCGGCATGCCCACGCCGTGGTTCCGGGCCAGGCGGTGGGCGGCGGCGGTGGTCTTCACCCCCTCGGCCACCTCGCCCATGCCGGAGAGGATGTCGGGCAGGCGCTTGCCCTGCCCCAGGGCCATCCCCACGCTGCGGTTGCGCGACAGCCCGCCGGTGCAGGTCAGCACCAGGTCCCCCAGGCCCGCGAGGCCCGAGAACGTCGGCGCCTCGGCCCCCAGGGCGAGCCCCAGGCGGCGGATCTCGGCCAGGCCCCGGGTGATGATGACGGCCCGGGTGTTGTGACCGAGCCCCAGGCCCTCGGCGGCCCCGGCGGCGATGGCCACCACGTTCTTGAGGGCGCCGCAGATCTGGGTGCCCACCGGGTCGCGGTTCGTGTAGACGCGGAAGGTCTCCGACCCGAACAGCCCCTGGACGTGGTGGGACGCCACCGGCGACGCGCTCCCGGCCGCCACGGCGGTGGGCATGCCCGCCACCACCTCGCGCGCGAAGCTGGGCCCCGACAGGACCGACAGGCGCTCGCCGGCGTCGGCCCCGAGCACGTCCTCGAACACCTCCGTCATGAGGCGCAGGGACTCCACCTCGATCCCCTTGGTGGCGATCGTCACGCCCACGTCCGGGGCCAGGTGGGTTGCGGCCTCCGCGAGAACGGCGCGGGTGAACTGGGACGGCACCACCCACACCAGCAGGTCCGAGGGCGTGGCCGCGGCCTGGGCCAGGTCGGGCGTGGCAGTAATCCCCTCCGGCAGGTCCACGTCGGTCAGGAACAGGGGGTTACGCCGGCGGGCGTTGATTCCCTCGGCCACCTCGGGCTCGCGGCACCAGAGGGTGACGGCGTGGCCGCCCCTGGCCAGGACGTGGGCCAGGGCCGTGCCCCAGCTCCCCGCCCCCATGACCGTGACGCGCGCGCCCCGGGTCATG
>CAZGRJ010000132.1:1713-6688 GCA_964528115.1 uncultured Nitrospirales bacterium
GGGCGGGCATCGTCCGATGCGAAGGGGCTGGAGGGAGTATAGGCATCCCGGTGGGGCGCGTCAACCGGGATGTGGGCTTAACCCGCTGTTTTTTATGAATATCTGACCGGTCCGGCGCATGTACGACGTCCTCTCCGACACCCGTCTCCTGGTCCCCCTCGCGGCCGTCCTGGGGGCCGTGATCGGGAGCTTCTTGAACGTGGTGATCTGGCGCCTGCCGCGGGGCGAGTCCCTGGTGCGGCCGGGCTCCCGCTGCACCGCCTGCGGCGCGCCCGTGCGCTGGTTCGACAACGTCCCCGTGCTCAGCTACCTGGTCCTGGGCGGCAAGTGCCGGGCGTGCAGGACGCATTTCTCGGCCGAGTACCCGGCCGTCGAGGCGGCGAACGCGGGGCTGTACGCCCTGCTCGCGTGGCGCTTCGGCCTGACCCCCGCGCTGCCCGTGTACATGGTCCTGACCTCGGCGCTCCTGGCGGCGGCGGTCATCGACCTGCACCACAAGATCCTGCCCGACCGCATCACCCTGCCCGGCATCGCCGTGGGGATCGTCGCCTCGGCCACGCTCCTGCCGGCCACGGTGGTGGACGCCCTGGCGGGGGCGGCATTGGGGGGCGGGCTCTACTTCCTGATCGCCGTGGCGAGCCGGGGCGGCATGGGGGGTGGCGACATCAAGCTGATCGCCATGATCGGCGCCTTCCTCGGCTGGCAGGCGGTGCTGCTCACGACCTTCCTGGCGGCCGTCGTGGGCGGCACGGTGGGCCTGGTGCTCATGCTCGCCTTCGGCAAGGGGCGCAAGTACGCGGTGCCGTTCGGGCCGTTCCTGGCGGCGGCGGCCATCGTGTGCGTCCTCTGGGGCCAGCCGATCATCGCCTGGTACCTGAGCCTGGGGCGGCCGTGAGGCAGACCCTCCGGCTCGCACTCCTGTTCGCGGGGCTGTTCGTCGCCATCCTGGTGGTCCACCAGCAGGTGCGCCTGGAGGCGGCCGGGTTCCTGCTCACCGGCGCCTACACCCCGCAGGCGGCCCTGGCCGAGTGGCAAAAGGCCGGCTACGGCACACGCCTCCTGCTCGAGCTGTTCACGGGGGGCGCCCTGGTGACCCTGGCGCTCAGCTCCCTGCGCATGGCCCGGGGCCACGGCCAGCGGTCCATGGCGTCGTCCGCCGAGGCCCTGCCGCCCCTGACCGCCGCGCTCAAGGACCTGAAGGACCAGGAGGCCACCCAGCGCCAGGAGAAGCGCGCCGCCATCGCGGAGGTGAGCGAGATGCGGGCGATCCAGAGCACGATCCTGGAGGGCATCTCCAGCGGCGTGGTGACCGTGGACGGCGAGGGCCTGCTCGCCACCTGCAACCCGGCCGCCTGCGCCATCCTCGACTGGCGCGCCCAGCCCCCCATCGGCCGGCCGGCATCGGACCTGTTCCGGGGCGGCCTGCCCGACGACCTGATCGACCCCGCCGCCGCGCCGCGCCGGGTGGAGTTCATCTGGCGCCCCCAGGGGGGCCAGCCCAAGCACCTGGGGCTGTCGCTCTCGCCGATCCAGACCCCGGCCGGGCGGCTGACCGCCGTCCTGTTCACCGACCTGACCCAGGTCAAGCGCCTCAAGCGCCAGGTGGAGCTGCGCCGCCACCTGGCCCAGCTGGGGGAGGTCTCGGCCGGCATCGCGCACGAGTTCCGCAACAACATGGGCGCGGTCCTGGGCTACGCCCGCCTGATCGCCCACGACACCCCGGCCGACTCCCCCACCCGCGAGGTGGTGGACGCCATGATGGCCGAGCTGACCGGCATGGAGCACCTGATCCGCGACCTGTTGGACTTCTCGCGCAAGGACGAGCTGAACCTGTCGCGGGTGGAGCCCGCCGCCCTGGTGCGGAACGCGGTGGAGGTGGCGGCGGCCGACTTCGACGTGGAGGTCACGCTGTGCCTGGGCACCGACCTGCCGCCCTTAAGCGCCGACGAGGCGCGCCTGCGCCAGGGCCTGATCAACCTGGTGCGCAACGCCTGCGAGGCGGTGCAGGTCCTGCCGGAGGGCACGGCCCGGGTGACCGTCACGGCCCAGGCCGAGGCCGGCGCCGAGGGCCGCCCGGCGGAGTGGCTGTCCGTCAGCGTGGCGGACAACGGCCCCGGCGTGGACGACGCGCAGCGCGCGAAGATCTTCCTGCCGTTCTTCACCACCAAGGAGAGCGGTACCGGCATGGGCCTGCCCCACGTCCACAAGACCGTCACCGCCCACGGCGGCGACGTGACCCTGATCCCCACTCCCGGCGGCGGCGCCACCTTCCGGCTCCGCCTGCCCACCGTTCATCGCCGTCCGGGCCCACCCCCGGAGGCGCCGGAGGACGTTCTATGAGGCTGCTTCTGGTCGAGGACAAGGCCGGCATGCGCGACATGCTCACCCGGGCCCTGGGCCGCGAGGGCTACGAGGTGACCGCCCATCCCGACGCCGAGGCGGGCATCGCCGCGCTCTACGAGCGCCCGTTCGACATCGTGCTCACCGACCTCAAGCTGCCCGGCAAGGACGGCATCGAGGTGCTCAAGGCCGCCAAGGAGGTCCACCCCGACCTGCCGGTGGTGGTCATGACCGCCTTCGGCAGCATCGAGTCGGCCGTCTCCGCCATGCGCGAGGGGGCCTACGACTTCATCCCGAAGCCGTTCGACCCGGACCACCTGACCCTGGTGCTCGGGAAGGCCGCCCAGGCCCGCCGCCTGGTCACGGAGAACCGGGTCCTGCGCCAGACCGCGCGCCACCTGGCCCCGCCGGCGATCGTCGGCCACAGCCGGGGGCTCGCCGCCGCCATGGAGCAGGCCCGCAAGGTGGCGGCGGCGGAGACCACCGTCCTGCTGGTGGGGGAGTCGGGAACGGGCAAGGAGCTCTTCGCCGAGCTGGTCCACGCCGAGAGCCCGCGCCGCGAGGGCCCGTTCATCGCGGTCAACTGCGCCGCCGTGCCGGACCAGCTCCTGGAGAGCGAGTTCTTCGGCCACGAGAAGGGCGCCTTCACGGGCGCCGAGGCGCGCCGCATGGGCAAGTTCGAGCTGGCCACCGGCGGCACGATCTTCCTGGACGAGATCGGCGACATGGACACGGGGCTGCAAGCCAAGTTGCTGCGCGTCCTCCAGGATGGCGAGGTGGTCCGCGTCGGCGGCGAGCGCCCGATCCCCCTGGACGTCCGGGTCGTCGCCGCCACCAACCAGGACCTGCCCGCCCGTATCATGGAGGGCCGCTTCCGGGAGGACCTCTACTACCGCCTCTCCGCCTTCCCCGTGCGCATCCCGCCCCTGCGCGAGCGGCGCGACGACATCCCGGAGCTGGTCCAGCACTTCCTGCACCGCTTCGCCGGCGAGCTGCGGCGCGAGATCTTCGACGTGGACCCCGACACCATGCAGCGCCTGGCCGCCTACGCCTGGCCCGGCAACGTGCGCGAGCTGCAGAACTGCATTGAGCGCGCCGTGATCCTGGCCCCCGGCCCCATCCTGGAGCACGTGGATTTGGGTACCGACACGCCGCCCCGCGCCGGATCGGGCCTGGAGCTCTCCATCGAGGGCCCCCTGGCGGAGGTTTCCGCCCGCGCCGTGCGCCACTACGAGACCATGAAGATCCGCCAGGTCCTGGACCTGACCGGCGGCAACAAGTCGCGCGCGGCCGAGATCCTGAAGGTCAGCTACAAGACCCTGCTGACCAAGATCAAGGAGTACGCGATCGAGCCGGTGGACGTGTGAGGGTGTAGAATCCGGCCGCCCGACGGGACGCGAATCGAGGGAACCCCATGAGCCGGATGTTCGAGTACCACTCCGCCGCCGACCGCATCCTGACGATCCTGGTGGCGCTCCTGATCGCGATGTTCGTGGTGGTGTACTTCATCGAGCCGGCCTGACGCCGGCCCGGGCCGGGACTCAGCGGGGCGCCGCGCCCTCCGGGTCCGGCGGCGCGGACGCCACGGCGTACAGGGCCCGCACCACGCCGCGCAGGATCCACAGGCCGTAGCCCAGCAGCCACAGGCCGCCCCCCAGCACCCCCGCGCCGAAGATCACCGCCACCACCGGGTGCCAGAGGGACCCGAACGACTGGGCCGGGTCCACGGCGATCCAGATCACGTAGCCCAGGAGCAGGGCGCCGAAGCCGCAGGTGGCCCCCAGGGTCACGAGCATCAGCGCCACCACGGACCACCACGCCAGGAAGTGCCGCGCCCGGCGCCGGGCCGCGTCCCGGGGATCGCGCGCCCTCATGCGTCCTCCTCCGGCGGCTCCGGGGGGGCC
Source organism: uncultured Nitrospirales bacterium (assembly GCA_964528115.1). Taxonomy (GTDB): domain Bacteria; phylum Nitrospirota; class JACRHL01; order JACRHL01; family JACRHL01; genus CAZGRJ01. The sequence continues at coordinate 5,958 of CAZGRJ010000132.1, forward strand.
TCGGACGTTTCCTTGGTCGCCTCGGGCACCTCGGGCGGCGGCGTTTGCTTCGCCTCGGACGGCGCAGGTCCCTTGCGCCCCCGGGCCCGGCGGGCCTCGCGCTCGCCCTCGGCGGCGTCCCACTCCCGCACCAGCAGCCGCACCTTGCGGGTGATGACGAACGACCCGAACAGCAGCCCCGCCACCACGATCCCCGCCATGGAGACCCGGTCGCGCAGCTGGGCGTCGAAGGCCTGGAGCTGCTCCGTGAGCTTCTGGGCGATGCCCTCCGCGGCCTTGATCTCGTCCTCCGCCCCCACCACGTTGCCGGTGCGGATCATCTCGTCCACGGTGGTCACGCGGGTCCGGGCGGCGGAGAGCTCCACGTTCAAATCGTCCACGTTGCGCCCCTTGGCGTGGGCCCGCGCCACCCGCGCCTTCAGGGCCTCCAGGCGCTCCCCCAGGGCGGTGAAGCGCTCCTTGGCCTCGGCCGAGAGGGCCCGGTCCTCGGGGCGGTGGACCTGGGAGGTCAGGAACGCGATCAGGTCGGCGGTCTCCGCCTCCGAGAGGCGGAACGGCGGCATGGTGGAGCCCGGCGTCACCGCTCGGGGGTCGGCCAGGTGGCGCCGCTGCCAGTCGGCGTCGTGCCCCGCCACCTCGCCCTCGAAGGTCAGGTCCGGCCCGATGCTCCCCCCCTGGCCCCGGATGCTGTGGCACCCGGTGCACCCCTTCTTCCGGAACAGGGCCTGCCC
>CAZGRJ010000133.1:0-6575 GCA_964528115.1 uncultured Nitrospirales bacterium
CGATTTGTGCGGCGCGCCGGGTTGTGGGATCATGCCCGCCCGGGCCGCGCGTGCGTGGCGGCCAAATCCAACGCTTCACGGAGGTCCTTCATGCGCATCCTGTCGCCCGCCGCCACCCTGGCGGTCCTGCTGCTCGCCGTGCCCGCTCTCGCGGCGGACAAGGGGCCCGACCTGTCGTCCACCAAGGGCAAGATCTCCTACGCGATCGGCTTCCAGGTCGGCCAGTCCCTCAAGAACGACGGGCTCGACGTGGATCCGGCCGTGGTCGCCGCCGCCATCGCCGACGTGCAGGGGGGCGTGGAGCCGCGCGTGACCACCGAGCAGATGCAGGAGGCCATGGCGGAGTTCGAGAAGGAGCGCGCCGAGGCCCAGGTCCGCATCGGCGAGGAGAACAAGAAGAAGGGCGCGGAGTACCTGGCCAAGCACGCCAAGGAGAAGGGCGTGGTCACCACCAAGAGCGGCCTGGAGTACAAGGTGGTCGAGGCCGGCAAGGGCAAGCAGCCCACCCCGGACGACAAGGTGACCGTCCACTACCGCGGCACGCTCCTCTCCGGCGAGGAGTTCGACAGCTCCTACGCCCGCGGCGAGCCTGCCACCTTCCCGGTCCACGGCGTCATCAAGGGCTGGCAGGAGGTGCTGCCCCTGATGAAGGAGGGGGCCAAGTGGGAGGTCGCCATCCCCTCCGATCTCGCCTACGGCGAGCGCGGCACGGGCCACGGCATCGGGCCGAACGAGACCCTCCTGTTCACAATCGAGTTGCTGAAGGTCGACTAGAAGCCCCGGGGGCAGGGTCCTCGGGCGGTCACCTGAACAACCGCCGCGGGGGCGCCGCCCGCCGATTCAGGCGCCGGCTTCCAGGGCCTTTCGCCGGACCGCGCGCGCGTCCCGCGTGACGGAGGCGCCGTGCAGCGGCGCCGTGCCCCGCACCTTGGCGAGGTGCGCGTCCATGAACCGTACCTGGCCGTGGGCCTTGAAGTCGCCGTCCAGGCGGCTCTCGCCCGCCACCTGGATGCGGTCGCACGCCAGGGCCACGCCACCCCGGTTCAAGAAACGTCCGCCGCGCAGGTCCAGGCGGCCCGTCACGACGGCGTCCAGCAGGCGCACGGCGCCCTGGGCCTCAAAGCCGCCGTCCAGGCACAGGTCGCCCTCCACCCTTAAGGCCGTTGCCGCCAGGGCCACGGCGCCGGGGTTCAGGAGCCGGGCGCCGGTCAGCACCAAGTCCCCCAGGATGAGTGCCTCGCCCAGGCGCACGCCGCCCAGGATGCGGGTCCCGTCGGCGAACGCCACCGGCCCGTGGGCCGTGAGGCGGTCGCACCGCACGGGGCCCGCCCGGCAGCCGGACAGGGTCAGGCGCGCCACCTCGGCGCGGGCCAGGTTCAGACCAGCTTCGAGGGCGCAGTGGGCGAAGGCGAGGGGGAAGGGAATGCGGGCCCGGTCCAGGTCCACCGGGCCGGTCAGCGACAGGCCGCGCAGGCGCAGGCCGGCGGGGGAGACCCGCTCGCGCGCCAGGGGATCGAGGCACAGCCAGCGCAGCACCTCGGGGCGCACCCGGCGTTCCGGGCCCCACTGTTCGGCCAGGGCCGGGTCGGCCACCGTGCCCACGGGGGCGTGCGCCTCCGCCGCGGCGAGCAGCGCCGCCTCGGCGGGGGTGAACGGCGTCATGGTGGCGAGCGCCCGGGCGGCCAGGGCCGGCAGGCCCGGCGGCGTTCCGGACCGCGTGGTGATGGGCGTCCTCAACTTGGGCTTAAACTTGGGCGTACCCTAGGGCTTCCCCACTCGGCGTGGCCCGCGCGTCGAGCCGACGGACGTTGTGCCCGCTACCGCGCCCGCATCCAGCCGATCAGCCGGACCAGCTCCCTTTGCATGGCGTCGGGCTCCAGGTGCCCGGGCGCGCCGTGCCCCGGCAGGACGTGCTCGAACCGGTGCGCGCGGAGGCGCTCCATCGCCTCCGTCTGGGCGCGCCAATCGTACCAGCACGCGCCGCGGAAGGCGACCAGGTGTTTGGTCTCCCTGCGAAACGCGAGGTGGTCGCCCGTGAACAGGCAGCGCTCGTCGAACAGGAGGCACGCGGAGCCCTTCGTGTGGCCGGGCACCGGGATGACCGTCAGGTCGTCCGCCAGGGCGACCGGGTCGATCCCCGTCACCTGCTCCTCCACGTCGCGGGTGTCGCGCCCCACGTCGTCCCGGTGCATCACGCGCCGGGCGCCGAACGCCTTCGCGAATCTGGCATGCGCCCCCACGTCGTCGCGGTGGGTCAGGAAGATCGTGGAGAGCCCGCCCAGCGCCGTGATCCCGTCCACCACGCGGCGGGTGAAGCGCGGCGTGTCGATCATGACGTTGCCGCCGGGACGAACGATGAGCCAGCTCGCGGCGCCGAAGCTGTCGGGGCTGTGGTAGCCGAGGTAGTGGACGCCGTCGGTCCACGGCTCGGGCAGGTGGGGCAGGGCGGCCTTGGTGTCGGCGCCACCGATGGCGCCCACCGGGCAGGCGAGGGCGGCGATGCCGGTGCGCAGGCGCTCGGCCTCGCCCTCGGGCTGGGCGCGGACGTAGGCGTAGTCGTCCAGGTCGCCGAACACCCGCGGGGCGATCCAGCGGCACGCCCCGCAGTCGATGCAGGTGGCGTCCACGAACACGTCGCCGGGGACGTTTTCGGACAGCGATCTCTTGCGGTTGGCCATGGGCGAGAGGGGGCACCTCAAGCGTACCCCGGCCCGGCGGCCCGGGCTATTCGCCGGGTGATTCGGGGGCGGCCTCGGCGGGCGGCTCCGGCTCCGACCTGGCCTTGGGCTTCGGCGGCTTCCACCCCTCGGGGACGATGCGCCAGACGCCGCCGCCCCGGTGGTCCAGGACGTACACCTCGCCGTCGCGGGTCTGGCCGAAGGAGCTGATGGCGAGCTTCGTCTCCAGCAGGCTCCGCATGCGGAATGCCTCGGGGTCGCGTTTCTCCGGCCATAGCCCCGAGATCGCGCCGCTGCAGAAGTCGCCGAACAGGTACACGCCGTCCAGGGCCCCGATCGTCTTGCCGCGGTACACGTAGCCGCCCGTCACCGAGCAGCCGAGGGCGTGGCCGTACTCCGCCACGGGCTGGGTGTACTTGTCGCACTTGCCCTTGCGGGGCGGGAAGCAGTGCCGCCCCTCCATGCGGCTCCAGCCGTAGTTCACGCCGCCGGGCCCGCCGGCGGCCTCGTGGTCGATTTCCTCCCAATGGTCCTGGCCCACGTCGGCGATGAACAGGTCGCCCGTCTTCATGTCGAACGAGAACCGCCACGGGTTGCGCAGCCCCAGGGCCCAGACCTCCGGGCGGTGGGTGGAGAGCCCGATGAACGGGTTGTCGGGCGGCACCTTGTAGGGGCCGTTGCCGTTCGTGTTCACGTCGATGCGCAGGATCTTGCCCAGGTAGGAGAAGGTGTTCTGGCCGTTCTCGAACGGGTCCCCGGAGCCGCCGCCGTCGCCCGTGCCGGCGTAAAGGTAGCCGTCCGGGCCGAAGGCGATCATGCCGCCGTTGTGGTTGGGGGCGGGGTTGTCGATGAGCAGGACCGGCTTGAGCGTGGCCGGGTCCACCCGGTCCGTGTCCGGGGGATTGGCGGTCAGGCGCGCCACCACGATGTCGCCGCCCCGGTTGGTGAAGTAGACGAACAGGCGCCCGTTCTTCGCGAACCGGGGGTGGAAGGCGAGGCCCAGGAGGCCGCGCTCGCCGCCGGAGCGGATCAACGGCCGCAGGTCCAGGTACGTCGGGTGGTCCAGGGCGCCGGGCGTGAGCAGCCGGACGCGGCCCTCCTGCTCCAGGACGAAGACCCGGCCGCTGTCGTCCGGGGCTTCGGTCAGGAACACGGGCGACATGAAGCCCCCGCCCTCGCGGTGCAGCTCGAGCTTCACGGGCGCGCCGGACGCGGGCTCGGAGATGTCGGCGAGGTTGGCTGCGAGTAGATCGGCCGCGCGCGCGGGGTCGGCTCCGGCCACGGCCGCGCACCCCAGGGCGGCGCACACGGCCGCGATCCGAAACCGGCTGGCGCGCCGCACCCCGGCTACTTGACCAGGCGCAGGCGGGGCGAGCCGGCCTTGGGCGTCGCGGGGGGTTCGGAGCCGGCGTCCTCGGTCGGTTGGTCGCCGTTGGGCGGCTCGGCCGGCGGGGCCGGGGGATCGCCGAACACGATGCCGTCATGGGTCTCGGCGGCGAACACGGCGATGACCGCGTTCATCGGCACCTCGATGCCGTGCACCTGGCCGCCGAACCGGCCCATGAAACGGATGCGATCGAGCCCCATCTCGAAGGCGTCCACCGCCCGGGGGGCGATGTTCAGGGTGATGCGGCCGTCCTTCTCGTAGCCCGCCGGGAAGCGCACGCCGGGCTGGGCGGCGGCCACCAGGACGTAGGGGGTGTGGCCCTCCGCCAGGCACCAGTCGTAGATGGCGCGCACCAGGTAGGGCTTTGCGTTCGGCGGCAGCATGGCAGTTGGCTCGGCGTCCTCGGGTCGGCGGCGGACAGGGTGTGCGTTGCCTCTCCAGGGCCGGGTGGCCCGGCGGTCCCGAAAGGACCCATTAGGTATAATGCATCCCCCGCCATCACGCCAAGTATCCCGCACCGCCGCGGGGGGGCCGCGGCGGGGAGGGGTATCCCGGTGGAGTGCCGTACTTTCTACATCCGCACCTACGGGTGCCAGATGAACGCCTCCGACAGCGAGCGCATCGCCGGGGCCCTCATCGACCGCGGCTATTCCATGGCCGCGGCGGCCGAGGATGCGGGCCTCGTCGTCCTGAACACCTGCGCCATCCGCGAGGGGGCCGAGAACAAGGTCTACTCCGACCTGGGCCGCCTGAAGCTCGTGGAGGCCGGGCGCGGCGCCCCCATGACCGTGGCCGTGGCCGGCTGCGTGGCCCAGCAGGAGGGCGAGCGGCTCCTCTCCGGCGACCGGGGCGTGGACCTGGTGTTCGGCTCCCGCGCCATCGTGGCGCTGCCCGAGCTGATGGACCGCCTGGAGGCCGGGGAGCGCGTGGCCGAGACCGCCATCCACACCCGCCCCGACGCCGCCGGCGCCCACGTGCGGGCCGACCCCCACCGGGCCTGGGTGACGGTCATGGAGGGGTGCGACAAGCACTGCGCCTTCTGCGTCGTGCCCACCACCCGGGGCGGCGAGGTGAGCCGGACGTTGGAGGGGGTGGTGTCGGAGGTCGAGGGTCTGGCGGACGCGGGCTACGTGGAGGTGACGCTCCTGGGCCAGAACGTGACCGCCTTCGGTGGCGGCGCGCCCGGCAACGACTTCGCCGAGCTGCTGCGGCGCGTCGCCGCCGTGCCGGGCATCCGCCGCATCCGCTACACGACCGGCCACCCGCGCGACTTCTCGGACCGCCTGATCGAGACCCTCGGCGATCTGCCCGAGGTCGCCCCCCACCTGCACCTGCCCATGCAGTCCGGCGCCGACCGGGTGCTCGAGCGCATGGGCCGCGGCTACACCTGGGACTTCTACCGGGACCGCGTCGCCCGCGCCCGCGCCGCCGTGCCGGGCCTCGCCGTGACCACGGACGTCATCGTGGGCTTCCCGGGCGAGACCGACGACGACTTCGCGCGCACCATGGACGCGGTGGCGGAGATCGGCTTCTTCAACCTGTACGGCTTCAAGTACTCGCGCCGCCCGAACACCCCGGCCCTGGCCTTCGACGACCAGGTCCCGGACGAGGTCAGGGCCGAGCGCCTCTCCCGCCTGCTCGACCTCCAGCGCCCGATCACCCTGGCGCACCACGGACGCCTGGTGGGCGCCACCCGCGAGGCGCTGGTGGAGGGGGTGAGCAAGCGCAACGCCGCGCGCCTGTCGGGCCGCCTGGGCGAGGGGGTGCTCGTGCACCTGGAGGGGCCGCCGGCGTGGGTGGGCACGTTCCGCAAGGTGCGGGTGACCGAGGCGCACCCGAGCGCCCTCCTCGGGGAGGCCGCCTGATCGCACGCGTCGTCTACCTGGTCCCGGCCGCCCTCCACGCCGGGCTGATCTTCTTCCTGTCGAGCCGGCCGTTCCCCCACGTGGCGCTCGGGTTTCACAACGCGGACAAGGTCGCCCACATGACGATCTTCGCGGTGCTCGCCGTCCTCACCGCGTGGGGCATCCGGCGCGCCTTCCCGGCCTGGTCCACGGGCCGCTCCCTCCTGCTCGCGCTGGTGCTCAGCGTGGCCTACGGCGGCGTGGACGAGCTGCACCAGCGCTTCGTCCCGACCCGCACCCCGGACGTGAAGGACCTGGCGGCGGACGGCGTGGGTGCCGGCGTGGCGGTGGCGGGTGTGGCGTGGTGGCGCCGCCGCAAGCAGCAGGAGACGGCCCTGTAGGGCCGCCGTGGTGGCGCGCTCCGGCGCCGGAGACCGATGGAAGTCCACGTTCTCTTTCTCCAGCTGACGGTCATCCTCCTGGCCGCCCGGGTGATGGCCGAGGTCGCGGGACGCCTGGGCGCCCCGCCGGTGATCGGCGAGCTGGTGGCCGGGGTGATCCTGGGGCCCAGCGTGTTCGGCTGGGTGGCGCCCGAGCCCGCGATCAAGCTGCTGGCCGAGATCGGCATCATCCTGCTGCTGTTCGAGGTGGGCCTGGAGACCGACG
>CAZGRJ010000134.1:0-6514 GCA_964528115.1 uncultured Nitrospirales bacterium
GCGTCGATGGCCTCCTTCATGTCCTGCTTCGTGACCTGGGAGGGCTCCTTCCAGTTGTCGTCCAGGCGGCCGTGGTAGGCGAGCTTGCGGTCCTTGTCGTAGACAAACAGGTCGGGGGTGCAGACGGCGCGGAAGGTTTTCGCGACGGTCTGGGCCTCGTCGTGGAGGTAGGGGAAGCCGTAGCCCTTCTGCTGCCAGCGGGCCTTCAGGTTGTCGAAGGAGTCGTCGGGGTAGTTGTCGGCGTCGTTGGCGCAGATGGCGACGAACTGGACCTGCTCCGGGTTGTAGCCGTGGGCGAGCGCCAGGATGCGGTCCTCGACGGCCTTCACGTAGGGGCAGTGGTTGCAGATGAACATGACCACCAGCACGTCGCTCTTCGCGAAGTCCGAGAGGCGGTAGCGGCGGCCGTCTACGGCGGGGAGGTCGAAGTCGGGGCAGGGGGTGCCCATCGGGATCACGTCGGTCTCAACGGCCATGGTTCATCTCCTTCGGGTCTTCCATATGGATATCTTGCACGTCCTCAAGCCGGTAGCGGCCGTCCTCGTGAACGACGACGGCCGGCCGGGCGTTGGGAATCCTCGTCATGCGGCCCCCCTCCACCAGCTCCCCCAGCACGAGCTGGCAGACCTTGTGGTGCGACACGAGCACGACGTGCCGCCCCGGGTTGTCGGCCACCAGGCGCGCCACGAAGGGGACCAGGCGCGCGCGCAGGTCGTTGACCGACTCGCCGCCGCCGGGGGGCACGAACGCCGGGTCGTGCTTCAGTGCCGCGAAGGCCACCGGGTCGGCGGCCATGAGCTCGGCGTGGGTGCGCCCCTCGAAGTCCCCCATGCGGCGGGCCCGCAGCTCCGGGTGGAACGTCGCCTCGACCTTGAGGCGCGCCGCCAGGACCTCGGCGGTGCGGCGGGCGCGGGGCAGGTCGGAGGAGACGATCCGGTCGACCGGAAGGTCCTCGGGCCGTTCACTGAAATAGTCCGCCAGGGCCTCGGCTTGGGCAAGCCCTTGGGCGTTCAGGGGGGTGTCGCCCTGCCCCTGCACCCGCTGCTGGAGGTTGGCGTCGGTCTGGCCGTGGCGGGTGACGTAGAGGACCGTCGCCCCGGTCAATCCCCGGCCTCGGCGAGCTGCAGGAAGAGGTCGCGCGCGGTCTCGAAGCCCTTCTGGGTCATGGAGACCCCCATCAGCGGCTCCTCCTTCCCGGGCGTCCAGGGGGCCGGCACGGGGGCGCGGAAGCCGTCCTCGCCCTCGGCGATCTCGTGCCCGGCGGTGAAGCCCCGGAGCATGCCCCGGTGGATCAGGGCGTGGATGGCGTCCTCGAAGGAATGGCGCCACGACGCGGGCATGTCGACGCGGGTGCCGGGGACCATCCGGGGGGCCTTGAGCTGGCTGAGGATGAAGTTCAGCGTGCCGCCCTGGATGCAGACCCCCTCGTCGATGCGCCGGTGCAGGTCGGAGCCCTTCTTCAGGCCCGTGAGGTAGAGGCGCATCAGCATGCCGTTGACGGGCATCAGCTCCAGGCCGTGGTCGAAGCGGAAGCGCTCCTTGGGGTCGGTGAAGTCGCGGTGCGGGTTCTGGCAGTAGAGGAACTTGAGGATCCGCACCTCCAGGATGCTCAGGTCCTCCAGCCGGACGGGGTCTTCCTCACGCATCGTCGTGCATCGCCGCCACCTGGTCGGCCGTGAAGATCGGGCCCTCCAGGCAGACGTACGTCCCTCCGATGTTGCACCGCCCGCACTTGCCCACGGCGCACTTCATCTTGTTCTCCAGGGTCAGGACGATCTGATCCAGGCCGAAGCCCATGCGGGTCAGGGCCTGGATCACGAAGTTCGTCATGATGGGCGGGCCGCAGGTGAAGGCCATGGCGTTGGCGATGCCCCGGCCCTGGCGCTCCAGGATCCACGGCACGCGCTCCTCCAGCACCGTGGGGACGAAGCCCACCTCGCCGTCCCAGCCGTCCGACTCGCCGCCCGGGTCCACGGTCTTGATGACGTGCATGTCGCCGCGCGCCGCCCACTGTTTCATCTCGCGCTGGTAGATCAGGTCGCCCGCGGTCCGGGCGCCGTGGACCACGACGATGGCGCCGTAGCGGTCGCGCGCCTCCAGGAGGTTCCAGATGAGGCAGCGGATGGGCGGGAAGCCGATGCCGCCCGCGGCGAAGACCAGGTCCTTGCCCTCCATTGCCTTGAGGTCGTAGGAGTTGCCGTAGGGCCCGCGGAAGCCGATGACGTCGCCCTCCTTCAGCTTCACCAGGGCCTTGGTGACCTGGCCCACGGCCCGGAAGCAGCACTCGAAGTGGGTGTCCCAGGTGGGCGAGGAGGAGATGTTGAAGGTGCTCTCCCCCACCCCGAACATGGAGAACTCGCCGAACTGGCCGACCTTGTAGGAGAACGCCTTGCGCTCCGCCTCGTCCACCAGCTCGAGCTGGAAGGTGACCACGTCGTGGGTCTCGCGGATGACCTTGCGGATGCGGGCGAGCTTGGGGAGGTAGAGGCTCCCCGTCGCCACCGACGTCTGGGAGAGGGCCGCGCCGCCCATCTACGTGGCGATCTCCAAAAGGCGCCGCTGCTTGGCGCCGGCCTGCATGGCGTAGGTGGTGATGTCCACGTGCACCGGGCAGTCGCGCACGCAGCGGCCGCAGCCGGTGCAGCCCGGGGTCTCGAAGGTGTCCTCGTAGATCTTGAACTTGCACAAAAAGCGGTTGCGGTAGCGCTCCCACGGGTACGGCCGGGGCTGGTGGCCGGTGGCGTGCACGGTGAAGTCGGGGAACTGGCACGAGTCCCACACCTTCAGGCGGGTGCCCTCCTCGGGGGTGCCCACGTCCTTGAAGTCGAAGCAGTGGCAGGTGGGGCACTCGAAGGTGCACACGCCGCACGAGATGCACTTGGTGCCCAGGCGTGCATAGAGCTCGTCGTCGAAGTTGGACGGGTCGTCCAGAAAGTCCTTCACGCGCTCGATGTCGAACACCCGCACGAAGCGCTCCCGGGCCGCCTCCCCGGCCTCGCGGCGCAGCAGGTAGAGGTAGCGCGGCTCGTGGTCGGTGCGCACCACGCCCCCCAAGCGCTCGACGAAGGCCTGGCCCTTGTCGTTCAGGGCCTCCACCACGTACACCGGGTCCTCGGCCTCGGTGAGGGTCATCAGCACGTCGCTCCCGCCGCGGTCGTCCGGCCCCAGGCCCATGCTGGTGCAGAAGCACGACAGGTCGGGCTTGTCGCAGGAGATGGAGACGATCGTGGTGACCGCCAGGCGGTCCAGGAACAGCGAGTCCTCGTGGCCCCACTTCCCGCCCGAGAAGACCGACTTCAGCGACACGGCGATCCCGGCCGCGTCGCACGGCCGGCCGCCCAGGATCACGGTCTCCGGGTAGCTCCTGGGCGGCGCGGTGAGGGCGTAGCCGCCGTCGGGGTTGCGGATGTAGGTGAGGACCTGCTCCTCCTTGGGGAAGATGAACTCCTTGAAGGTGTTCTGGGGCAGCAGGTAGTCGGTGACGACCTCCTTGGAACTGGTCACCTCGCCGAACAGGCACGTCCCCTCCACCCGGGTGGGGGCGACGACGCGCACCCCCTGCTCCGCGAGCCGGTCCACGATCCCCCACAGGTCCCGGGGGCGGATGTAGCCGCGCACGCTCACTTGTCGGGCTCCTTCGCCCCCGCGCCCGCCCCAATGCCCTCGGTCACGATCTTGGCGGTCATCGCGGTGAGGAAGCCGATCACGTCGCCCGGGCTCCCCTCCCCGGCGAACTCGCGCCCCAGCTTGGCCTTCAGGGCCATGATGGGGATGTCCACGGGGCAGACGCGCTCGCACTCCAGGCACTCGGAGCAGCGCGACTGGATGTGCCAGGTGCGCACCAGGTTGTAGACCACCTGACGGGTGGTCTCGATGCCGCGCACCAGCTTGAGGGCGTTGGTCACGTGGGCGGTGGCGGCCTCATCCACGGGGCACCCGTCGGTGCAGTAGCACGACGGGCAGACGTTGCGGCAGGCGTAGCAGTGCAGGCAGCGGTTCAGGGTGGTGGCCCAGTCGATGCCCGTGTCGTCCGCCATGCGGCGGGTGTATTCCTGGTAGTCGGTGCGGGCGGCCTTCTCGCGCGCCACCTTCTCGGCGCCGTGGGCGGCCAGGTACTCGGGGCAGTCCAGGCACTTGGTCTGGACCTTCAGCTCCGCCTTGTCGCGGGTGTAGGCGTTCAGGCGCTCGGTCTCGTACACGCCTTCGCAGCGCATGACCAGGGGGCGAGTGTTCTGCTCGCTGACCCCGGACATGTTGCCCTCCTCGGTGAGGATGTCCAGGTTGTGCAGCTCGCACGGCTTGACGAAGACCGCCACGCCGCCGCGCGCCTTGGCCTGCTCCCGGGCGCCGAGCTCGGCGTAGTTGAGCAGGTTGTAGTCGCAGAAGGCGTTCCAGACCAGCTCGTCGTCGAGCTGCTCGGGGTCGGTCACGAACGTGGGCATGGTCAGGTCGGTGAAGGAGCTCTGGCGGCCGTAGCCTACCACCATGCCGATCTCGCCCGCGGCGAGCCAGGCCTTGGCCTTGGCGATGGCGTCCCCAAGGGTGGCCTCGCGGGGCGCGTCGTAGGAGTGGGTCGAGTAGAGCACGGGCGCCGGCCCGGCGGCCTCAGCCGCCCACGGCCTCCGCCATGGCGGACCCCAGCTGGGTGGGGTTGCGCACGGTCTTGACGCCGGCGGCGTCCAGGGCGCGGAACTTGTCCTCGGCGCCGCCCTTGCCGCCCGCGATGATGGCGCCGGCGTGGCCCATGCGCCGCCCCGGAGGGGCCGTGGCGCCGGCGATGAAGGCCACCACGGGCTTGGTGACGTGTTCCCGGATGTAGTCCGCGGCCTCCTCCTCGGCGGAGCCGCCGATCTCGCCGATCAGGATGATGCCCCGGGTCTCGGGATCGTCCTGGAACAGGGCCAGGCAGTCGATGAAGTTGGTACCGTTGACCGGGTCGCCGCCGATGCCGATGCAGGTGGTCTGGCCGAGCCCGGCGTCGGTGGTCTGCTTGACCGCCTCGTAGGTGAGGGTGCCGGAGCGTGAAACGATGCCGATGGAGCCCTTCTTGTGGATGTGGCCCGGCATGATGCCGATCTTGCACGCCTCGGGGGTGATGATGCCCGGGCAGTTGGGGCCGATCAGGCGGCTCTTGCGGCCACTCAGGTAGCGCTTGACCCGGACCATGTCGAGGACCGGGATGCCCTCGGTGATGCAGACGACGAGGGGGATGTCGGCGGCGGCGGCCTCTAGGATGGCGTCCGCGGCGAAGGGGGGCGGCACGTAGATCATGGTCGCATCGGCGCCGGTGGCGGCCACGGCGGCCTCCACGGTGTCGAACACCGGCAGCCCTAAGTGGGTGGTGCCCCCCTTGCCGGGCGTGACCCCGCCCACCATCTGGGTGCCGTAGGCGATGGCCTGCTCGCTGTGGAACGTGCCCTGGGCCCCGGTGAAGCCCTGGCAGATCACCTTCGTCGTCTTGTCGACCAGCACGCTCATCCCGCCATCCCCTTACGCAAGCCCGTCCCCTACGCGACGGCCGCGACGACCTTCTCGGCCGCCTCGTTCAACCCCTTGGCGGCGATGATGTCCAGGCCGGACCCGTCCAGCATCTCGCGCCCCTTGTCCACGTTGGTCCCCTCCAGGCGCACCACCAGCGGCACGGTGATGTTCACCTCCTTGGCGGCGCTGATGATGCCCTCCGCGATCACGTCGCAGCGCATGATGCCGCCGAAGATGTTCACCAGGATGCCCTTCACGCTCGGGTCGGAGAGGATGATCTTGAAGGCCTCGCGCACCTGGTCGGCCTTGGCGCCGCCGCCCACGTCCAGAAAGTTCGCGGGCTCGCCGCCCTTGAGCTTGATGATGTCCATGGTCGCCATGGCGAGGCCGGCGCCGTTGACCATGCAGCCGATGTTGCCGTCCAGGGCGATGTAGTTCAGCTCGAAGCGCGACGCCTCGAGCTCCTTGGGGTCCTCCTCCGTCAGGTCGCGCAGGCCCTCGATCTCCGGGTGGCGGTAAAGGGCGTTGTCGTCGAAGTTCATCTTGGCGTCCAGGGCGATCACGCCGCCCGAGCCGGTGACGACCAGGGGGTTGATCTCCACGAGGGACGCGTCGGACTCGACGAAGGCCTTGTAGAGCCCCTGCACGAGGGTCACGAAGGCCCGCACCTGGTCGCCTCCGAGCCCCAATTGGAAGGCCAGGTTGCGGCACTGGAAGCGCTGCAGGCCCACGGCGGGATCGACCCGCTCCTTGAGGATCTTCTCCGGGCTGCGGGCGGCCACCTCCTCGATCTCCACGCCCCCCTCGGTGCTCGCCATGAGGGTGACCGCACAGGTGCTCCGGTCGATCACGGCGCCGAGGTAGAGCTCGCGGGCGATGTCGCACCCCTCCTCGACGTACACTCTGCCCACCTCCTTGCCCTCCGGGCCGGTCTGGTGGGTGACCAGGGTGGCCCCGAGCATGCCGGCGGCATGGTCCCGGACCTCGTCGAGGGACTTCGCCAGCTTCACGCCCCCGGCCTTGCCCCGGCCGC
>CAZGRJ010000135.1:0-6491 GCA_964528115.1 uncultured Nitrospirales bacterium
GTTGATCTTCACCAGGAAGTTGCGGCCGATGATCATCGGCTCCAGTTCCGGGTGGTTCACGTTGGCCGGGATGATGGCGCGCCCGCGGGCCACCTCGCCCATGACGAACTCGGGCGTGATGTCCTTCGGTATCCGGGCGCCGAACGCCTCGCCCGGGTGCTGGTGCGCGAGGTCCGCCATCTCCTCGATGCGCTGGCGCTCCCGGATGGCGATGTACTCCATCTCGGGCGTGACCACCCCCTTGCGGGCGTAATGCATCTGGGTGACGGCACCGCCGGAGAGGGCTCGCCGGGGCGGGCGGAGGGCCGAAAAGCGCACCGGGTCCAGGGCCGGGTCGGCGGCGCGCGCACGGCCGTAGCCGGAGGTGAGCCCGTCCAGGACCTCCGTGTCGCCCCGCGCCTCGATCCAGTCAGCGCGCAGGGGGGCGAGGCCCTGGGCGAAGTCGATCGTCGCGGCCGGGTCGGTGTACGGCCCGCTGGTGTCGTACAGGAGAACGGGGGTGTTGGGGGTATCGTGGTCCCCCTGGCGGGTGGGCGACAGGCTCACCCGGCGCATGGGCACGCGCACGCCGGGCTGGCTGCCGGCGACGTAGTGCTTCTCCGATGCCGGATACCACGCTTCCGGGCCCGGGTCGTTGCCGGCCGGGGAGGCGCTGCGTCCGGTCGGGGTCGGGTTGCCCTTGGCCGCCTGCTTCTTCGCGATCATGTCTTCCGGTGCCCTCATGCTCCGATGGATGTGGGTCCGTCCGTCACCTTCGCGGACCGCGCGGGCGGGCACCGCGGCGGGGCATTTTCGTGACGGCACGGGAGGGTTTGAGGGTACGGCCGGTTTCGCGCCCAAGTCAACGACGGCCGCGCCCCGCGCGCCCTCTCCCGCCGCGTCCCCGCGCGGTTGGTGCGGGCGCGGGCTTCTGCTAAGGTGGAGCCCCGGCTGCCCGCCGGCCATCTTCCACGCTGCGCGCCTGAAAACCGGAGGTGTGATGTCCGAATCCGAGCGTCCCATCGACAAGGACGTGTCGGGTGCCGCCGACGGCCCCTCCGGGCCGGACGCGTCGGGGCCCGCCCGCGGTCCCATGGGCGCGCGCGGGCCCACCGGTCCGCCGCCGGGGCTGGACCCGGAGGAGCGCGCCCGGCGCGACGCCCGCATCCGTTCCCTGGAAGACGTCTACATGCGGCGCGGCATCATCTTTGTGGTGGCGGCGACCCTCATGTTCACATTCGGGGTGTGGGGGGTCTCCAAGTTCGTCTCCGAGCGTGGGCCCGTGACGCCTGGGCCCCGCGAGGTGTCCCACGCCCTGCGCGGCGTCTACAATGCCGCCTACGCCGACGGCATCCGCATGTTCGAGTCCGGCGGGCGGTCCGAGCTGGCCCGCTGGCTCTCCGAGCACGTGGGCCCGAACGCACGGTTGCCCGACCTGTCGGCCGCCGGCCTCGTTCCCACCGGCGTGCGGGCGCTGAACCTGGGGAAGGGGTGGGGCCTGATCCAATACCGCGACCGGCGCGGGACCCGCGACGACGTCCTCGCCGTCTTCGCGCCGCGGGACGCGGTGCTGGTGCCGTCGGAGGCGACGGCCGGGATGATGGGGGACCACAAGACGTGGGTCATGGAGGACAACGGCCTCACCTTCGCCTGGACCGAGCAGGGCGGCGCCGACTGGGTGCTCGTCACGAAACGCGACGCCTCCGGTGCCCGGGCTGCGGTCCGTGCCATGCTGGCCGCATCGGGATAGCCCGGCGGGGGATGCGGCCCCGGGCCCGAGAGGGCAACGTGTTTCCTGGGGGGACCGCACCATGACGATCCGACGCTTGGCTCCGGCCGCGCTCGCCGCCCTGGTCTGGGCGGCGCCGGTTGCCCATCTGGCGCTCGCCGCCACCTACGACCTGGTCATCGACGAGACGCCCGTGAATCTCACCGGCCAGGCCGCCACGGCCACGACCATCAACGGCACGGTCCCGGGCCCCACCCTCCACTGGCGGGAGGGGGAGCAGGTGACGATCCGGGTCACCAACCGCATGGACCGGCCCACGTCGCTCCACTGGCACGGCATCCTGCTTCCCTACACGATGGACGGCGTGCCGGGCGTGAGCTTCTCGGGCATCGCCCCGGGGCAGACCTTCACCTACCGCTTCACCGTCGCCCAGAGCGGCACCTACTGGTACCACGGCCACAGCAGCACCCAGGAGCAGTCGGGCCTCTACGGCCCCCTCGTCATCTCGCCCAAGACCGCTGAGCCCTTCGCCTACGACCGGGACTACGTGGTCATGCTCTCCGACTGGACCGACGAGGACCCGGAGCGCGTCATGGCGCGCCTGAAGAAGGACCCGGGCTACTACAACCAGCACCGCCGCACCGTGGGCGACTTCTTCCACGACGCGAAGCGCGAGGGCCTCGGCGCCGCCGTGGCCGACCGGGTGGCGTGGGGCAGGATGCGCATGGGCCCCACCGACATCGCCGACGTGACCGGCGCCACCTACACGTACCTGATGAACGGCAAGCCGCCCCGGGTGGGCTGGACCGGCCTCTATGCCCCCGGCGAGCGGGTGCGCCTGCGGGTCATCAACGGCTCCTCCATGACCTTCTTCGACGTGCGCGTGCCGGGCCTCGCCATGACCGTGGTGGAGGCCGACGGCCAGGACGTGGAGCCGGTCACCGTGGACGAGATGCGCTTAGGGGTCGCCGAGACCTACGACGTGATCGTGACCCCGAAGGATGCCGCCGCCTACACGATATTCGCCGAGGCCATGGACCGCAGCGGCTACGCCCGGGGCACCCTGGCCACCCGCGCGGGCGCCTCCGCCCCCATTCCCGAGCGCCGCCCGCCACCCGTCCGGGCGATGTCGGACATGCCCGGCATGAAGATGGCCGGCCTGCCGATGAAGGGCGTGGACCGCTCGGGCATGGCGATGCCCGCCGCCGACGGCGAGCTGGCCAAGCCCGGCCTCGGCCTGGGCGACAGCGGCCGGCGCGTCCTCACCTACGCCGACCTGCGCGCCCGCACGCCGTTCTACGACGCGCGCCCGCCGGACCGGGAGATCGAGCTGCACCTGACCGGCGACATGGTGCGCTACATGTGGTCGTTCGACGGCAAGAAGTTCTCCGACGCTCTGCCGATCACCCTCAAGGAGGGCGAGCGGGTTCGTGTGGTCCTGGTCAACGACACCATGATGGAGCACCCGATCCACCTGCACGGCATGTGGATGCAGCTCGAGAACGGCAACGGCGCCTACGCCCCCCGCAAGCACACGATCATCGTGCGGCCGGGGGAGCGCGTATCGGCCCTGGTCACGGCCGACGCCCCGGGCCAGTGGGCCTTCCACTGCCACCTCCTCTACCACATGGAGGCGGGCATGTTCCGCAAGGTGGTCGTCACCCCCGCAGGCGACGCGGGCGCCTGATGCGGCCCCGGACCCGGCCCCCGGCGGGCTTGGCGGGCCTGGCGTTGGCGGCGGCCCTCGCGCCGGCGGTTCCCGCGTTGGCGGACGGGCCGCCCGGCATCGGCACGGCCATCCACGACGACCGAATCCGGGTCTTCGCGGACGCAGACCGCCTGGAGTGGCGCGCCAGGAAGGGCGACGACGCCTGGCTCCTGGACGGCGACCTGTGGGTCGGCAACGACCGCCACAAGGTGTGGCTGAAGGCCGACGCCGAGCAGGCCCCCGGCGCCGACCCGGGGGACGGCTGGCGGGCCGCCGAGGTGCAGCTTCTTTACAGCCGCCTGGTCTCGCCCTTCTGGGACGTTCAGGCCGGTGTCCGCGACGACTTTCGTCCGCACCCCTCCCGGGCCCATGCGGTCCTCGGCGTCCAGGGCGTCGCGCCCCTCGACATCGACGTGGAGGCCGCCCTGTTCCTGAGCGACGAGGCCGACCTCTCGGCCCGGATCGAGGGCGCCTGGGATCTGCTCCTCACCCAGCGCCTCATCGCCACCCCGCGCGTCGAGGTGAACGCCGCGGCGCAAGAGGTGGACGACCTGCCCCTCGCCCGGGGCCTGAACGACCTGGCCCTGGAGCTGCGCCTGCGCTACGAGCTGGTGCGGGAGGTGGCGCCCTACGTGGGCGTGTCCTACGTGCGGCAGACCGGCGCCACCGCCGGGCGGGTCCGCGCCGCGGGCGGCGACCCGGTGGAGCGGGCGGCCCTGATCGGCGTGCGCCTCTGGTACTGACCGGCGCTTACGGCTTGACGGGGGTGACGTTCACCCCCAGCTCGTAGACCAGCTCGCCCCCGTGGGCGGCGGCCACGATCATCAGCACGACGCCCGCGAGCCCGATCCCCGCCACGATCCAGCCCCGGCCGCCGGCCAGCGGGATGCGGCGGAAGCGCGCCCCCAGGTGGACGAGCGCCAGGGCGATCATCGTCCACATCGTGGCGTAGCCCAGCTCCTCGTGCTCCTCCAGCTCGCCCTTGGGGAACCCCAGGTCGGCCGCGTGGTCCAGGGCGATGTCCCCGAACACCGCCGCCGCGATCGCCGCCGCCGCGCCGATGAGCAGGGCCCACAGGGCCGTGCGGGGCAGGCAGTCGGGCGCCGCCAGGTCGCCCGCGCGCAGCATGACCAGGAACTGCAACGCCACCGCCGCCATGAACAGGACGATGGGGAAGTGAACGAGCATGGGGTGGACGTGGTAGATGTTGATCATGGGATCATGCCCCTCTCCTGTGGCTCCGCCGGCGCCCGCGCCGGTCCGACATCCGTTCCACCGCGCACCCCCGCGGGGCGGCAGGGTACACCAACGCGCCGTCTCGCCGCCCGATCTCACGGATTTTTTGTCCCGTCTCCGGCCAGCAACTTCCCCAGCCACGCCACGTCCACGACGCCTTCCGGCGGCGCCGGCCCCGCGATCGCCCGGCACGGCCGCCCCGGGTCGCCCAGGTCGCTGACGACCGCCCGCGCCCCGGAAAAGTCCTCCCCCGCGCTGTAGCCGCTTGGCGTCGCCACGACGGCCACCCCCGCACCGGTCGCCGAAGTCAGCCCGGCCCGGTCGTCCTCGATGGCGATGCACGCTTCCGGCGGCAGCCCGAGTTCTTTCAAGGCCATGCGATACAGGTCAGGCGCCGGCTTGTTGTGTGCCACCTTGTCGCCCGTACAGACGGCCGCGAACGCCGCCAGCCCGTCCGCCCCCACCGTCCCCTGCACCAGCGCCGTGGCCGTCGGCACGGACGCCGACGTGACCAGCGCCAGGCGGATGCCCGCGTCCCTTGCCTCGTCCATGAGCCGCACGACCCCCGGCCGGGGTGGCACGCCCTCGGCGACCAGCTGCTTGAAGATTCCCGTCTTGCGCCCGTGCAGCTCCCGCGCCTGGGCGTCCAGGTCGCCCGCCGGCCTCGGGTCCGCCAGCGTCTCCATGTAGTGCTTGAGCCGGTCCACGCCGCCCTTCACCCGGAGCAGCCGCCCGTACAGGTCCCGGTCCCAGTCCCAGGTGAGCCCCACCTCCGCGAACGCCCGGTTGAACGCCCGCCGGTGGACCTCCTCCGACTCGCACAGCGTGCCGTCCATGTCGAGGATGATGGCGCGGAGCATGGGGTCGGATCGTACCAGCCCGGGCGGGTCCTAGAACACGTACCCGCCGTCCATCTCGACCGTGTACGGGATGTCCTCCGTCCCGACCACGGCGCCGTCCTCGTCCACCACCCGGAAGCGCATCCGGAATCCCGAGGGCACCCAGACAAAATCGCACCCGTGGCCGTGGACGAACCTCGCCCGGTCGGGAGGCGGGTCGCCGGCGGGCACGTCCCACGGGTCGCAGTCCGCGGGCTCCCCGCCGCGCTCGGGCCGGATGCCCAGGGCCCCGGCGCCGGCCGGAACGACGCGGACGGTCATCTCCGGCTCCACCGGGGCGTACCGATGCGGGTCGATCTCGAACCGCAGCGTGTAGTCCGCCCGCGCGACCTCGTAGGCCACCGGGATCTGCCCGATGGACCACTGGACCACCCCCGGCGAGGGCCGGTCGCGCCGGACGACGACGGCGTCCGCGTCATGCTCTAGCGAAATGTAGCGGTAGGACGCGACGACCGCGGCGCAGCCGCCCAGGAGCATCGCCACGCCGAGCAGCCCGTACGCCCCCCACGGCAGTCGGCGAAACAGGGAATCGCCCATGGTTCATTGTACCCAGGCCGCCGGCCCCCTCCGCTAGACTGGCCGCCGTGGAGACCTGAATGGACATCTACGTGGATGCCGACGCCTGTCCGGTGAAGGACGAGGTGGCGCGCGTGGCCGCCCGGCACGGGGTCGCCGTGCACATGGTCAGCAACGCATATATGCGCCTCCCCGAGGGCGAGCATGTCCGGCGGGTGGTGGTGGGCGGGGACGCCGATGCCGCCGACGACTGGATCGCCGAGCGAATCACCGCCCACGACATCGCCGTCACCGCCGACATCCCCCTGGCCGGCCGCTGCCTGAAGGCCGGCGCCGCCGTGCTCGGCCCCACCGGCAAGCCGTTCAGCGAGGACGGCATCGGCACCGCCCTCGCCATGCGCGACCTGATGGGCCACCTGCGCGA
>CAZGRJ010000136.1:0-6451 GCA_964528115.1 uncultured Nitrospirales bacterium
CCACGGCGGTCTTGCCGGTCTGGCGGTCGCCGATGATCAGCTCGCGCTGGCCGCGCCCGATGGGCACCAGGGCGTCGATGGCCTTCAGGCCGGTCTGGAGCGGCTCGTGCACGCTCTTGCGGGCCACGATGCCGGGGGCCACCAGCTCCACCCGGCGGGTGTGCTCGGTCTTGATGGGGCCCTTGCCGTCGATGGGTTCCCCGATGCCGTTCACCACCCGGCCCAGGAGCGCCGGCCCTACGGGCACCTCGGTGATGCGGCCGGTGCGCTTGACCTGGTCGCCCTGCTTGATGCCGGCGAACTCGCCCAGGAGCACGGCGCCCACCTGGGTCTCCTCCAGGTTCAGCACCATGCCGCGCACGCCGCCGGGGAACTCCAGCAGCTCGCCCGCCATGGCGTTCTCCAGGCCGTAGATCCGGGCGATGCCGTCGCCGGCGGCCAGGACGGTGCCGGTCTCGGCGACCTCGGCGACCTTCTCGTACCCCTTGATCTGCTCCTTGATGAGCTGGGTGATCTCCGCGGCCTTGATGGTCATCGGGGCGCCCTTCTCCTCGATTTCACAGTGATCCGGCGCATTCGCGCGTTCATATGGCCTGGCGCAGCTCGGCGAGCCGGCTCTTGATGCTGTGGTCGAACACCTTGGAGCCGATCTGCACGACCAGCCCCCCCAGCGCCGCCGGGTCGGCCCGGTGGCGGATCTCGGTCCGCTCGCCCAGCAAGCGCCGCAGGCGGGTCTCCACGTTGGACCTCAGGTCGGCGGGCAGGTCGAAGGCGGCGGTCACGGTCACGGCCTCCCGGCCCCGGGCGGCGTCCACCAGGCGCCCGTAGGCCTCGGCGATCTCGGGCAGCAGCTCCGCGCGCTCGTGCTCCGCGACCACGGCCAGGAGCCGCCGGGTGGGCTCGGCCGCCCCCTGCTGCTCGGCCAGGCGGTCCAGGACTTGTCCCTTGTCCTCCGGGGTCACGCGGGGGTTCTGGACGAAGCGCTTGAAGGTCTCCTCGCGGGCCGCCCCGGACAGGGCCGTCAGGTCGGCGCGCACCCGGTCCTGCACGGCCTCGTCGCCGGGCACGGCCTCGAACAGGGCCGCCGCGTAGCGTGTGGCGATGTCGCTCAAACCTGCACCCTAAACCAGGGCACCCAAACAGGGCCCGCCGAACATCCCGAACAACCGGGCCGGGCAACTGGCCCGGGAGCCGGGCCGGCCGGGCTCCCGCCCGTCCCGAGGCCGCTTCAAAAGGAGCCGAAACGTACCATATGGGCCTCTGGAAGGTCAACGCGTTACGCGGGTCCCGGGGGGCCTTCGGGGGGGCGGCCCGGGGCCCGGGTGCCCCCGGTCAAGTGACGGCCCTGCACGGCCGATAGGCAGTTACGACGCCGCGTCGGTGTGCACGGGTCCGAGGGACGATGGATATCGCAACCCTGATCGGGCTGGTCGGCGCCCTCGCCATGATCCTTGGGGCGATCATGATGGGCGGCGACCTGGCCGCGTTCATCAATATTCCCAGCGTGGTCATCGTGCTGGGGGGCACGATCATGTGCACCCTCACGATGCAGCGCCTCCAGTACGTGATCGGCGCCCTCAAGGTGGCCCTCAACGCCTTCTTCTACCACCTGGACCCGCCCGAGGAGCTGATCGACCGCATCGTGAACCTGTCGGTCAAGGCCCGCAAGGACGGCATGCTCGCCCTGGAGCGGGAGCAGATCGACTACCCCTTCCTGCACAAGGGCATCCAGATGGCCATCGACGGCAGCACGCCGGAGACGATCAAGGCGGTCCTCTCCACCGAAATGGCCTCCCTGCGCCAGCGCCACGAGCGCGGCCACGACATCTTCAAGTTCATGGAGGGCACGGCCCCGGCCATGGGGCTGATCGGCACCCTGGTGGGCCTGGTGCAGATGCTCCGCACCATGAGCGACCCTTCCACCATCGGCCCGGCCATGGCCGTGGCCCTGCTGACGACCTTCTACGGGGCGGTGCTGGCCTTCGTGGTCTGCGGCCCCATCGCCAAGAAGCTGGAGAACCGCACCGACGAGGAGACCACCCTCATGCGCATCACCCTGAGCGGCGTGATGGCCATGGTCTCCGGCGAGAACCCGCGCAGCATCCGGGAGCAGCTGATCTCGTTCCTCTCCCCCGACCTCCGCCCGGTCGGGGAGGAGGCGGAGTAGGCGACTTCCGGTGAGCGATTCGAGCGACGACCACAAGTGCCCGCCCGCCGGCGCCCCCGCGTGGATGGCGACCATGGCGGACATGTTCTCGCTGCTGTTGACCTTCTTCATCCTGCTGCTGTCGTTCTCGAACATGGACCTGGTGAAGTTCCGGGCCATGGCCCAGTCGATCCAGGAGGCCCTGGGCGTGACCTCCGAGACCTCCGTCGGGGTGTTCAACAACAATTCGAACCCCGTGGACTTCGAGACCGTGGCCCACAACAGCCCCATGGACATGGACCTGATGGGCATGGGCCAGGAGGCGAAGGAGGAGGTCCGCATCAAGGAGATCAGCGAGCACGAGCAGATGGCCACCGAGATCAGCAAGGTCATCTCCGAGATGGGCCTGGAGGACACGGTGACCGTGAAGGCCAGCTCCCGCGGGGTGCTCATGCAGGTCCAGGGGCAGGTCTTCTTCTCCGCCGGCGACGCCGACCTGAAGTCCGACGCCCAGCCGTTCCTGGACGAGATCGGCCGCATCATCAAGGCCTCGCCCTACAACGTGGCGATCGAGGGCCACACCGACGACAGCCCCATCCACACCGCCCGCTTCCCCTCCAACTGGGAGCTCTCCACCAGCCGGGCCATCTCGGCCCTGCGCTACCTGGTGGACAAGGGCCACATCGACCCCCACCGCCTCTCCTCCGCGGGCTACGCCGACACCCGCCCCGTGGTGCCCAACGACACCGCCCAGCACCAGCGCCAGAACCGGCGCGTGGAGTTCGTCCTGTTCAAGGAGGAGCGCGAGCTCTTCTGATTTATTAGCAGGCCCGCCCACCACCCCCCGCACGCCCCGATTCCGGTGGCAACCGGGGCCGAGCGATGCGGGATTCCGGTTGACACGGGGGCCGTGCGTCCCCTATAAATACTCGCTTTTCCGGTCCGGCCCCGGCGCCGGGTGAAACGCAGGTCAGGGCGCGATGTACGCGATCATCGAGAGCGGCGGCAAGCAGCACCGGGTGGCCCCCGGCGACGTGGTCGCCGTGGAGCGCCTGGACGGCGAGCCCGGCGCCAAGGTCAAGCTGGACAAGGTGCTCCTCGTCACCACCGACCAGGGCACCGAGATCGGGCAGCCGCTCGTGGACGGGGCCGTGGTCCAGGCCACCGTGCTCACCCAGGACCGGGGCCGCAAGATCCTGGTCTTCAAGAAGAAGCGCCGCAAGAAGTTCCGCAAGAAGCAGGGCCACCGCCAGTCCATCACCCGCCTGATGATCGATCGGATCGACGCCAAGGGCGTGAAGGGCGAGGCCGCGAAGGCGGAGGCCCCCAAAGCGACTCCCAAGACCGCCGCCAAGAAGCCCAAGGCCGCGCCCAAAGCGGCCGCCAAGGCCGAGGCGACCGGCGAGGGCGAGGCCCCGGCCGCGGAAGCGACGGCCTGACTCCCGGAGCGTAGCGAGACATGGCACACAAGAAGGCGGGCGGCTCCTCCAAGAACGGGCGCGACAGCCACTCCAAGCGCCTGGGCGTCAAGCGCTTCGGCGGCGAGCAGGTCCCCGCGGGCAGCATCCTGGTGCGCCAGCGCGGCACCCACTTCCATCCCGGCCCCGGCGTCGGGCGCGGCGGCGACGACACCCTGTTCGCCAAGGTCACCGGCCAGGTGCAGTTCGGCACCAACCGGTACGGCAAGCGCCAGGTGAGCGTGGTCCCGGCCGGGGCCTGATCCCCGGCGCCGAACGGAGTCCCTTTGTGAGGGGGGTGCGGCCCGGGTCGCACCCCCTTTTTCGTTGTATTTCGCCATGTTCGTCGACCAGGTGACCATCCACGTCCAGTCCGGCCACGGCGGCGCCGGCTGCGTCAGCTTCCGGCGCGAGAAGTACGTCCCCAGGGGCGGCCCGGACGGCGGCGACGGCGGCCGGGGCGGCGACGTGGTCCTGGTGGCGGACGCCGGCCTCTCCACCCTGGCCGAGCTGCGCTACCGCAAGCGCTACGCCGCCAAGAACGGCGCCCCCGGCCAGGGGTCGGGCAAGACCGGGCGCTCCGGCGAGACCCTCGAGGTCCGGGTCCCGGCGGGAACGGTGGTCTGGGACGCCGACGCCGGCGAGGTCCTGCGCGACCTGACCCGGAACGGCGAGCGCTGGGTCGTCGTCCGGGGCGGGAGGGGGGGCCTGGGCAACCGGCACTTCGCCACCCCCACCCGCCAGGCCCCGCGCCACGCCCAGCCGGGCCTGCCGGGCAGGGCCCTCACCCTGCGCCTGGAGCTGAAGCTCCTGGCGGACGTGGCCCTGGTGGGCTTCCCCAACGCCGGCAAGTCCACCCTGATCTCGCGCATCTCCGCCGCAAGGCCCCGCGTGGCCGACTACCCCTTCACCACCCTGGTCCCCAACCTGGGGGTCGTTACCTGGGGCGACTTCCGCTCCTTCGTCGTGGCCGACATCCCGGGCCTCATCGAGGGCGCCCACCTGGGACGCGGCCTGGGGGACCGTTTCCTGCGCCACACGGAGCGCAGCCGCTACCTGTGCCTCCTGGCCGACACGACCGCCGTGGCCGAGCCGTCCCCCGACGTGGCCCTGCCCGCCCTGCGGACCGAGCTTGCCGCCTACGACGCCCGCCTCGCCGCCCGGGACTGGTGCGTGGCCGCCACCAAGCGGGACGCCGCCGACCCGGAGGCCGTGGCCGCCGCGAAGGCGTTCGCCGGGGACGCCGGAGTGCCGTTCTTCGAGGTCTCCGCCGCCACGGGGGAGGGGATCGAGGCCCTCGTGTACCATCTGGGCCGGACCGTGGACGCCCTCAAGGCCGCCGAGCCCGAGCCCGTGGCCGAAGAGGCGGACGGGGCGGACCAGGAAGAGGAAGACGCCCGCTACCGGGAGATTTGGGGGGAGGAGGCGTGACCGCCGCCGTCAGGCCATGAGCGAAACGGATCGAAACACCCTCGTGCGCCGCGCCCGCCGCGTCGTCGTGAAGGTGGGCAGCGGCGTCATCTCGTCGCGCGAGACCGGCCTCCTGGAGGACCGGATCGCCCCCATCGTGGCCCAGATCGCGGACCTCGTGAAGAGCGGCCGGGAGGTGGTCCTGGTCTCCTCCGGCGCCGTGGCGGCGGGCCTGTCGGTCCTGGGGCTGAAGGAGGCCAAGGGCATCCCCGGGCGCCAGGCGGCCGCGGCGGCGGGCCAGAGCCGGCTCATCTGGACCTACGAAAAACACTTCCAGGCCGCCGGCCTCAAGGTCGCCCAGGTCCTCCTGACCCAGGACGACGTGGGCAACCGGCGCCGCTACCTGAACGCCCGCAACACCTTCGCCACCCTGCTGGAGCTGGGGCTGGTGCCCATCGTCAACGAGAACGACTCGGTGGTGGTGGCGGAGATCCAGTTCGGCGACAACGACACCCTCTCGGGCCTCGTAGCCACGGTGGTGGACGCCGACCTGCTGCTGATGCTCTCCGACGTGGACGGCCTGTTCACGGCCAACCCGCGCCTCGACCCGGAGGCCCGCCACCTGGCCGACGTGCCCAAGGTGACCGACGAGATCCGCCGCATGGCGCGCGGCCCCGTGAGCCGCGAGGGGACGGGGGGCATGACCACCAAGGTGGCCGTGGCCGAGCGCCTGGCGGGGGAAGGCATTCCCACCCTCATCCTGGACGGTACGGTGCCCGGGCGTCTGACGGCGGCCCTGGCGGGGGAGGACGTGGGCACCCTGTTCGGGGCGGCGGCGGCGCGCCGGAGCCGCCGCAAGACCTGGCTCGCCCACGCCGCCCGCTGCCAGGGGACCATCCACGTGGACGAGGGCGCCGTGCGGGCGCTCAGGGAGGGCAAGCGCAGCCTGCTCCCCTCCGGCATCACGGAGGTTTCCGGCCGCTTCGAGATGGGCGCCACCGTGCGGCTGGTGGGCCCGGACGGGGCCGAGTTCGCCCGGGGCCTGTCGAACTACGGGGCCGAGGACCTCTCCCGCATCCGGGGCCACCACACCTCGGAGATCGAGAAGCTGCTCGGCACCAAGGCCTACGACGAGGTCGTCCACCGCAACAACCTCGTGATTACGGCCTGATTACAGGCAGATCGGGGCCTGATCCCCCGGCGTCGGACCCGGGCGCCGCCCCTCCGCTACAATGGCCGCAAGGCCTTGGATTTTCGCCGCGAACCGGCCGACAAGGAATGTCATGGAACGCGTAAGGTACGACGCCATCGTCGTCGGCGCGGGGCCCGCCGGCGTCACGGCCGCGGCGTCCATCGCCCGGGCCGGCGCGTCGGTCCTGCTGCTGGAGGCGGGGGCCTACGCCGGGGCCGAGAACT
The DNA here is from genome assembly GCA_964528115.1 of uncultured Nitrospirales bacterium. Taxonomy (GTDB): domain Bacteria; phylum Nitrospirota; class JACRHL01; order JACRHL01; family JACRHL01; genus CAZGRJ01. The sequence continues at coordinate 6,430 of CAZGRJ010000136.1, forward strand.
GGTCCGGCTGCGTCTACTTCAC
>CAZGRJ010000137.1:0-6262 GCA_964528115.1 uncultured Nitrospirales bacterium
GTGGAAGCCGTCCACGTCCTTGCGGGGCGAGATGGCGGCGATCACCTCCACCTCGTTGACTTGGGGAGGCAGGGGCAGCTGGACCAGGATGCCGTCCACCATCGGGTCGAAGTTGAGGCGCTGGATGAGGGCGAGCAGCTCGTTCTCCGACACGGTGTCGGGCAGGCGGTGGACGTTGGAGGTGATGCCCACCTTCTCGCACGCGAGGACCTTGTTGCGCACGTAGATCTCGGAGGCCGGGACGTTGCCGACGAGGACCACGTCCAGGCCCACGTGGAACCCCTGGGCCTTGAGCTCCGCGACCTCCTTCGCGATCTCGGTCCTCAGGCCCGCCGCGATCTGCTTGCCGTCGATGATCCTGGCCGTCACCGCTCGCGCTCTCTATTCCGTCCGGGCGGCCGCGCCGCACCGGATCACCCGGGTGGGCGTGACCACCGCGTCCACCGGCACGTCCTGCGGACCCACCGGCACCGCCTCCACGATCTGGCCGTCGAAGGCCAGGGCGACCTTCTCGCCCGGGGCCCGCCCAAGCACCCGGTCGAAGTAGCCGCGCCCGTAGCCCAGGCGGTGGCCGCCCAAGTCAAAGGCGAGGCCCGGCAGGAGGAACAGCTCCACCTCCTCCGGCGCCACCACGGGGCAGCGGGCGTCCGGCTCCGGGATGTCCCAGACCCCGGGGACTAGGTCGCGGGCCGGGTCGTCCACCCGATGCAGGGTCAGGCCCTCCTCGGTCACCCGGGGCAGGATGAGGCCCTTGCCGTCCTTCAGAATGCCGGCGGTGACGGCGTCCGTGCCGACCTCGGAGCCGTACGCGGCGTAGGCCAGCACGCGGTGGGCGCGCCGGTAGGCATCCAGGTCGAACACACGCCGGGCCACCTGCTCGGTCATCTCGTCCCGTTCCTCGGGTGCGAGAGAGTCCCGCCAATCCTTGATGCGACGCCGGAGGGCGCGCTTCGCTTCCCGAACGCCCATGTCCCTCGAAGTGGAGATTCCGCCGCGAGTAGACCCGATGGGCGCCCTCCCGGTCAAGCCGCGCTGCGTTGACTCGGGTGCCGGGCGCCCCTATGATCGCGGGCTTCCCGCCCCCGTGCCGAAGTGGTGGAACTGGTAGACACGCTGTCTTGAGGGGGCAGTGGGAGCAATCCCGTCCGGGTTCGAGTCCCGGCTTCGGCACCACCCGCCGTCCCGCCGTCCGGGTCCAACCCGGATTGGCCCCGCCACCCCGGATCGGGTTAGACTAAAGCGGTTGAAGCATGCGCAACCGCAATGGGATCCACCCATGTGCGGCATAGCGGGGGAGCTCCGGTTCGACGGCAGGGCCGCGGACGCCTCGGCGGTCGCCGCCGCCACCGAGGTGCTGGCCCCCCGGGGACCCGACGGGTCGGGCTTGTGGAGCCAGGGCCCCGTGGCCTTCGGCCATCGCCGCCTCAAGATCATCGACCTCTCCGACCGGGCCCAGCAGCCCATGGTCGACCCCGAGCTGGGCCTCGCCCTCGTCTTCAACGGCTGCATCTACAACCACGCCGACCTGCGCAAGGAGCTGGAGGCGGGGGGCTACCGCTTCTTCTCCCACGGCGACACGGAGGTGGTGCTCAAGGCCTTCCACGCCTGGGGCCGGTCGTGCGTCGAGCGGTTCCACGGCATGTTCGCCTTCGCCCTGTGGGAGCGCGATTCGGGCCGCGTGACCCTGGCCCGCGACCGCCTGGGGGTCAAGCCGCTGTACCTCGCCGAAGGGCCCTCCCGCCTGCGCTTCGCCTCCACCCTGCCGGCCCTGCTCGCCGCGGGCGAGGTGGACACGGCGCTGGACCCGGTGGCCCTGCACCACTACCTGAACTTCCACGCCGTCGTCCCGCCCCCCCGCACGATTCTGAAGGGGGTCAGGAAGCTCCCTCCCGCCACCGTGCTCACCGTGCACCCGGACGGCCGGCGCGAGCCGTGGACCTACTGGGACCTGCCCTTCGGGCCCCATGACGACGAGCGGGACCTGGCCCCCGAATCCTGGGCCGAGCGGGTCCTCGCCGCCCTGCGCACCGCGGTGCGGCGCCGCCTGGTGGCGGACGTGCCGGTGGGGGTGCTGCTCTCGGGGGGGCTCGATTCGAGCCTGATCGTGGGGCTCCTGGCCGAGGCCGGGCAGCAGCACCTGGCCACCTTCTCCGTGGGGTTCGAGGCGGTGGGCGGGGAGGCGGGGGACGAGTTCCGCTACTCGGACGTGATCGCCCGGGAGTACGACACGGACCACCACCGCATCCGGGTGGACAGCCGCGAGCGCCTGGTGCCCTCCCTGCCGGACTGCATCCGGGCCATGGCCGAGCCCATGGTCAGCCACGACGCCATCGGCTTCTTCCTGCTGTCGGAGGAGGTTTCGCGCCACATCAAGGTGGTCCAGTCGGGCCAGGGGGCGGACGAGGTGTTCGGCGGCTACCATTGGTATCCGCCCATGCTCACCAGCACCGACCCGGCGGCGGACTACGCCGCCCGGTTCTGCGACGCGGACGACGCCGAGTACCGCCGCGCCGTCCATCCCCGCCTGCACGTGAAGGGCAGCCCCGCGCGCTCGTTCATCGCCGAGCACTTCGGGACGCCGGGGGCGGATCGGCCCGTGGACAAGGCCCTGCGCATCGACACCCGGATCATGCTGGTGGACGATCCCGTAAAGCGCGTGGACAACATGACCATGGCCTTCGGACTGGAGGCGCGGGTGCCCTTCCTGGACCACGAGCTGGTGGAGCTGGCGGCCCGGGTGCCGGGCGAGCTGAAGGTGGCCCACGGCGGCAAGCACGTGCTCAAGGAGGCGGCCCGCAAGGTGATCCCGGCGGCGGTCATCGACCGGCCCAAGGGGTACTTCCCGGTGCCGGCCCTGAAATACCTGCGGGGCGAGGTCCTGGACATGGTGCGGGGTGCCCTCACCGGCCCGAGGGCCCGCGAGCGGGAGCTGTTCAATCCGGAGTACGTGGACGGCCTGCTGGCGCGTCCCGACGACCACATTACCCCCCTCGGCGGCTCCCGCACCTGGCAGCTGGCCGTGCTTGAGCTGTGGCTCCAGGCCCATGGGATCTGACGTGACCACCCAGGATTCCCGCCCGGTGCGCTCGCGCCGGGCCATCGCCGAGCGCGAGCGGCGCCGCGGGGCCCGCCTGCGCAACCTCCAGCGCCTGCCCGCGGACGTGCTGTGGGAGGCGCCCGACCCGGACGTGGCGATCCACATGGGGTGGGGGCGGCTGATCTTCGCCCAGACCTTCGACAGCTCCGCGGCCCTGGTCGCGGCCCTCAAGGAGGAGGCCGACGACGAGCGCGACATCGCCATGTACGTCACCGACCCCCACGTGGCCCTGGCGGCGGCGCCCCAGGAGGTCTTCCTGGACCCGTCCCACACCTACCGCCTGTGGCTGCCCCACTACCGCCCGGCGCGCCGCCGCCCGAGCGGGTTCTTGATCCGGCGCCTGCGCAGCCGGGAGGACGCCCGGGCGGTCAACCGGATTTACGCGAGCCTGGGGATGGTGACGGTGCCGGTGGACTTCTTCCTCAACCACCGCCACTCCCGCCGGGTCGTCCACCTGGTGGCCGAGGAGGAGGGCACCGGCAAGGTGGCCGGCACGGTCACCGCCGTGGACCACCGCCTGGCCTTCGGCGACCCGGAGAACGGCGCCAGCCTGTGGTGCCTGGCGGTGGACCGGCAGTCCCCGGCCTTGGGCGTCGGCGAGGCCCTGGTGCGCCGCGTGGCCGAGCACTTCCAGGCGCGCGGCCGGGCCTTCCTGGACCTGAGCGTCATGCACGACAACGGGCACGCCATCGCCCTGTACGACCGCCTGGGCTTCCGGCGCGTGCCGCTGTTCTGCCTGAAGCGCAAGAACCCGTTCAACGAACGCCTGTTCATCGCCCCGGACACGACCTCCCGCCTGAACCCCTACGCCGGCATCATCGTCAACGAGGCGCGCCGGCGCGGCATCCGGGTGGAGATCGAGGACGCCGAGGCCAACCTCTTCCGCCTGACCTTCGGCGGCCGGACGATCGCCTGCCGGGAGTCCCTCACGGACCTGACCTCGGCCGTGGCCCTGTCCCGCTGCGACGACAAGCGCCTGACCCGGCGCCTCCTCCTGCGCGGCGGGCTTTCGGTGCCGGAGCAGGCCGACGCCGGCGAGCCGGGCGACCGGGCGACGTTCCTGGAGCGCCACGGCCGGGTGGTGGTCAAGCCCGCCCGGGGCGAGCAGGGGGCCGGCATCAGCGTGGACATCGCGGACCCGGACGAGATGGAGCGCGCCGTGGAGCGCGCCGCCGCCGTGAGCGATTCGGTCATCCTGGAGCGCTACGTGGAGGGCGACGACGTGCGCATCATCGTGATCGGCGGCGAGGTGGTGGCCGCCGCCGTGCGCCGCCCGCCCGAGGTCGTGGGCAACGGCCACGCCACGGTGGAGGACCTGGTCCAGACCCAGAGCCGCCGCCGCGCCGCCGCCACCGGGGGCGAGAGCCGCATCCCGGTGGACGACGAAACGGTCCGCTGCGTCCGATCGGCCGGCCATTCCATGGACACCGTGCTGCCGGAGGGCGAGCACCTGGCCGTGCGCAAGACGACGAACCTCCACACCGGCGGCACGATCCACGACGTGACCGACGACCTGCACCCGAACCTGGTCCGCGCCGCCATGCGGGCCGCGGAGGTGCTGTCCATCCCGGTGGTCGGGTTCGACTTCATCGTGCCCCGGGTGGACGGGCCCGACTACGTGATCATCGAGGCCAACGAGCGCCCGGGCCTCGCCAACCACGAGCCCCGCCCGACCGCCGCGCGCTTCATCGACCTGCTCTTCCCCCAGACGGCCGTGGGCGCGACGTGAGCCGGGCCCCCCAGGTCACGGGTCGCACGCGGCGGATGCCCGCCATCGACCGGTCCGAGCTGCGCGACCTGCTGATCACCCTGCTCGAGATCCCGAGCCCCACGGGCTACACCGACCGGATCGTCCACTTCGTGGGCGGCTGGCTGGAGGACCTGGGCGTGGACTTCGAGCTCACGCGCCGGGGCGCCATCCGCACGAACCTCGCCGGCCGCACCGCGAGCCCCGACCGGGCCGTCATCTCGCACCTGGACACCCTGGGGGCCCAGGTCAAGCTGCTCAAGGACAACGGCCGCCTGGAGGTCGTCCCCATCGGCCACTGGTCGGCCCGGTTCGCCGAGGGCGCCCGCGTGACGGTCTTTACCGACACCGGCCCGCGGCGCGGCACGGTCCTGCCGCTCAAGGCCTCGGGGCACACCTTCAACGAGGAGATCGACACCCAGCCGAACGCCTGGCCCAACGTCGAGGTGCGCGTGGACGAGCGCGTGGCGACCGTGGCCGAGCTGGCCGCCGCGGGGTTCCAGGTGGGCGACTTCATCGCCTTCGACGCCCGGCCCGAGATCACCCCGGCGGGCTTCGTCAACTCCCGCCACCTGGACGACAAGGCGGGCGTGGCCGTGATGCTATCGGCCCTCAAGGCCCTGGTGCGCGCCGGCGCCGAGTTGCCCGTGGACTGCCACTTCCTGTTCGCCATCTCGGAGGAGGTGGGCTCCGGGGCCTCCGCCATCCTGCACGGCGACGTGGCCGAGCTCGTGGCCGTGGACAACGGCACCCCGGCGCCGGGGCAGAACTCCACCGAGTTCGACGTGACCATCGGCATGGCCGACTCCACCGGGCCCTTCGACTACCACCTGACCCACCTGCTCCTGCGCCTGGCGGCGGAGCACAACGTCCCCCACAAGCGCGACATCTTCCGCCACTACCGCTGCGACGCGGCCAGCGCCCTGGAGGCGGGCAACGACATCCGCACGGCCCTGGTCACCTTCGGCGTGGACGCCAGTCACGGTTACGAGCGCACCCACCTGGAGGGCCTGCACCAGCTGGCCCGGCTGCTGGTGGTCTACGCGCTGTCGCCGCCGGCGGTGGCGCGCGACCGGGCGGAGCTTGCCTCCATGGAGGGCTTCCCCCACCAGCCCTTCGGCCCCACCCCCGACGGCCCCCCCTGGGAGGCCGCGACCCCGCGCCGCGAGCGGCGCTCCCGTCCCCGCAACGGTTCCTGAAAATTCGGTTTGACGGCGCACGGGCGCCGGGCTACAATACCGCTCTTCCGGATCGTCCCGGTGTCTGTGGCGACGGGTCTTTGACAACTAAATAGGATGGTGAGCCCCGAAAAGTGTGGGTCAATTCGAGATCAGCAGCCCGCCTCCGGGTGGGCTTTTTATTGCTGAGAGTTTGATCCTGGCTCAGAACGAACGCTGGCGGCGTGCCTAACACATGCA
>CAZGRJ010000138.1:0-6220 GCA_964528115.1 uncultured Nitrospirales bacterium
AAGGTGGTCAACGGCAAGGTGGTCAAGATCGCCGACTTCGGCGTGTTCGTGGAGCTGGAGGAGGGGGTCGAGGCCCTCATCCCGGCCAGCGAGATGCCCACGGGCGACGGGCGCCGGATGAGCGACGTGGTCCAGGTGGACGACGAGGTGGAGGCCAAGGTGATCCGCCTGGACACCGAGGAGCAGAAGATCGCCCTCTCCATGAAGGCGCTCACCGAGGACTCGGAGGCCGGCGACGTCGCCGACTTCGTGGCCCGGCAGGACTCCGGCCAGGGCCCCTCCGCCACCCTGGGCAGCCTGATCAAGGAAAAGCTCGAAAAGGACAAGTAGGCGCCCGGCCCCGGGGACTTACGGCACCGTGGAGATCCCACCCCGCAAGGCGCTCAAGGTCGGGTTCGTCCTGTTCGCCCTGCTGGCGCTGGGAATCTTCATCGCGAGCTACCTCGGGGTCCACGTCGCCTCGCCCCTGGCGCACGACGAGGTCGCCCTGGTGCGGGTGGAGGGCGCCATCCTGGACGTCCGCGACACGGTGGACCTGGTCCACGCCTACCGCAAGGACAGCCGGGTGCGGGCCCTGATCCTGCGGGTGGACTCGCCGGGTGGCGGGGTGGTCGCCTCCCAGGAGCTGTACGACGCCTTGGTGGACTTCAAGACCAGCGGCAAGCCCGTCATCACCTCCATGGGCACCGTGGCCGCCTCCGGCGGCTACTACATCTCCGCCCCCTCCGACCTGATCGTGGCCAACCCCGGCACCCTCACGGGCAGCATCGGGGTCATCATGTCCCTGGCCAACGTGCAGAAGCTGCTCGAGAAGCTGGGCGTCTCCGCCGTCACCCTGAAGGCCGGCGCCCACAAGGACATGGGCTCGCCGTTCCGCGAGCTGACCGACGAGGAGCGGGCCCTGCTGCAGGGGGTGATGGACGACATCCACGACCAGTTCATCCAGGCCGTGGCCGACGGGCGGGGGAAGAGCGCCGACGAGATCCGGCCCCTGGCGGACGGCCGCATCTTCACCGGCCGGCAGGCCGTGAAGGCCGGGCTGGTGGACGAGCTGGGGGACCTGGAGCAGGCGATCAAGCGGGCCGGCGAGCTGGCCGGCATCGAGGGCCGCCCCCGGGTGATCGAGCGAGAGGTGCCGTTCTGGGAGCGGGCCCTGGGGGAGACCCGCACCTGGTTCCCGTGGCTGCCCCGCTCCGGGGCCGGCTTCATGGGACCCCAGGCCATGTATCTGATGACGTACTAGACGTACCCATTCGTGCGAGGGGGTGAAGCGATGACCAAGGCCGAGTTGATCGACAACGTGGCCCGCAAGGTGGACGGGCTGACCCGCACCCAGGTGGACCTGCTGGTGAGCACCGTGTTCGGCAGCATCAAGGATGCCCTGGCCGAGGGCGACAAGGTGGAGATCCGCGGCTTCGGCAGCTTCCGCCTGCGGCACCGGGCCGCGCGCGAGGGGCGCAACCCCAAGTCGGGCGCCGTGGTGCGGGTGCCCGCCAAGATGGTGCCGTTCTTCAAGGCGGGCAAGGAACTCAAGGAGATGGTGGACCGCTAGGGTCCCCTCCCCGCCCCAGGGCCGGACCGGGTCCGGCCGGGGATCAGGCGCCCCGGACGGCGGCCCGGATCGCCTCGGCGGCACCCGCCTGGGGGACCTCCCGCTGGCTGTGTCCGTCCATGTCCTTCAGCAGCATCACCCCCGCCGCCAGTTCGTTCTCCCCCAGGATCAGGCAGAAGCGCGCCCCGCTCCGGTTGGCGCGCTTGAGCTGGGCCTTCAGGCTCGCCCCGGGCTCGAAGCCCCGGTCCACGGACAGCCCCGCCGCCCGCAGCGCCCGCAGCACCGGCAGCATGCGGGCCTCCGCCTCCACCCCCAGGAACACGGCATAGAGGTCCGGCCGCGCCGCGGGCGGCTCGGGGCAGAGGGAGAGCAGGCGCTCCACCCCCAGGGCGAAGCCGATGCCGGGCCGGGGCTTCCCGCCCAGGTCCTCCACCAGCCGGTCGTAGCGCCCCCCGGCGGCCACCGTGTTCTGGGCCCCCAGGGTCGGGGCCGTCCACTCGAAGGCGGTGCGGGTGTAGTAGTCCAGGCCGCGCACCAGGCGCGGGTTGTGGGCGTAGGCAATGCCCACCTGGGCCAGGCCGCCTCTCACGTGGGCGAAGTGGTCCGCGCAGGCCGGGCACAGGTGGTCGCTCATCACCGGCACGTCCCGGGTGGCGGCGCGGCAGTCGGGGACCTTGCAGTCGAGCACCCGCAACGGGTTGGTTTCGCGGCGGCGGCGGCAGTCGGCGCAGAGGGCGTCGCCCAACGCCTCCAGGGCCGCGGTCAGGAGCTTGGTGTAGGCCGGGCGGCAGTCGGGGCAGCCGATGGCGTTCAGCTCCAGGGTGAGGCCGGTCACGCCGAGGGCGTCGAACAGGTCGGCCAGCAGGGTGAGCACCTCCACGTCCACGGCCGGGGCGGCGGGGCCCAGGACCTCCAGGCCGATCTGGTGGAACTGGCGCAGGCGGCCCGCCTGGGGGCGCTCGTGGCGGAACATGGGGCCCAGGTAGTAGACGCGGGTGAGCGAATCCTGCTGGAGGCCGTGCTGGATGTAGGCGCGGATGACCCCGGCGGTGCCCTCCGGGCGCAGGGAGAGGGACTGGCCGTTGCGGTCGAGGAAGGTGTACATCTCCTTCTCGACGATGTCGGTCTCCCGCCCGATGCTGCGGGCGAAGAGGGGGGTCGCCTCGAAGACGGGGGTGCGGATCTCGGAGAAGCCGTAGCGCGCGAACAGGGCCCGGCAGACCGCCTCCAGGCGCTGCCAGGCGGGGGCCTCGGCGGGCAGGACGTCGCGGGTGCCGCGCACCGCCTGGAGGGGGAAGCGGGGGGCGTCCGGCGGATCGCCGTCCGGGCCCCGCGGAGCGGACCCTCGCGAAGCGGGTTCGGATGAATCGGGGGATCGGGTCACGGCCGTCGGGCGCTTGCAGCGAAAGGGGTTCCAAGATACGGGCCGCCGGGACCGGGGTCAACGGCGGGCACGCGGGGCATCGGGTATAATCGCACGGATATGCGGTGCCGGGACCACACGGCGCGCACCCTGTGTGTCGCCACGATCGCCCTGGGCCTTGCGGCGTCCGTGCTCGCGGGGTGCATGAAGGACTTCGAGGTGCCGGGGCGGGACACGCCGGAGGGCAAGACATACGTGCGCCGTTGCAGCCTCTGTCACGCCCTCCCCGATCCCACCCGCATGACCTTCGCCCAGTGGGTCCCCGTGGTGGAGCGCATGACCCGCAACATCCGCGCCCAGAACGTGCCCCAGATCAGCGACGAGGACGTGGACCAGATCTTCACCTACCTGCGGCGTTATTCGCGCGATGCGGAGCGGCATCCGGACGACGCGAAGCCGCATGGGGATGCGCAGGCGTCCTGACGGCATGCGGATCGCAGTCCTGATTCCGATGCTGGCCACCGCCGTGGCGCTCGCCGCCCCCGCCGGGGCGACCGACGACGCCGCCCAGGGGCCGGACCTGTTCGGCCCGGCCGGGGTGGCGCCGTCCGAGAAGGTCATCCCGGCGCCGGACTTCACGCTGCCCACGCTCAAGGGCGACACGCTCACCCTGTCCGACCTGGGGGGCCGGCTCGTGGTGCTCAACTTCTGGGCCACCTGGTGCGGGCCGTGCGTCAAGGAGATGCCCACCCTGGAGCACCTGAGAGACCGGCTGGGCGAGAGGGGCCTGTCGGTCCTGGCGGTCTCCCTGGACATGGGCGACCCCAAGCGGGTGGCGGACTTCGTGCGCGGCTACGGCTGGCAGCTGCCGGTCCTGCTGGACCCCCTGGCCCAGGTGGGCGACCAGTACGCCATCCGGGTCATGCCCACCACCTACGTCATCGGCCCGGACGGGATCATCCGGGGGCGCTCGTTCGGGGCCCAGGAGTGGGACACCCCCGCGGCGGTCGCCCTCATGGAGTCCCTGCTGCCCGCGCCGGCACCGGCCCCGAACCCGTGAACCCGCCCCGGCGGTCCCATGATTGAGGAGGCATCCATGAACCATTCCCGCGCCCGTACCGGCGCCGCCCTGGCACTCGCCACCGCCCTGCTGGCCCTCCCGGTCCCCCTGTGGGCCCAGGCCGCCCCCGCGCCGGCCGCCCCCGCCGCGCCCGCCACCCCCCTTGCCGCGCCGGTGCCGGAGGCGCCGCCCTACGTGGACATCGACGGGCGCAAGAGCACCCACGAGGACGGCGAGGTCAAGATGACCGTCTTCCTCGACTTCTTCTGCAGCCACTGCCACCACTTCGACACGGTGGTGCTGCCCGCGCTCCGGAAGGAGTACGGCGACAAGCTGAAGGTCACGTACGTGGGCTTTCCCATCGTGGACCCGAAGGCCTCCCACATCCCGGTCCTCGCCTACTACCTGGCCGAGGCCCAGGGCAAGGGCGACGCCATGCGGGAGCTGCTGTTCTCGGCCATCTGGGACAGCCGCCTGGACGTGACCCGTCCCGAGATCCTGCTGGGCATCGCCCAGAAGGCGGGGCTGGACCTGGACGCCTTCAAGCGCGGCTTCAACGAGAACACCATGGGCCCGCGCCTCAGCGACGGGGTGAAGGAGGCCCGCGCCATCGGGGCCCGGGGCACCCCCACCCTGCTGATCGACAACCACATCCGCCTGAACGACAACTCGCTGAAGAACATCGAGGCGGTGTTCGCCAACGTGCTCAAGTCGGACGGCTAACCGCATGGCCGTTCCCCGCCCCGTTCGGCGCACGGTCCCGCGCCCCCTGCGGTGGGCGGCGCCCGCGGCCGCGCTGGCCCTGGCGGCGTGCCTGTCCGTCGGGCACGCCCCGGCCGTGGCGGGGCCGCGCCTGGTGCTGGAGCACACCAGCCACGACTTCGGCGAGGTGACCCAGGGCAAGATCGTGGAGCACCGCTTCCCGTTCTCCAACGGGGGCGACGCCGAGCTGAGGATCGAGGACGTCTCCACCCCGTGCGGCTGCACGGTGGGGCTCCCCGACAAGACCGACCTCAAGCCGGGGGAGTCGAGCTACATCGACGTGACCTACGACTCGGCGGCCCGCAGCGGCGACGTGGAGCGGGTGGTGACCGTGCGCTCCAACGACCCGGTGGAGCCGGAGCGGACCCTGCACCTGCACGCCCGGGTGGACGCCTCGATGCACGAGGCGTTCAAGAGCGGCGAGACCCTGTTCGGCGCGAAGTGCGGCAAGTGCCACGCCGTGCCGGCGCGGGACGACGCCGGGCGAGCACGGACCGGCCAGGACCTCTACGACGCGGTCTGCTGGTTCTGCCACGGCAAGGAGCGGCAGGGCAAGACGGCGCCCGCCCTGGGCGCCTATGCGGGGGCCGCCGACCCCTACCTGGACGGGATCATCTCCGACGGCCGGGCGGGCACCGAGATGCCGGGCTTCGCCAAGGACCAGGGGGGACCCCTCACCCCGGAGCAGATCGCGTCCCTGATCGACCTGCTCCACACCGAGCCGCCGGAGGCGCCGCCCGAGGCCGCGCCCGCGCCGGCCCCCGCGCCGGAGGATTCGAATGCGCCGTTCTTCAAGTAGGGCCTGGGCCGTGGCGGCGCTTGCCGCCCTGCTCCTGGCCGCCTGCACGGGCGGGCCCGAGCAGACCCGCCAGGCGGACGGCCTGACGGTGGGGGTGAAGACCGACCCGAGCCCGGCCGAGCTGGGGGAGGGGCACTTCACGTTCTTCGTGGAGGCGGGCGGCAAGCCGGTGCCGGACGCCGACGTGACCTACCGCATGTTCATGCCCGGCATGCAGATGTCCACGGACGACACGTGGACGCCGGCCGATCCGGAGGGAAAGGGCCGCTACGCCGCCAGCGGGGACTTCGCGATGGGGGGCGCCTGGGTCGTGGAGGTCACGGTCCGGCGCGCGGGGAAGGAGCCGGTGGCGGTGCGCTTCCCCTTCGAGATCATGTGGGAGCTCAAGTAGCGGGGCGCGAGGCCCGCCCGGCGGTGGCCGCCTTCTCGCGGGGCTTTTTCGCCGGGGCCGCCGGCGCCTCGCGGGCGCGCCGGATCATGGCCTCGATCTGGCCGCACAGCTCTTCCTTGGAGACGCCCGGGTCCAGCCACAGGGCGTGGTCCGGCGCGGCCAGCGGGCCGTCCGCCCGCCCCAGCAGGATCCACGGCCTGACGCCGCCGGCGTTGAGCAGGGCGGACAGGGCCCGCGACTCGCCGTCCGCCACCACGATGTCGAAGGCCCCCGCCTTGAGCAGCCTGCGGGCG
>CAZGRJ010000139.1:0-6214 GCA_964528115.1 uncultured Nitrospirales bacterium
GCCCGGGTTCGACTCCAGGTCGACGAAGTGCTGGTCCAGGCCGGAGAGGGACTCCCGGGTCTCGGCGAGGAACTCGCCGAAGATCTCGGCCATGTCCTCGGGGATCTGGGGATTCACGGGCGGGCCACCGGTCAGAAGCCGAACTCGGCGAGCAGGCCGTCCACCCGGTCCTGCCGGAGCGGGCCGCCCTCGGCCTGGCCCTTGAGGTCCTGGATGCGCCGCTCGACCTGGCGCTGCTCCACGGTCTGGGCCGCGTGGTCGGCGCCCGCCATGCCGTAGGTCACCACCAGCCCCAGGATGCGCTCCTCCACCTCCCCCATCAGGGCGATGACCTGTTTGATCTTCTGGCCCGTGAGGTCCTGGAACGAGAGCGCCATCAGGGTGTCGTTCTGCACCGCCCGCAGGTGCTCCAGCTCGGCGCGCATGCGCTCCGCCAGGTCGCAGACCCGGGCCCGGCCCTCGCTCGCGGCGGGCACGACCTGCTCCAGGTCGGACAGGAGCGCCTCCAGCTGCGCCACGCCCCCGGCGGTCTCCTCCGAGTTGGCCAGCACCTGCATGGTGGCGATTTCCGTCTCCTGGGTGACGCTCATCAGCACGTCGTTGGCGGTCGGCAGGTCGCCCAGGTGGGCCGAGACGGTCCGGTTGGGCAGCTCGAGGTCGGCGGCGAAGCTGCGGTGCGCCAGGTTGATGTAGCGCGCCAGGGCGCCCACGTCGCGGTACAGGTCGTAGTAGGCGGCGCCGCCGTCCGCCGTCCACCCGGTGTCGGCCGGCGATGCCTCGGCGGGGGCGGGTTCGGCCTCCGGCCCGGTCGCGGGGCGGGTCTCGACGACGGGCTCCGGCGCCGGGGCGGGCTCCGCGGCCTCGGCCGGTAGTGCGGGGGTCTCGGCGGGGGGGAACAGGGCGTCCACGTCCAGCACCCCCACCAGGTCGTCGCCCACCCGCGCGATGCCGTCCAGGCAGGCCACCGGCACGCCCCCGTGGAAGGACGGCGGGGGGCCGAGCATGGCGGGGGCCACGCGGATGACCTCGGAGACCGCGTCCACCACGACCCCGACCTTCTGGCCGGTGCCGGCCAGGATGATGATGTGGGTCTCGCCGTCGTCCTGGGGCCGGGGGAAGCCGAACCTTGCGTGCAGGTCGGCCACGACGACCACCTCGTCGCGCAGCCGGACCACGCCGGAGAAGCCCGGAGGCATGTGGGGGACGACCGTGAGGGGCAGGGGCTTGACGATCTCCTGCACCCGGGCGATGTCGATGGCGAAGCGCTCGGCCCCCACGACGAACGCCACCAGCTGCCGGGCTCCCGCCCGCGTGGTGCGGGACGCGCCCGCCGTCTGGTTCATGGCCCCTCCCCCCGGCATGGCCCCTCCCTCTCCCGCCCCCTAAAGTCAGCCCGCGAGGATCTTGTCGATCTTGCCCTTGAGGACGTCCGCCGTGAACGGCTTGACGATGTAGTTGCTCACCCCCGACTTGATGGCCTCGACCACGTTCTCCTGCTTGGACTCCGCGGTCACCATCAAAAACGGCGTGCCTTTCAGCTGGGGGTCGGCGCGCACGGCCCGGAGCAGCTCCAGGCCGTCCATGGTGGGCATGTTCCAGTCCGAGATGATGAAGTCGAAGGGCTCCTTCTTGAGCTTCTGGAGCGCCTCGCGGCCGTTCTCGGCCTCGTCCACCTCGGTGTGGCCCAGCTGCTTGAGGATGTTGCGGACGATGCGGCGCATCGTCGAGAAGTCGTCGACGACCAGGAATTTCATGCCATCGTCCCGTCCATCGCCCGGTTCAGTGTCGCCGGTTCAGTGTCGGCGGTCCGCTGCGTGCCCTCACGGCATCGTGAAGGCGAACTTCCGCTTCTTGTCGGCCCCGGCCGTGTCCTGCTTGAGGTTGGCACGCTTGCCACCGCCGCGGCGGCGCTCGCGGATGTGGCCGATCTTGCCCTTGATCCGCAGCACCGCCTGGCTGTGGAGCTGGGAGACCCGGGACTCGGTGATCCCCAGCACCCCGCCGATCTCGCGCATGGTTAGCTCCTCGTAGTAGTAGAGCGAGATCACCATGCGCTCCTTCTCGGGCAGCTCCTCGATGGCCTCGCCCAGCAGGTCCCAGGTGTCCTGCTGGATCAGGTCGGAGAGCGGGTCGTTCACCCCGTCATGGGCGATGCACTCCAGGATGTTGACCTCGCGCTCCGCGTCCACCCCCAGGTCGTCCAGGGACAGGACGGCCGTGTGGGAGACCTGCTGGAGCATCTTGTGCAGGGCGCTCAGCTCCATGCCCAGGACCCTGGCGACCTCCTCCTCGGTGGCCGGGCGGCCCAGCTTCTGCTCCAGGGCCTGGTAGGTGCCACGCAGCTTGGAGGCCTTCTCGCGCACGCTGCGGGGCACCCAGTCCATGGCCCGCACCTCGTCCAGCATGGCGCCGCGGATGCGGAACTCGGCGTAGGTCTTGAACAGGGTCTCGCGCTCCGGGTCGTACTTGGTCATGGCGTCCATCAGGCCGATGACGCCGACGTTGATGATGTCGTCCACGTCCAGGTGCGGCGGGAGGCGCGAGGCGAGCCGGTTGGCCATGATCCGGATCTTGGGCGCGAACTCGGCGATCAGGCGCTCCTGGACCTCCACGGCGATGTGGGCGACGCCCACCCCGTAGTCGCGCTTTTTGCCCTTCTCCACGGTCTTGTCCTCCCTCCGATGGGTCAACGGATCGGCGCGGCGGCCGGCTCGGGCCCCGCGACCGGATTTACGAAGAACTGCACGCCCCCCTTGGGCGGAAATCCCCCCTTCCAGCCCGCCACCGTTTGCGCCAGGGCCCGGTAGGCATCCCCCGCCGCGCTCGTGGCGACGCCGCGCTGGGCCCGCACGGCGGCGCCCACCCCGGCATCCACCGGCACCCAGCCCGCCAGGTCCACCGCCGCGCCGAGGAAACGGTCCGCGGCCAGGGCCAGGCGCCGGTACACGTCGGCGGCCTCACTCTTCGAGCGGGCCAGGTTGACGAGCAGCCGGAAGCGGCGCTCGCCGTGGTGCAGGGCCATGACCTTCATGAGGGCGTAGGCGTCGGTGACGCTCGTGGGCTCGGGGGTGACGACGACCAGGATCTCCTGGGCGCACCCCGCCAGAAACCGCACGTTCGGCCCGATCCCGGCGCCCGTGTCCACGATCAAGAAGTCCGGCGGGGTGGCCAGGCGCGCGACCTCGGCGAGCAGGCGCAACTGGCCCTCCTCGCCCAGGACGGTCAGGGCCGAGACCCCCGAGCCACCGGGCACCAGCCGCACGCCGTCCGGCCCCTGGACGACCACGTCCTCCAGGGCGTGGGTGCCGGCCAGGACGTCGGCGAGCGACCGGGTGGGGCAGAGCCCCACCATCACGTCCACGTTGCCGAGGCCGAGGTCGCCGTCCAGCACCAGGACGCGGTGCCCCATGGCGCCCAGGTGGGCGGCCAGGTTCACCACCGCGTGGGTCTTGCCCACGCCCCCCTTGCCGGAGGTGACGGCCAGGACCCGTACGGCGGCGCCCTTGCGCCGCACCCAGCGGGTGAGCTGCTGAGCCTGGGAGAGGGCCGTGGCGCTCACGGGCGCACCCCCGGCGCGGCGGCGCCCAGAAGGAGGTCCGCCAGGCGGGCGCCGGAGGCGAGCCGCAGGTCGTCCGGGACGCGCTGGCCGTCGGTCAGGTAGCTCACCGGGATGCCGCCGGTCACGGCCGTGTGGAGGGCGGCGCCGAGGCGCTCGGCCTCGTCCAGCTTGGTCAGGATCACGCCGCGCGGCACCAGGGGGGCGTAGGCCTTCAGGATCGCGCCGTGGTCGGCCACGGTGCGGGTGGCGGGCAGGACCAGCTGCACCTGGACCCCCGGCGGCAGGGCCGCCATGAGCCCGGGCACGTGCTCCGGGTCCTTGGGGCTGCGCCCGGCGGTGTCGATCAGGACCAGGTCGGCCCCGGCGTTCTCCTTCAGGCGGTCGGCCAGCTCCCGGGGCCCGGAGGCCACGGCGCTCGGCACGCCGATGATCCGGGCGTAGGTGGCCAGCTGCTCCACGGCGCCGATGCGGTAGGTGTCCAGGGTGACCACGGCCACCCGGCGCTTCTCCGTGACGGCGAAGTGGGCGGCGAGCTTGGCGATGGTGGTGGTCTTGCCCACCCCCGTGGGGCCCGCGAGCAGGACCCGCGCCGGTGCCCCGTCCTTCAGCAGGGGTCCGGTCACGGCGACGCGGCCCGCCAGGGCCTCGCCCAGGCGGCCGGGGTCGTCCCCCGGCAGGTTCGCGGCCAGGTCGGCGGCCAGGTCGTTCGGCAGGCCGCGCTCGGTCAGGGTCCGGTAGGCCGCGCGGGCGCCGCCGGAGAGGCGAGACGTCCGCCGGTCGAGCACCAGGTCGCTCACCAGGGCCTTGAGGTGGGCCAGCTCCGCGGCCACGGCGGCGGGGTCGAAAGCGGGGGCACCGCCGTGATGGGTCAACGCGGCGCGCACGTCGGAGGCGACGGCGGTGAGCTCGGCGCGCAGGGGGCCGAGGGCGCCCTGGACCTCGCGCAGGGTCAGGCCCGTCTCCGAGGCCGGCGGTTCCGCCACGGCGGCCGCGGTGCGCGCGCCTCTCGGCTCCGCGTTGCGCGCCCAGGGCGGGTCCACCACCCCCGTCGGCCGCTCCGCCGGGAGGGTGGCGAGGGCCCGCCGGGGCGCGGCATCGGCGCGGCGCGCCAGGCCGTTCGGCGCGGAGCCGTTGGCCGCGGCGGTGGCCGCGGAGCCCGTCGCATCATACGCCGCCGTGACCTGGATGCCCCCCTGGCGCCCGCCCAGCTTGCGGGTCTCCAGGATCACCGCGTCGGCCCCGAACTCGGCCTTCACGGCCTTGAGGGCCTGGGAGATGTTGTCCGCCTCGAATCGCTTGATCTGCACGTTACGTCACCTCGACCGTCTCGATGGATTGGACCTCGACCCCCGGCGTGATCTCGTTGGGCGAGAGCACCGTAAGGTTCGGCAAAAAGCGCTCGGTCAGCTTCTTGACGTGGGCGCGGATGACGGGGGCCGTGAGCAGCACGGGCGCGTGCCCCTGCGTCACGACCCGCTCCACCGCCTTGGCGAGGCCGCCCACGATCCCCTGGGCGTCCTCCGGGTCCAGGGCCAGGTAGCTGCCCTGATTCGTCTGCTGGATGGCCCCCTGGACCTTCTGCTCGACTTTCGGGGCCAGCGTGATGAGGGCCAGCTTGCCGTCGCCGCCCGCGTGCTGGCGCGTGATGCTGCGGGCCAGGGCCTGGCGGACGTGCTCGGTGAGCAGGTCCAGGTCGCGCGTGATCGGCGCCGCGTCGGCCAGGGACTCCAGGATCGTCCGCAGGTCGCGCACCGGCACGCGCTCGCGCAACAGCCGCTGGAGCACGCCCGTCACCTGCCCCAGGGTGAGCAGGTCGGGGATCAGCTCCTCCACCACCTTGGGGGCGGCCTCGGCCACCCGGTCCACCATCTCCTTGACCTCCTGGCGGCCGATCAGCTCCCAGGCGTGGCGCCGGATGACCTCGGTGATGTGGGTGGCGATCACGGTGGACGGGTCCACCACCGTGTAGCCGGCGAGCTGGGCCGAGTCCTTGTGGGCCGAATCGATCCACAGGGCGGGCAGGTCGAAGGCGGGCTCGCGGGTGGCCGTGCCGGGCACGTCGCGGGTCACGCCGCCGGGGCTCATGGCGAGGAACTGGCCGGGGGCCACCTCCCAGCGGGCGACCTCGTTGCCCTTCAGGAGGATCGCGTACTCGTTGGGGCCCAGCTGGAGGTTGTCGCGGATGTGGATGGGCGGCACCACGACCCCCAGCTCCGTGGCGAGCTGCTTGCGGATCGCCTTGATGCGCCCCACCAAGTCGCCCTTCTCGCGGTCGTCCACCAGGGGGATCAGGCCGTAGCCGACCTCCAGCTCCATCGTGTCCATGGTGAGGAGCTGGGCGATCTGGGCGTTCTCGGACGGGGGCGGCGCCTCGTCCTCGACGGCCCGGGCCTGCGCCTCGGCGTCGTCCAGCTGGGTGGCCTGGCGGCGGGCCATCTTGACGGCCAGGGTCCCGAGGCCCACCGAGAGGCACAGGAACGCCACGTGCGGCAGCCCCGGGATCAGGCCGAAGAAGGCCAGGATCGCGCTCGCCGTCCCCAGGGGTTTCGGCTGGATGAAGACCTGCTGGGAGATGTCCTGCCCCAGCTGGTTGCTGGCCCCGGCGCGGGTGACCACGATGCCGGCGGCGGTGGAGATCACCAGGGCCGGGATCTG
>CAZGRJ010000140.1:0-6106 GCA_964528115.1 uncultured Nitrospirales bacterium
GGGGACGTGGGTGATGAAGAACTGGCTGCCGTTCGTGCCGGGCCCGGCGTTCGCCATGGAGAGGACGCCGGGGCCGTCGTGGCGCAGGGCGTCGGTGCACTCGTCCTCGAACCGGTAGCCCGGGCCGCCCCGGCCGCTGCCCTCGGGGCAGCCGCCCTGGACCATGAAGTCGTCGATGACCCGGTGGAAGGTCAGGCCGTCGTAAAAGCCCCGCTGGGCCAGGTTCACGAAGTTGGCCACGGTGACGGGGGCCTGGGTCGCGAAGAGGTTGATGTGGATGGTCCCCTTGGGGGTCTCGATGTCCGCGCGGAGGTCGCTCATAAGTCCTCGAAATCCTTGAGGGTGAATGCCTGGCGCGGCCTCGGGACCGCTGTCCGGGGTGTCGGGACCCCTTTATACCACGGTCCCATCGGGGAGGGTCCCGGAGGGGGGTGTAGTTTCCGCCCCGGGACGCCGAAAAGGCCCCTTGGTAGGGGACGTACGGTCCAGCCGCCGTTTCCGGCAACAAAAAAGACGCCGGGATCCGGTCGCCTGTAGCGGACGAGGGTGCCATGCGTGGTGCCTGGATTCGCGCCCCCGAGGTGACACCCGTGCCTGACGACAGGCGGGAGACGGATCCATGCGCGAGTACAGCCCGGGTGACCCCGGCGGCGACGGCGGTCGTGCGACCCTGCTCCTGGTCGACGACGAGCCCCTCATCCTCAAATCCCTGGAGCGCCTCTTTCGGCCCTTCGACTACCGGGTCCTGACCGCCGAGGGCGGGCGGGACGGCCTGTCCGTCCTGGAGCAGGAGCCGGTGGACCTGATCATCTCCGACATCAAGATGCCGGAGATGAACGGCGTCGAGTTCCTGGCCGAGGCGGCCGACCGCTGGCCCGACAAGCTGCGCATCGTCCTGACCGGCGAGGCCGGCATGGAGGAGACGGCGGAAGCCATCAACCGGGGCCACCTGTACGGCTACATCCGCAAGCCGTGGGAGGACCACGACGTCTACCTGATGGTCCGCCACGCCCTCCAGCACCTGGGGCTCGAGCGCGAGCGCCGGCGCCTGGTGGACCTCTCGGCCCGGGCCGGGCGCCTGATGGACATGAGCGGCGACCAGTTCTGGGTGTTCGACGCCGACACCCTGCGCTTCCGCCAGGTCAACCGCAGCGCCCGCGAGCGCATCCTCGGCGAGGGAGCGTTGCTGGAGGACCTGGGCCCCGCCGACCGGCTGCCCGACTTCGACGAGGCGTCCTTACGCGCCCGCCTGGAGCCCGTGCGCCACGGCGAGCGCCCCCAGGCGGCGCTCGACACGGTGTTCGTGGGCGCCGACGGGACCCGCGTGCCGATCGAGGCCCGGGTCCACTTCGCCGCCCAGCGCGAGGGGCCGGTCTACTTCGCCGTCGTGCGCGACGTGACCGAGCGGCGCCAGTGGGAGCAGGAGGCGCGCACCTACATGGGCGCCCTGGAGTGGAGCAACGAGCACCTGCGCTCGATCCGCCTGGACCTGGACGCCAAGAACGCCGAGGTGGAGAGCCACGCCCGCCGCATCGCCTACGGCCTGAAGGAGCCCATCAGCGAGGTGATGGGGGCCGGACGCATGCTGCGCCGGGCCCTGAGCGAGGGCCAGTCCGACCGGGTGGGGGAGAGCCTCTCGCGCATCATCGAGGCCGCCGACCGGATGGGCGAGCTGCTGGAGAACCTGCTCACCCTCAACCGCTACGGCCAGCCCGCCATGAGCCGCACGCCGGTGGATTTGAACCGGTGCGTGCAGGACGCCCTGGCCGTCCTGCGCGGGCGCGACCCGGAGGCCCACGCCGATGTGGCCGTCGATCCGCTGCCCGCGGTGGCGGGCGACTTCCCCATGCTGGTGGAGCTGTTCCGCAACCTGATCGGCTACGTCCTGCGCTTCGCCGCCGACCGGGAGCACCCCAGGGTTCAGGTGCAGGTGGACCGGAGCGCCGACCCGCCGGTGATCGCCGTCACCGGCAACGGCGGCGGCTCGGGGCTCGAGGTGGCGGCGGCCATGTTCCGCGAGAGCCCCGTGTCGGCCCACGGCGCGCGCCTGTCGGCCGAGGCCGAGGTGGGCCTGGCGATCTGCAAGAAGGTGGTGGCCCGCCACGGCGGCACGATCTGGGTGGAGTCCGGCCCCCGCCAGGGCACGTCCATCCGCTTCACCCTGGGGGAGATGCTGGCCCTCGGCCGCCCCGCCGTGGGCCCGCCGCCCACGCGCCCCACGGAGCCGCCGCCCGAGTTCTCCGAGCCCGCCCCGGAGACCTCCCAGGCCCCGGGGCCCGCGGAGGCCCCGGACGCGCACCCTAACGGCGCCAGCTGACCCTAAGGGCCGTGTCCTCGTCCACGTAGTGGAAGTCCAGCTCGCCCTGGTGGGCGTGGTGGACGGCCTCGCCCGCGCCCCGGGCCAGGTGCGGGTCGGTGAAGGTGATTTCCACCCCGTCCTCCGCGTCCTCGACGGCCATGATCCGGGCCAGGGGGTGGCCCGCCTTCTCGCGTTTCTCCACGTTGCGAACGACGTGCAGGATCTCGTCCCGGTGGGCCTGGAAGTACTCGCCGGACAGGGTCAGGCGCCCGGCCGGCACCCGGTCGTGGATGCGGCGGCAGGCCGGGCAGCGGGTCTCGTGCGCCCCCTCGGGGGGCGCGGCGGTCCACTGCCAGCGGCCCTCGTGGTAGACCGCGCCGCAGTCGGGGCAGCGGGTCGGCTCGGGCAGCTTGGCCTTGGGGTGGTAGGGGTCGTGGTCCATCTCCTGGACCCGACGGTCGATACGACCCCCGTGGCGGCCTTTGTGGGACAGGTCGGAGGGCTGGTTCGGCTGGGTCATCGCGGCACCCGCTCGTTCCCCGGGACCCCATGTCGCGGGGCGGCCCAGCATAGCCGGTCGGCCCCCCGGCGGGCGAGGGGTCAGCCCCCGGGCAGCTCGCCCTTGCGGATCGCGTCGAAGGTGGCCTCGACGGTCCGCCGGCCGCCCTCGCCCGTGCCGTTGTAGATCGCCGAGAGGAATTTCAGGGTGTTGCGCGCCGGGCCGTCGAAGCGCCACTTCACGCGCTCCAGGCGGCAGTCCACGATCTGGACCGGCTCCTCGCCCCGAAACAGCAGGGTGCAGCCGTGGAAGCTGCACCCCTCGAACCGGGTGCCGTCCAGGGACACGGTCTGGTTGATGTAGGTCCGGCCGGTCTCGGTCTCCACGGCGCGCGCCTCCCGGCGAGGGGGAAGCGGCCATGGTGCCACAAACGGCCGGGGTGCGGCGTCGCCGGGGCGGCTACCTCCCGTGGTCGGCGCCGTCCACCCGGACGATCTTGAGCCCGCCGAGGCCGGAGGCCACGAACAGGTGGTCGTCCAGGTAGGCCACGTGGTTCGTCGAGGCGAAGTCGCCGAACTGGAGGTGGCCCAGGACCGTCAGCTCCAGGGGGTCGCCGTCCTTCAGGGCGTCGAACCGGCAGCCCGCCTTGGCCACGTAGACCCCGGCGCCGCCGAAGGAGATGAACATCAGGTCGTTGTCCACGGTGACGGCGTTGGCGGCCACGTCGGCCGGGTCCAGGCCCGGCACGTCGGGCGGGTCCAGGGTGGCCCGCACCAGGCCCGTGGCGGCGTTGATCACGCGCACCCCGGCGCGCCCGGCGGCGATGTAGGCGTTGCCCTTCCGGAGCTCCACCGTGGTCTTGGCCTCGGGCACGTCGGCCCCGTCGAAGGGCAGGTCCACCAGGCCCGAGAGCGACCCCAGGGCCTCGTCCAGGACCGCCAGGGTGCCCCCCAGGGCGCCGCCCCGGGCCACGGCCACCTTGTTCTTCTCCACCGCGACCCAGCGGGCGTCGTCCATGGGCAGGAAGGCGTTCGTTGCGAGGGTGGCGGGGTCCAGGACGGACAGCCCGCCCGTGGTGCCCGAGACGGCGTAGACGTTGCGCTCGTCCCGGGTGACGCCGGTGGCGGCGAAGCTGGGCAGGCCGACCCGGGCGTAGCCGTCCAGGGTCAGCTTGGAGCCCTCCAGCTTGAAGCGCTCCAGGTCCGCCAGGTCGGTGAAGGTGCCGGGCTCGGTGGCGCCGGCGCCGTACACGAAGCCCTGGGCCACGTCGGCGGCGTGGATCTCGGTGTCGCGGAAGATGACCTGGGAGCGCAGCACCGGGTCCCCCGTGAACTTCTGGAACACCTGAATTCCGCCTAAGTGCGGGGCGCCGGCCACGGCGTAGCTGACCACCTGGTGGCTGCCGTGCATGGCGACCGAGGTCGCCTGGAGGCGGGCCGCCTCGAACACCCAGGCGTCGCCCGCCGTGTGGCCCGTGTCGGACCCGAAGGCGACCTGGACGCCCTGCTCCAGCTCGTAGGGGTCGGTGCCGGCGGGGATGCCCTCCTCGCGCCAGGTGGCGCCGCCGTCGTCCGACCAGCGGAAGGTGTCGGGGGACTCACCGTCCATCTCGACCCGGAAGAAGACCGGCCCGTCGCCCGTGAAGGTGCCGCCCGAGGCGAGGTCGTCGGTCCCCGATCCGATGAAGCGCGGCAGGCCCACCACCGTGGGTGGGTCCACCTCGGCCACCAGGGTCAGCCTGATGCCGTGGGAGGAGCTCGGCGTCGTGTGCTTGCCGCCGCCCAGGAGGGCCTTGGCCGTGGTGTCCTCGATGGTGACGTCCTGGTCGCGGCAGGTCACGAGGCCGCCCAGGTCCACGTCGTTGTTGGTGATGGTGAGGCGGTCGGTGGAGACGTCGCCGACGGCCTCGGCGGGGGCGTCGCCGGCGCCGTCGCAGGCGGTGGTGAGGCCGGCGTCCGACGCGCCGCCGCAGCCCGCCAGCACCAGCGCCAGGGCCAGGGGGCCGAGCAGAGCGAGCCGCCGGAGCGGGGCACCGTATGTCGGGGGGGAAATCACGTCATCTCCTTTTTCCGGCAACGCAGCGCCCAAAAGGGGGAACCGGACTGCCCAGGGCCGTCGGCCGGAAGCCTTTGCCGCCTGCGAAACCCCTGGGAGGCCGGCGCTTTCGTGCCGTTTCCGCCCACAAAGGGTGCAGGAACCGGACCAATTTTACGGCCATCGGGCGGTCCGCGTCAGCGGGGGACGGCCTCCGGGTAGGCGGGGCGGCTGGCGATCCGGGGGTCGTCCACCCCGCCGCCGATCGTGAAGTGGTACAGGGATTGGAGCCGGGTATCGGAAATTCCGAACGTCCGGTGCACCGGGTCGTCGAAGTAGCACCCGATGCCCGTGGCCTGGAGCCCCGCGGCCTCGGCCTCCAGGTAGAGCACCTGCCCCACCGCCCCGGCCTCCCAGAACAGGTGCCGGTAAACCCAGGGCCCGAACCGGCTCAGGAGCCCCTCGAACTCGGCCAGCATCCCCAGGGCGAAGGCGCCGTGGCTGGCGATCTGCTGGTGGCAGGAGACCACCCCGGCCAGGCGGCGCACGTCGTCCGCCACCAGCTGGAACAGGGGGAGCTGGGTGTCCGGCACCGGGCGCCAGAGGAACGCGGGCTCCACCATGACCTCGCGCAGGAAGCCCACCCGGTCCGGGTCGCGGGCCAGCACGTAGAGGCCCGGCTCCAGGCCCTCCACCTGGTGGACGAACAGCCCCAGGTGGATCGCGGGCGGCCACGGCAGGGCGGCGAACGGGACCCGGCCCGGGACGGGCATGGTCTTCTCCAGGATGCCCAGGAACGTGGCCTTGTCCGCGCCCGTCACGCCGTCCATGGCCACGGCGCTGCGGCGCCGGTGGGCGATGCGGCGGAAGGGGGTCTCCGGTCCGGGCAACGCCGCGTCGTTCGCCGATCCACTCGCTTTCGAAAACCCCACGTTCGAGGGGGGCTTCGCCGTCGCGGCGGCGGCCGCGTCCACGGCCTCCCACGGGACGTGGCTCGGGCTCAGGGTGTTCGGCGTGCCGAGCCAGGCTCCCGACGCCGCCCCGGCGATCGCCTCGGCGGGCAGGCGGCTCACCCGTGCCGCCTCGCCGGGCGAGACCGCGAGGATCGCGTCCGGGTGCTCCGGCTCCGCCCCGCCGGGGTGGTTGAGCCCCAGCAGGGCGGCCGCCTCGTCGTCCCCCAGGTCGATCAGGAGCCGCGTCCGCCACCCCAGGGCCGAGGCCGACAGGGCGAGCGCGGCGATCGCGTGCCCGGCGTCGTGCTGGCAGTAGCGGAA
>CAZGRJ010000141.1:0-5988 GCA_964528115.1 uncultured Nitrospirales bacterium
CGCCGATGCCGCGCCTGCCCCGGGCCGTCGTCCTCCTGGGGCTGGTCAGCCTCCTGAACGACGCGTCGAGCGACATGGTCCTGCCGCTCCTCCCGGTCTTCCTGACCGCCACCCTGGGGGCCGGCCCCGCCGCCCTGGGCCTGATCGAAGGGGCCGCCGAGGCCGCCGCCAGCCTCCTGAAGCTCTGGGCCGGGCGCCTGGGGGACCGGGGCGTGAACCGCAAAAGCCTCGCCGTGGCGGGCTACACCGCGTCGAACCTGTGCCGGCCGTTCATCGGCCTGGCCGGGGGGTGGACGACGGTCCTCGCCCTGCGCCTGGGCGACCGGGTGGGGAAGGGCCTTAGGACCGCGCCCCGGGACACGATCCTGGCGGCCCAGGTGAGCCCCGGGCTGCGGGGCCGGGCCTTCGGCCTGCAACGGGCCATGGACCACACCGGGGCGATGCTCGGCCCCCTCATTGCGAGCGCCCTCCTGGCCCTGGGGCTCGGCATACCCGGGGTGTTCGTCGCCTCCGCCGTGCCGGGGGTCCTGGCCGTGGCCGTCATCGCCCTCGGGGTGCGGGAGCCCGCCCGGGCGGCCCCCGCCGCCCCCTCTGTCAACGTCCCGCCCCTGCGCTGGAACCTGCTGCCGGGGCCGCTCCGGCGCCTGGTCGTCGCGGTGAGCGCCCTGACCTTCGTGGCCGTGCCCGACGCCTTCCTGCTGTTGTGGCTGACGGAGGCGGGCGTGCCGGTGGCGTGGATCCCCCTCGTCTGGACCGCCTTCCAGGTGGGGCGGTCGGCCGTGGCGTGGCCGGCGGGCGCGGTGGCGGACCGCCTTGGGCGGGTGCCGGTGATCGCCGGGGGCTGGCTGCTGCGGGCCGCCGCCCTGGGTGTCCTTGCGACGGGCCCCGCGACGGCGTGGGGGATCGTCTGCCTGGCGGCTTACGCGGCGGCCGTGGCCACCACGGAGGGGGCGGAACGCGCCTTCATCGGCGACGCGGCCCCGGCCGAGCTCACGGGCACGGCCTTCGGCGTCTACCACATGACCGTGGGGCTCCTGGCCCTGCCGGGGGCCCTGTGGCTCGGGTGGCTGTGGCAGGCCTACGGGTCGCGCGTGGCGGTCGCGTTCTCCGCCGCGGCCACCGTGCCCCTGGCCCTGTGGGTCCTCCGGGCCGCGGCCCGGGCGCGCCCGGCGGCATAGGCCCGGCCGCACTTGTGGCGGCCCCCGTGGGGGGCCTATAATGCCGCGTTTTTCAGGGCGGGAATACCGGAGGACCGATCGGTTTGGCGAAGGAAGAATCCATCGAGGTGGAAGGGCTGGTCAAGGAGACCCTCCCGAACGCCTTCTTCAAGGTCGAGCTGGAGAACGGCCACACCGTGCTGGCCCACATCTCCGGCAAGATGCGCAAGCACTACATCCGCATCCTGCCCGGCGACAAGGTCACCCTGGAGCTGAGCCCCTACGACCTGACCCGCGGCCGCATCACCTACCGCGAGCGGTAGGGCACCTCAGACCCACCAACCCGCCCGCAATCGCCCCGTCAAGGGGCCGCCGCCCCATTCCGAATAGTAGGGGTGGCCGATCGCCCCGCATCCCCGACGCTCGAGGACCGCATAGCGCGCAAGCGCCTGCTCTCCACCGAGGAGCTGCCCACGCTCCCGGACGTGGTCCGCCGCATCCTGGAGATCACCGGCGACCCGCTCTCGTCCACGCGCCAGCTCACCCAACTGATCGAGCGCGACCCGGCCCTCACGGGCAACCTCTTAAAACTGGTCAACTCGGCCTACTTCGGGTTCTCGCGCCGCATCTACCAGGTCCACGACGCGGTGGTCCTGGTGGGCTACGCGACCATCCGCGGCCTCGCCCTGGGGACCTCCGTGATCACGGCCCTCAAGACCGGGCCCAACCTGGACGCCCGGGGCTTCTGGGAGCACGCCCTGGCCACGGCCATCGCGACCGACCTCATCGCCCGGGAGCTGGGGCACGAGAAGGCCGAGATGGCCTTCATCGCCGGGCTCCTGCACGACGTGGGCGGGCTCGTCATGGCCCTCGCGCTGCCGGAGCGGCGCTGGCCGCCGGCCGGGCCCGAGGACGCCGACCCCCTGGAACAGGAGATCTCCGCCTACGGCATGACCCACGCCGCCGCCGGCGGGGCGATCTCCCGCAAGTGGCGCTTCCCGCCGGAGCTGACCCGGGCGATCGAGGAACACCACCCGGACCCCCACGGCGACCTGTCCACGGCCAGCGACCTGGCGCGCCTCGTCTTCCTGGCGGAGTGGCTCGTGGAGGGCCAGTACCGCCTGGCCGGCGACCCGGTGGGCTCGGAGCGCGCCGCCGCCGCCGTCGCGATTTCGCTCGGCCACGACCTGCGCGCCGTCCTCAAGGTGGCGCCCACGCTCAACAGCGCCCTGGGCCAGGTGGACGCCATGCTCTCCATGGGCATCGTGTGAGGGGAGCGCCGTGAGCGACGACACCGCGCCGCAGCCCGGGGAAAACCCGCTTCAGGACGCCCTGAGCCACGCCTCGGGCCTGTACACGGCCAAGGTGGGGGAGCTGTCCCTGATCCGCGAGGTGGCCGACTGCGCCGCCCACCTGGAGCACCCGGAGCAGCTCGGCGCCGCCATCGCCAACGCGGTCCAGACCGCCCTCCAGGTGGACGCCTGCGCCGTCTTCGCCCGTCACCCGGAGCACGGCTGGGGGTGTCTCGGCGCCTGCGCCCTCGACCCGCTGACCATGGAGCCGCGGGAGGTCGCCGAGGGGCTCCTGGATATGGCGTCCGAGGCCCTGGGCGGGGTGGCCTTCTCGGGCGGCAGGAACGGCACCCCCCAGATGGCCCTGGAGCTGCGCCTGGGGCGCCAAGTGGTGGGGGCCCTGGTGGTCACGGACGGCAACGTGACCGAGATCCACGGCCGCCACGAGGCGCTGCTCGCCATCCTCTGCCCCCAGGTGGCCAACCTCGTCTTCGCCACCCGGCTGCTGGCCCGCGTCTGGCACGACCGGGAGCATCTCGAAGGCGAGCTGGAGCGCCGCTCGCACCTGCTGCACCAGGCCGAGGAGGCCCTGCACCAGCGCGAGAAGCTGGCCTCCTTGGGGCAGCTCCTGACGGGCGTGAGCCACGAGGTGAACAACCGCCTGGTGCCGATCCTGGGCTACGCCCAGCTCCTGACCCGCCTGGACCTGCCCGAGAAGGCGGCCCGGGCCGTGGCCGCCATCGAGCACGCCGCCCTGGGCTGCCGCCAGACGGTCGAGGACCTCCTGGCCTTCGGCCGCCCCGAGCAGCCCAAGCTGGCCGCCTGCGACCTGGCCCGCCTGGCGGAGGAGGTGATCGCCGACTTCTCGGCCGACGGCCGCCCGGCGCCGGTCAAGCTGCTGGTGGACGGCGAGACGCCCCCGGCCCTGGTGGACGCCCACCAGATGGAGCAGGTCTTCCACAACCTGGTCAAGAACGCCCTGGAGGCCGTGGAGGGGCGCCCGGAGGGCAACGTCCGCGTGACCGTCCACGGCGGGGCCCGGGTGGAGGTGATCGTGGAGGACAACGGCCGCGGGATGCCCGACGAGATCCGCCGCCGGGCCTTCGAGCCGTTCTTCACCACCAAGCAGGTGGGGCGCGGCACCGGCCTGGGGCTGTCCCTGTCCTACGGCCTGGTGCAGGCCAACGGCGGGCAGATCGAGGTGGAGAGCCGCGAGGGCATCGGCAGCCGGTTCATCGTGTCGTTCCCCGCCGCCAAGGACGGCACGCCGGAGGCCCCGGTGACCCGGAAGTCACCTCAAGCGATGGATGAGGTTCAAGTCGATAACAACTTGATCCGTCGAAAGGTGCTCGTCGTGGACGACGAGGACGACGTGCGCGAGTTCCTGGTCCAGGCCCTGGAGCCCCGGTACGACGTGACCGCCGCCGCCGACGCCGCCCAGGCCCGCGCCGCCATGGAGGGCGCCGGCTACGACGTGGTCCTCCTGGACCTGCGCCTGCCCGACGACGGCGGGCCGCGCCTGGTGGAATGGGTCAAGGCCAAGGTACCCGCGGCGCTGCCCACGGTCGTCTTCATGACCGGCGACACCCACGACCCGGAGGCGGCCCGGTACCTGGCCGGGCAGCCCAACCAGAGCCTGAGCAAGCCGTTCACGATCGAGGAGCTGACCCGCACCCTGGAGCGGGCGGCGCGCTGACGGCAAACACCGGCGCGGCGTTCCGACAAACGGCCGCGCGTCTCGAACCCAAACCGTTGGGAGTGTGAGGAAATCCGGCCCCTCGGCGGCCCCGTGGGCCCCCTCCATAATTTGACATAATACACATTATCGGAAGTTATCGAGGGCCGTTCCGGGGCGCCTGGAACCCCTCCTCCGGGGCGCCTCAACGGTCCCCTCCCAGAGGCCTTCAGGGGTCCGAGGTGCCCTCGGCGGGCCCGCGTGTCCCTGGGGCCCGGTTTGGGGCCTTTACGGAGATTTCGGCGGGTGGGCGGCTAGTCGGAGCCGCCGCCCCGCAGGGCGTGCATGGCGACGGGGATGCGGCGGTTGCCGAAGGGCCGTGCGTACCCCCCGAACCGCCCGGCGATCGGGGCGCCGCACCGGCCGCAGGTGCCCCGGCCATCCCCTAGATCGGTCACGTCGTAGTGCAGGATCTCGTACCAGTCCCGGACGATCACCCCCGCGCCGCACCCCGGGCAGGTCGTCGTCCCCCCCGTCCGGTCGTGGACGTTGCCCGTGTAGACGTAGTGCAGCCCCGCGTCCAGGGCGATGGCCCGCGCCCGGGTGAGGGTCTCCGGCGGCGTCGAGGGCGTGTCGAGCATCCGGAAGTCCGGGTGGAAGGCCGAGAAGTGCAGCGGCACGTCCGGCCCCAGCTCCGTGGCCACCCAGCCCGACAGTTCCGAAAGCTCCGCGTCCGAGTCGTTCTGCCCCGGGATCAGGAGGGTGGTCACCTCCAGCCACACGTCCGTCTCGTGCTTGATGTACTTCAGGGTCTCCAGGACCGGCTCCAGGTGCCCGGCGCACAGGGAGGTGTAGAACTGCTCCGAGAACCCCTTGAGGTCCACGTTGGCCGCGTCGATCTTCCCGAAAAACTCCCGCCGGGGCGCCTCGTGGACGTAGCCCGCCGTGACCGCGACCGTCTGGATGCCCGCCTCCCGGCAGGCGTCCGCCACGTCCATGGCGTACTCGGCAAAGATCACCGGGTCGTTGTAGGTAAAGGCCACGCTCCGGCACCCCAGGGCCTTGGCCGCCGCGGCGATGTCGGCCGGGCCGGCGGTCTCCCCCAGGCGGTCGAAGTCGCGGGCCTTGCTGATGTCCCAGTTCTGGCAGAAGCGGCAGGCCAGGTTGCACCCGGCGGTCCCGAACGAGAACACGCTGGAACCCGGATAGAAGTGGTTGAGGGGCTTCTTCTCGATCGGGTCCACGCAGAAGCCGGACGAGTGGCCGTACGTGGTGAGAATCATCCGGTCGCCCTCGCGCCGGCGCACGAAGCACATGCCGCGCTGGCCGTCGTGCAGGCGGCAGTCGCGCGGGCACAGGTCGCACTGCATGCGGCCGTCGTCCAGCATGTGCCACCAGCGCCCGGCGTAGGGGGCTTCCGGATTCCCTTGCGACGTGCTCACGTCCCCTCCCCGTCCTTTTCGCCATATTTTTCAACGGTGTAGCGATACAGGCGCGTCTCCCCGTCCCAGTGGTCCTCCGCGAGGCCCCCCTTGCGCCTCAGGGCCCGCAGGAAGGCGCGGGGGTCCGGGAGCTGGCCCCACACCTGGGGCAGGAACGTCGCGCGCCGCCCGCTGATCTCCAGGACCACCCCGTCCACGCCCGGCCGGAGGGCCGCCGCCGCCTCGGCCTCCGAGGCGCACGGGACCGGCTCGAGGGGCGAGAGGACGCTGACCGAAACGTGCAGGCGGGGCAGCTCCCGCGCCGTCAGGGCCGGGAAGCGCGGGTCGTCCAGGGCCGCGGCCACGGCATTCGCCCGCACGTCCGTCCCCAGGGCGCGGTACGGCGTCACGGTGCCGATGCAGCCGCGCAGGTCGCCGTCCAG
>CAZGRJ010000142.1:0-5971 GCA_964528115.1 uncultured Nitrospirales bacterium
AAGGGAGGCAATTTGGAATGAGCGGCACCACCGAGAAGGACATCGACGCCCTGGTCGAGGCCCGCGTGCAGGCCGTGCTCGACGAGCGCCTGGGGCCCCTGGTGGACGAGCGCGTGGCCCGGGCCCTGGCCACCAAGGAGGCCGAGGCGGAGGTGGACGGCCGGGGCCAGCTGGACCGGATCGCCATCGTGGCCTCCAAGGGCAGCCTGGACATGGCCTACCCGCCCCTGATCCTGGCCACCACGGCCACGGCCATGGGGATGGAGGCCGGGGTGTTCTTCACCTTCTACGGCCTGGACATCATCCACAAGCGCAAGTACGCGTCCCTGAAGGTGCCCCCCCTGGCCAACCCCGCCATGCCCGTGCCGGTCCCCAACATCATCGGGGCCCTGCCCGGCATGACCTTCGCCGCCACGGCCATGATGAAGAACTGGATGGGCAGAGTGAAGCTCCAATCCGTGCCCGAGTTCATCGAGATGGCCAAGGACCTGGACGTCACCCTGATCGGCTGTCAGATGACCATGGACGTCATGGGCGTCAAGAAGGAGGACCTGGTGGACGGCGTCACGATCGGCGGCGCGGCCACCTTCCTCGAGTACGCCGGCCGGTCGAAGATCAGCCTGTTCGTGTAGCCCGGGCGCCGGCGGGCGCCGGCCACGGGCCCCGGCCTAGTCCGGGCGGATGAGGCCCTTCTTGCGCAGGTAGTCGCGGAACTGGGCGACGCACTCCTCCAGGGAGAAGCGGTCGGTTTCCAGGACCAGGTCCGGGTTCTCGGGCGGCTCGTAGGGGTCGGAAATGCCCGTGAAACGGGCGATCTCGCCGCGCCGGACCTTCTTGTAGATGCCCTTCGGGTCGCGGTCCTCGCACACCTCGAGGGGGCACTTCACGTAGATCTCGTGGAAGTCCTCCGCGCCCACGCAGCGGCGGGCCAGCTCGCGCTCGCTGCGGTAGGGCGAGATGAAGGCCGAGAAGACCACCACCCCCGCGTCGCAGAAGAGCTTGGAGACCTCGGCCACGCGGCGGAGGTTCTCGCTGCGGTCCTCCTTGGAGAACCCCAGGTCGCGGTTCAGGCCGTGGCGGACGTTGTCGCCGTCCAGGACGTACACCCGCACCCGCTCGCGGAACAGGCTGTCCTCCATGGCGTGGGCCAGAGTGCTCTTGCCCGAGGCGGAGTAGCCGGTCATCCACACGACCCCGCTGTTGTGGCCGTTGAACTTGTTGCGGTCCTGCCGGTTGATCAGGCCGTGGTGCCAAGTGAGGTTGCGGTCGTCTGGGTTGCGGTCGTCTGCCATCGGGGCGTTGCGGCTCCTGTTCGCCCGGGGGGCTTCCGGCCCCCCGCATGAGGGGGTGAATCGCTCGAATGATCCCTTGTGAATAAAGGAGAGAACCGGAACTGTCAACCGCCGGAGCCTAAGTCCGGGGTTTCGGCCAGGAAATCGGCCAGGGCCTCGTCCCACGGGCGCATGCGGACGTTCAGGGCCTCCAGGCACAGGTTTCGGAGCACCGCGTAGGGCGGCCGGCGGGCCGGACGGGGCACCCGGGCGGTCTCCACGGGCCGCACCGGGGTGTCGATCCCGCGGGCCTTGAGGATGGCGCAGGCGAAGGCGTACCAGCTGCACTGGCCCCCGGCCGAGGCGTGGTAGGTGCCGAAGGCCCCGGTCCCCAGGACCTGGTCGATCACGCGGGCGACCTCCATGGTCCAGGTGGGGCTGCCGACCTGGTCGTCCACCACCTCCAGGGCGTCCCGCTCGGCCGTGGCCCGCAGGATCGTGTGGACGAAGTTGCGGCCGTGGGCGCCATAGAGCCAGGCGGTGCGCAGGATGAAGTGGCGCCGGCAGTGGGTCCGCACCGCCTCCTCCCCGGCCAGCTTGGAGCGGCCGTAGACGCTCAGGGGGGCCGGCGTGTCGAACTCGGTGTAGGGCTCGGCCGCGCTGCCGTCGAACACGTAGTCGGTGGAGACGTGGACCATAACCGCCCCTACGGCGTCCGCCGCCACGGCCACGTTGCGCGCCCCCAGGGCGTTCACGCGGAACGCCTCGTCCCGGCGGGTCTCGGCCCCGTCCACGTCGGTGAAGCCGGCGCAGTGGACGATCGCCTCGGGGTCCACCGCCGCGACCGTCTCCAGGACGGCCCGCGGGTCGGTCACGTCCAGGGCCTCCCGGGGGTGGGGCAGGACCTGGTGGCGCGGGGCCAGGACGGCCGTCACGTCCCGCCCCAGCATGCCGTTGGCGCCGGTGACGAGGATCTTCACGGTGTCCCGGGCAACCCCGGCGCCATGAGCCCCTTCTTGGCCGCCTCCACCCAATCCCGGTTCGCCAGGTACCAGTCCACGGTGGCGGCGATGCCGGCCTCGAAGTCCACCAAAGGGCGCCAGCCCAGCTCGTCCTCGAGCTTGGACGCGTCGACGGCGTAGCGCCGGTCGTGGCCCGGGCGGTCCGTCACGGCGGTGATGCGCTCCCGGGCGCCGGAGCCGCCGGTGCGGGCGTCCACCAGGTCGCACAACAGGCGCGCCAGGTCCCGGTTGGCCCACTCGTTGCGGCCGCCCACGTTGTAGACCTCCCCCACCCGGCCGGATTCCAGGACGCGCCGCACGGCCCGGACGTGGTCGGAGACGTGGAGCCAGTCGCGCACGTGGCGGCCGTCGCCGTACACCGGGATCGGACGCCCCTCGCGGGCGGCCTCGATGACCACCGGGATGAATTTTTCGGGCAGCTGGTAGGGCCCGTAGTTGTTGGAGCAGCGCGTGATCAGGCAGGGCAGGCCGTAGGTGTGGACGAAGGCCCGCACGAGCAGGTCCGAGCCCGCCTTGCTGGCGGCGTAGGGGCTGTTGGGGGCGAGGGGGCTCGCCTCGGTGAAGCGCCCCTCGGGGCCCAGGGCGCCGTACACCTCGTCCGTGGAGACGTGCAGGAAGCGGGCGTCGTCGTTGCCCGCCCAGGCGGCGCGGGCGGCGTCCAGGAGGGTGAGCGTCCCCTGGACGTTGGTCGAGACGAACACGGAGGGCCCCCCGATGCTGCGGTCCACGTGGCTCTCGGCGGCGAAGTGGACCACCCGCGTGACCGGGCCGAAGCCCGCCTGCCGGAGGGCCGCATGGGTGCCCTTGAAGAGCGCCTCCACGAGGGAGGCGTCGCGGATGTCGCCGTGGACGAAGACGTGGCGGGGGTGGTCCGCGAGGTCGGCGACGCTCTCGGGCCGGCCGGCGTAAGTGAGCAGGTCCAGGTTGACGATCCGCGCACGGGGGTCGTCCGCGAGGATGTCGCGCACGAAGTTGCAGCCGATGAAGCCGGCACCGCCGGTGACGAGGAGCGTGGCGTCCGAAGGGTCGGCGCTCACGGCTCCCCCGCGTACGCGAACAGGTCGCCGGTGTAGCTCTCCAGGGTGGGAGCGGCGGCGTCCTTGGCGGAGAGGATGGGGTCGTTCACGGGCCAGTCGATGCCGATGGCCGGGTCGTCCCAGCGGATGGCGCGGTCGCCGCCCGGGTCGTACACCTCGGTGCACTTGTAGATCACGTCCGCCGTGTCGGACAGGACGCAGAAGCCGTGGGCGAAGCCGGGCGGGATGTAGATCTGCAACCGGTTCTCGGCCGACAGGGCCACGCCGTGCCAGCGGGCGAAGGTGGGGGCGCCGCGGCGCAGGTCCACGGCCACGTCGAACACCTCCCCCGCCGCCACCCGCACCAGCTTGCCCTGGGGGCGGGTGACCTGGAAGTGCAGGCCGCGCAGGGTGTGGCGCACCGAGCGGGTGTGGTTGTCCTGCACGAACGTCTGGGCGATGCCGGCCTCGGCGAAGCGCGGGGCGTGGTAGGTCTCCATGAAGAAGCCCCGGGCGTCCTCGAAGACCTGGGGCTCCACCACGACCACCCCGGGGAGGGGCGTGGCATGGAACTTCACGCCAATTCCCCCCGCTCCTCCGCCGCCACCTGGAGCAGGTAGCTGCCGTAGGTGCTGCCCTCCATCTCGTGCCCGACGGCCTCCAGGCGCTCCAGGGAGATGTAGCCCATGCGGTAGGCGATCTCCTCCAGGCAGGCGACCTTGAGGCCCTGGCGCGCCTCCAGGGTGGCGATGTAGGTCTGGGCCTGGAGGAGCGAGTCGTGGGTGCCCGTGTCGAGCCAGGCGATGCCGCGCCCCAACACCTCCACGTGCAGCTCCCCGGCGGAAAGGTACGCCCGGTTCACGTCCGTGATCTCCAGCTCGCCCCGGGCCGAGGGGGTGAGCGACGCCGCGATGTCCACCACCTGGTTGTCGTAGAAGTAGATGCCGGGGATCGCGTAGCGCGAGCGCGGCGCCTTGGGCTTCTCTTCGATGCCGGTGACCTTGCCCTCCTTGTCGAACGTCACGACGCCGTAGCGCTCCGGGTCGCGCACCCGGTAGGCGAAGACGGTGCCGCCCCGGTCCCTGGCGGCGGCCCGGCGCAGGACCTCGTTGAGGCCGTGGCCGTAGAAGATGTTGTCCCCCAGGATCAGGCAGACGCGGGACGTGCCGATGAAGGACTTGCCCAGGACGAAGGCCTGGGCCAGGCCCTCGGGCCGGGGCTGGACGGTGTAGGAGAGGTGGATGCCGAAGCGCTCGCCGTCGCCCAGGAGGCGGCGGAAGTGCCCCAGGTCCTCCGGGGTGGTGATGACCAGGATCTCCGTGAGCCCCGTGAGCATCAGGGTGGCCAGGGGGTAGTAGATCATGGGCTTGTCGTACACCGGCATGAGCTGCTTGCTGACCGCGTGGGTCAGGGGGTACAGCCGGGTGCCGGACCCGCCCGCCAGGATGATGCCCTTCACGTTGCCCGTGTCCGTGCCGTCGTCCGTGCCGTTCGTCACGTGGATGCGCCCCGAGTCCGCAAGTCCCCGCCGGGAGCCGCGCCGGGGGGCGTGGCGGGCGGCTCATCCGCACCAGCATACCCGGCGCGGCCACGGGCGCAAAGCGGGGGCGCCGCCCCGCCTTGCCAGGGGGCGCGGGGTCTGTCTATGCTAGGTTTTGCGCTCATTCGCCCCTTGGGGAGGTACCTGCCGTTTTGGAAGGCGTCATGCTCGAGGCGGTGATCATTCTCGGCCTGATCATCGCCAACGGATTCTTCGCCTGCGCCGAGATCGCCATCATCTCCGCCCACCGGGCCCGGATCAAACAACTCGCGGAGGAGGGAAGCGCGGATGCCCGCCACGTGGCGGACATGCACGAGGACCCCGACCGCTTCCTGGCCACCGTCCAGGTGGGCATCACCGTGGTGGGCGCCTCCGCCGCGGCCTTGGGCGGCGCCTCGGCCAGCCGCTACCTGGAGCCGCTGTTCATCCAAGTCTTCCACCTGTCACGGCCGTTCGCCTCGGTCCTGGCCCTGGGGGTCGTGGTGGCGGTGATCTCGTACCTCTCCCTGGTGGTGGGGGAGCTGGTGCCCAAGGCCATCGCCATCCGCCACCCGGAGCGCATCTCCCTGGCCGTGGGGGCGATCATGCACGCCTTCTCGCGCCTGGTGTTCCCGTTCTCTCGCATCCTGTCGGGCTCCAGCCGCCTGATCCTCAAGGGGCTGCGGGTGGACTCGGGGCCGCCGGACCGGTTCGAGGCCGAGGAGGACATCAAGCTGCTCCTGCGCGAGGGGCGCGAGAAGGGCGAGATCGAGCCGGGCGAGCAGGAGCTGATCCACCGCGTGTTCGAGGTGGCCGACACCTCCGTGCGCGAGGTCATGGTCCCGCGCCCCAAGATGGCCACGGTGGAGATCGACGCGCCCATATCGGAAGTGCTGAACCTCATCGCCGAGAACATGCACGCCCGCTACCCGGTGTACGACGGCGACCGCATCGCCGGCATCCTCAACTACAAGGACCTGATCCAGACCCTGCGCGACCCGGACGCGGCCAAGGGCGGCATCCGCAAGCTCCTGCACCCGCCGTTCTTCGTGCCCGAGACCATGAAGACCCTGCGGCTCCTCAAGGAGCTGCAGCGCCGCCACATCCAGATGGCGATCGTGGTCAACGAGTACGGCGACGTGG
>CAZGRJ010000143.1:0-5911 GCA_964528115.1 uncultured Nitrospirales bacterium
CGGCGCGGAAAGATCCGGTGCCGATCGATCCGGCGCGGAAAGTCCTGGCGGAGAAAGATCTGGCGGAGAAAGACCGATGCTGACCCTCAAGGACATCATGGCCCCCACCGTCTTCCGGGTGGAGGCCGACACGACCATCCGCGACGCGGCCCGGATCATGGCGTCGAAGGACCTGGGCAGCCTGCTGGTGACCCGGTCCCACGAGGCCACGGGCATCGTCACCGAGAGCGACATGGTCCACCGGGTCCTGGCCCAGGACCTGAACCCCGACACCCACTCGGTGGAGGAGATCATGTCGTCCCCCCTGATCACGGTGGACGTTTCCCTGAGCGTCCTGGAGGCCCGCGACCGGATGGACCAGGAGCGGGTCCGCCACCTCCTGATCACCGAGGGCGGCGAGATCCGCGGCGTCGTCTCGGTCCGCGACCTGATCCACAAGCCCCGCCTGTCCTAAAGCCCCCTCCCGCCCCGCCGCGCGGGTTTGCCGCCCGGGTGCCGTGCTGCGTATCATCGCGGCATGGCCCGCCCCACCCTGTACCTCGTCGACGCCATGGCCCAGATCTACCGGGCCTTCTTCGCCGTCCGCGGGTTCAGCACCTCCAAGGGCCTGCCCACCAACGCCACCTACGGCTTCGCCACCATCATGGGCAAGCTCATGAAGGAGAAGGCCCCG
Organism: uncultured Nitrospirales bacterium; assembly: GCA_964528115.1. Lineage (GTDB taxonomy): Bacteria > Nitrospirota > JACRHL01 > JACRHL01 > JACRHL01 > CAZGRJ01. The sequence continues at coordinate 674 of CAZGRJ010000143.1, forward strand.
GACGCCCTCGTGGTGTGCTTCGACGGCCCCGGCCCCACCTTCCGCCACGAGCGCTACGACGAGTACAAGTCCACCCGCCAGAAGATGCCCGACGAGCTGGTCGTCCAGCTGCCCTACATCCGCAAGCTGGTGGCGGCCATGAACCTGGCCGAGGCCGAGCAGGAGGGGCTGGAGGCGGACGACCTGATCGGGTCTTTGGCGAAGGTGGGGGTGAAGGCGGGGTACGACGTGGTGATCGTCTCCGGCGACAAGGACATGATGCAGCTCGTGAACGACCACGTGCGCCTCTACGACACCGGCAAGGACCGCCTGCTGGGCGAGGAGGCGGTTTTGGCAAAGTTCGGGGTCGAGCCCGCCCGGGTGACGGACGTGATGGGGCTCATGGGCGACACCTCGGACAATGTCCCCGGCATCCCCGGCGTGGGCGAGGTCACGGCCAAGAAGCTCATCACCCAGTTCCACGACATGGAGAGCGTGCTCGCCCGCGCGGACGAGATCTCCGCCAAGGGGGTGCGCGAGAAGGTGAAGGCGAACGCGGGCCTCGCGCGCCTCTCCAAGGAGCTGGTGACGATCCACACCGACGCGAAGCTCCCGATTTCATTGAAGGACGCCAAGGTCGGCCCGCCCGACGCGGAGGCCCTGACGGCCCTCTACCGGGAGCTGGAGTTCTCGAGCCTCCTGTCCGCCGTGGAGACCGAGGCCCCCGGGGAGGCGGCCGCGGGAAAGAGCTACCGGGCCGTCACGGACCGGCGCGAGCTGATGCACCTGATCGCCCGCATCCGGACCCGGGGCGAGGTGAGCGTGGACCTGGAGACCACGGACCTGAACCCCCTCAAGGCCGACGTCGTGGGGGTGGCCCTCGCCATCGTCCCGGACGAGGGGTACTACGTCCCGGTGGCCCACACGGGCGAGGGGCACGAGGCCCAGATGGACCGGAACATGGTGCTGGCATCTTTGCGCTCCGTCCTGGAGGACCCCGGGATCGCCAAAGTCGGGCAGAACCTGAAGTACGACCTCCAGGTGCTCCACCGGGCCGGGATCAACCTGGAGAACGTGGCCTTCGATACCATGATCGCGGCCTACCTCGTCAGCCCCAACCGGCGCGGGCACGGCATGGACGCCCTGGCCCTCGAGTACCTGAACCACCGCACCATCACCTACGAGGACGTGGCCGGCAAGGGCGCCAAGCAGATCCCCTTCGCCGAGGTGCCCGTGGAGAAGGCCGCGACCTACTCCGCCGAGGACGCCGAGATCACCCTGTGCCTCAAGGAGGCCCTCGCCCCGGAGCTCAAGGAGGCGGCCCTGGAGGGGGTCTTCCTCGACATCGAGATGCCCCTCCTGCCCGTCCTCGCCCGCATGGAGCGCCACGGCTTCCTGCTGGACATCCCCTACCTGAAGAAGCTCTCGGGCGAGATGGACGGCCACATCGAGGCCCTGGTGGCCGAGATCCACGCCCTCGCCGGCGAGGAGTTCAACGTCGCCTCGCCCAAGCAGCTCCAGGTGATCCTGTTCGAGAAGCTGGGGCTCAAGCCCATCAAGAAGACCAAAACCGGCTTCTCCACCGACGAGGACGTGCTGGTGCAGCTCGCCAAGGAGCACCCCCTCCCGGACAAGGTCCTCGCCCTGCGCCAGTACCTCAAGCTCAAGGGCACCTACGTGGACGCCCTGCCGGTCCTGGCGGACGCGGAGGGGCGGGTGCACACGTCGCTCAACCAGACCGTGGCCGCCACCGGGCGGCTGTCGTCCACCGAGCCCAACCTCCAGAACATCCCGGTGCGCACGGAGGACGGACGCCGCATCCGGCGGGCCTTCATCTGCCCGGAGGGTGCACGGCTGGTGTCGGCCGACTACAACCAGATCGAGCTGCGCATCCTGGCCCACCTGGCGGACGACGCGGCCCTGAAGGCGGCCTTCACGGAGGGCGACGACATCCACCGCCGCACCGCCGCCCACGTGTTCGGCATCGCCGAGGACCTGGTCACCCCCGACATGCGGCGCGCCGCCAAGGCCATCAATTTCGGCATCATCTACGGCATGGGGGCCTACTCCCTGGCCCAGGACCTGGGGGTCTCCCAGCGCGAGGCCAAGGAGACCATCGACCGCTACTTCGCCACCTACGGCCGGGTGAAGGCGTGGATCGAGGGCATCCAGGCCGAGGCCACGGAGAAGGGCGAGGTGCGCACCATGTACGGCCGGCGCCGCCAGATCCCCGAGCTGGCCTCGGACAACGCCGTCACCCGCGCCGCCGGGGAGCGCCTGGCGACGAATTCCGTCATCCAGGGCACCGCCGCCGACGTCATCAAGCGCGCCATGATCCACATCGACGCCCGGCTGGAAAAAGACCCGAAGCGCCTGCCGGCCAAGATGCTCCTGCAGGTCCACGACGAGCTGATCTTCGAGGTGCCGGAGGGGTCCGTGGACGCCGTGTCGGAGATGGTCCGCGAGGAGATGGAGGGGGCGGCGGACGTCTCCGTGCCCATGACGGTGGACGTGGGCACCGGCCGGAACTGGGACGAGGCCCACTGACCGTGGCCAAAAGCCAAGTCACCTGCCCCCTGTGCGGCGCGACGTTCGACCACCCGGGGCTCATCGGGCGCGCCGACACCTGCCCGGCCTGCAAGCGCGACCTGCACGCCTGCCACGCCTGCCGGTTCCACGACCCGGCGGCCCACAACGAGTGCCGCGAGCCCCGGGCCGAGTGGCAGGCCCGGCGCGACCGGGGCAACTTCTGCGACCTGTTCGAGCTGGCCGACGCCCCGGCGGGTGCCACCGGCGGGGCCGTCTCCGCCAAGGAGGCCGAGCGCCAGCAGAAGCTGGACGACCTGTTCAAGAACTTCTGAGGCCCGGGGCGGGGCCGCAACAGGGGGGGAGGGATGAGCGAGGGGGGCGCAATGCCGGAAATGGGCGCGACGCCCGAGGCGGAGGCCGACCGGACCCGCGCCACGCCCCCGGAGGGGGAGATCGGGCGCACCCTGTTCGTCTACCGGGGGCCCGACCGGCAGCCCCTGTTCTACGTGGTGCGCCCGGCGCCGGACGCCCCGGTCCATTCGGAGGCGGGTGTCGAGGTGTGGGGCCCGGCCCCCGGCGGACGCGGCTGGCGGCCGGGGCGGCCGGGGCTGGACCCGATCGCGGGGCTCCTCCCCCTCTATCGCCTGGGGGCGGTGGAGGCGGACCGGGGGGCGCCGGTGGTGTTCCACCCGGGGGAGCGCGACGTCTATCGGGCCACCATGGCGGGTCTCGCCGGGGTCCACACGACCACGGTCCTGGGGACCGGGCACGTGGCCCGCACCGACCTGGACCCCCTGCGGGGACGCGACGTGGCCGTGGTGCGGGAGGACTCCCCCGGCGGCGCGGCCTACGCCGAGGAGCTCGCGGCGCGGGCCCGGGGGGCCGGGGCGCGGACCGTGGTCCTGTTGCGCCTGGACGAGCCCGACCCCGGCGCGGCCACCGAGGCGTGGCTCCACGCCGGGGGCACCCCCGCCGCCTGGGCCGCGACCCTGGAGGTGGCGGGCATCGCGCCGCCGCCCCCGGCCGACCCGGTGGCGGCGCAGCTGGCGCGGGCCGAGCCCGTCCCGACCGCCGCACCGGCCCCGGCGCCCGTTCCGGTCCGGCCGGTGGCGGAGCCCTCCCCCCTGCCGGCGGGCGGCGAGGCGGCGGACCGGTTCGACCTCGGCCTGCTGCCCGAGCCGTTGCGGGACTTCGTGGCGGGGGCCGCGGCCCGGGCCGGGTGCGCCGCGGACCTGCCCGCCGCCGCCGCCATGGTCGCCCTGGCCGCCGTGACGGGGCGGGCCCTGCGGGTCCGGCCCGACCCGGAGGGGGCCGAGACCGTCGTGCCCAACCTGTGGGGGGCCCTGGTCACGGACGCGCCCCTGCAGGCGGGGCCGGCCGTGGCGGAGGTGCTCTCGGCCCTGGACCACCTGGAGGCCGAGGCCCACGCCGACTTCACCCGGGCCCAGGCCGCCTGGCACGCGCGCCGGGCCGCCTACCGGGCGGCGGTCCAGGCCTGGCGCCGCCGGGTGCGGGAGAGCCCGCCCGAGAGCCACGCCCTGGGGTCCCTGGCGGCGGTCTATCCGGAGCCCCCGGTGCGGCCCCGGCGGCGGCGCCACCAGACCGCCACGGGACGCGTGGACGCCCTGGTGCGGCTGCTGAACGGCAGCCCCGCCGGACTGCTCCTGCGGGCCGACGACCTGGGGGCGTGGCTCCGGCGTCTGTCCCGCGCCGGCAACGAAGCGGAGCGGCACTTCCTCCTGCGCTGCTGGGATGGCGCCGCGCCGGGGCTGGACTACGACGGCCCCGGCGGCGAGACCCTGCACTGCGACCACCCGTGCCTGTCCGTCCTGGGCTGGACCTCGGCCGAGACCTGCCGCCGCCTCCTCGCCCACCCGGAGACCGGGGCCGCGGCGGCGGATCTCCTGGGGCGGTTCGCCCTGCTGGTGGTGGACGGGGCGGGTCCCGCCGAGCCGGCCGGCCCAGACGACGCGGAGGCGGCCCGGGCGCGGGCGCTGCGGGTGTTCGAGCGCCTGGAGGCCCTGGTGCGCCCGGGGGCGGCGCCGGTGGTGCCGTTCACCCCGGCCGCGGCGGCCCACGGGGCGGCGTGGCGCAAGGGCCTGGAGGGCCGCATCCGGGCCGGGGACGCCCTTTCCCCCCACCTGGCCGCTCAGCGCAAGGCCATGCCGGCCCTGGCCCTGCTCCTCTACGCGGCCGAGCGGGCGGACGCGGGGCTCGGTCCGGAGGCCGTCCCCCTGGCCGCGGCCGAGCGCGCCACGGCCTGGTGCGACCGGCTCGCGGCCCACGCCCGGCGCCTGCACGGGGCCGAAGCCCCGGCGGTGGACGGGGCCCGGGCGCTGCTGGAGCACATCACGGCGGGGGAATTGCGGTCCCCGTTCACGGTGCGCGACGTGTACCGCCGCCACTGGACCGGCCTGGGCAGCCCGGACGCCGCCCGGGCCGCCGTGGCGGTCCTGGAGCGGCACGCGTATCTCGCCGCCGAGCCCGTGCCCACGACCGCCCGCGGGGGCAAGCCGACCCGGCGCTACCACGTCCATCCGGAGGTCGAGAGCCGCTCGGGGAGCGGACTTTCGGAGATTCAGTTACATAACTGACAGTACTTTTTCGGCCCCCGCACACGAATCTCACCCCTTTCTGACGCCCCCGGAACCTCCCTCTGGTGTCATGGGGCCCGACACCGGGCGACACCGGACGACGTGGGAGGCATCCGCCGATGCACACAAGCACCGC
>CAZGRJ010000144.1:0-5863 GCA_964528115.1 uncultured Nitrospirales bacterium
GCGGCCTTCGCGGCCATCTGGGCGGGCAGTGTCACCGGGTGGCGCCCGCGGGCCAGGCGCGACGGCTCGGGGATCGGGTCGCCGTGGACGATCCGCGCCGCCACCGCCTCCTCCAGGCAGTCCGCGGCCTCGGCCAGCGCGTCCGCCTTGTCCTCGCCCTGAGTGATCGCCTCGGGGAAGTCGGGGAAGGTCACCACGTAACCACCGTCCTCGTCAGCCGTCAGGCGCGCGGGATATTCGAAGCTTCGCATGAGACGTCCCTACTACAACTCATCGCGTTGGATACCAAGCTGCCGCAGCATGGCCCCAAGCGTGCCCTTCTTGAGTTCATCCTTGGGGTTCCGGACGATCGTTCGCCGCTCCCCGAAGTAGAGCGTCCCGTGGCTGCCCTTGCCGCGCTCAGCCACGAACGAAACGGCAATGCCCCGTTCCCGACCGAGTTTACGAACTCGGCGGATGAACTCGTTGCCGGTCACGCCCCCTCAGTATCGGTCAAATTTGTCCGATTGGCAAGGCCGGGGACTACACCCCGCCCCGGTACGAAATGGGATCCCCCACCCCCGCCTCCTCAAACCCCTTCTTTCTGAGCAGACACGCATCACACCTCCCGCACGCCCACCCCGACATCTAACGCTCACACCCCCAACCCGATCCGGCCCCACCGAACGTGGCCGTCTGCCCACGACCAGTAGATCACACGAACCCGCCCCCGGACGTCCGACAGCGGCACAGGCCCATGGAACCGGCTGTCGAGGGAGTTGTCGCGGTTGTCTCCCAGCACGAAGTAGTGGCTGTCCGGAATCCGTAGCGCGGCCATGTTGTCCCGGGGGAATTTGCTGGCCGGAAGCGTGTGCGGATCGTCATGGACCGCGGCGGGATCGGCGTACGGCTTGCCGTTCACGTAGACCACCTTATCGATGATCTCGATGGTCTCGCCGGGCATCCCTACCACCCGTTTAACGAAGTCCTTCGACCGGTCCGCCGGGTAAACGTACACGATCAGGTCGCCCCGCCTCGGGGTGCGGTCCGCCGGGGCGAGACGGGTCACCAGAACCCGGTCGCCCGGGAGCATCGTAGGCGCCATGCTCCGGCTCGGGATGCGGTACCCGTGGTAGACGAGTTCCGCCGCGCTTCCTCCCAACAGGCCGACGCAGACCGACGCCACGACGAACCACGCATACGCCCCTCGCCGGTTGCAGCGGCGCAGCACGTACTTCGGCCCCGCGGCGCGCGCCACCATCACGGCCCAGACGATCTGCCCGATCCAGATCAGGAGGTCGAGGGCGTTGAACCCGACCACCGTGGCCACGGCGCCCCGGTCCACCGCCACCGGCACGGCCGTCCCGGCCAGCAGGATGAGGGGGGGCACCGAGAGCAGCAGCCACGCCGCCCGGGGCCGACCTGCATACAGGTGCCCGAATCCCGGAAAGAGGGCCGCCAGGAGCGCGGCCACCCACGCCTTCCGGGACCGCGTCGCCGGTCCCGACGCGACCGGCCCGCCTACGATTCCCCCACCGTCCACCGGACGCCTACCCCGCCGCGTAGGCCGTGGGGTCGGGCACCCCGGCCTCCGCGAACCCCTTTTTCCGCAGCAGGCACGAGTCACACCGCCCGCACGCCCGCCCCTCCGGGTCCGGGTCGTAGCAACTCCGCGTCAGCCCGTAATCCACGCCCAGCTCCATCCCCTTCTTGATGATCTCCGCCTTCGTCATCCGGATCAGCGGCGCGTGGATGCGGATGGGCTGGCCCTCGACACCGGCCTTGGTGGCAAGCGCCGCCATGCGCTCAAACGCCTCCAGGTACTCGGGGCGGCAGTCGGGGTAGCCGGAGTAGTCGAGGACGTTGGCGCCGATGTAGATATCGCCCGCGCCGATGGCCTCGGCGTAGGCGAGGGCGATGGACAGGAACACCGTGTTGCGCGCGGGGACGTAGGTGACGGGTATGCCCTTCGCCATCTCCGCCACGTCGCGGCCCTTGGGCACGTCGATCTGGTCCGTGAGGGCCGAGCCGCCCAGGCGGTCCAGGCTCACTTGGACGACCTTGTGCTCCGCCGCGCCGAGCGCCTTCGCGACTTTGGCCGCGGCGTCCAGCTCGGCGCGGTGGCGCTGGCCGTAGTCGAGGGACAGGGCGTACGTGGCGAACCCCTCGGCGCGGGCGACGGCCAGGGCGGTGGCCGAGTCGAGCCCTCCGCTCAGGAGCACCACGGCCTTTCGAACGGCGTGGGCACTGGGCATGGGGCGATTGTGGGAACGGCGCGGGCGGGCGTCAAGGAAGGCCCGGACGGGCGCCCGGCTCGGGCCGATCCGTTACAATGCGCCCTCCGGCATCTTCCGCACACTTTAAGGTGACGCGCGTGGGCGAAGACAACCTGCTCAATGCGGCCCGGGCGCGCTTCCAGTTTCGTCGCCCGGACCGCCCGCGGAGCGGTACGGGAGCGGGCGGACGGGGACGCGGCTAGGCGATGGGCGGCTTCGTGGCATTCCAGTCGGGGGGCGACGCACGGGCCGACGGCGCGTTCGAGCGCGCCTGCGCCGCGTTCGCGACGGGCACGGCGCTTCCCGAGTCGTCCCGGGTCCGGCAGGGCGCCGCGTGCGCGGCCAAGTTCGGGCGCCACTTCGCGCCCTCGGCGCCGGCGGCGGAGGACGCGCGCGGATGGGTCGTGGCCGCCGGCACGTGGGTCCACCCCGACCTCTCCCGTCCGGGGGACACCGCGGGGCTCCTGGGGCTCCTCGCGGAACACGGCGCCGACGTGCTGGAGCGCCTCGAAGGGATGTACGCCGTGGTCTGGCACGACGCCGCCTCGGACACGCTCACCGCGGCGACGGACCTCTTCGGCCGCCTGCACCTGTTCGAGGCCGACCTCGACGACGGGGTGCTGCTTTCCACCTCGGCCACGGCCTGCGGGGCGCTGGCCGGGAGCGACCCGGACCCCGTCGCCGTCCACGAGTTCCTCGCGAGCGGGAACTTCTACGAGGAGCGCACGGCCTTCGCCCGCGTGCACCGGCTGCCCGGCGGGCGGCGCTTCCGCTACCGCGCCGGGCGCCGGGTCGAGACGTCGGCGCAGCGGCTTCTGCCCTGCGCGGCGGCGGACGGGCCGGACGCGCGGGAAACCATCGACCGCCTGCTCGCCGCGTTCGACCGGGGCCTGGGGGCGTTCCTGCCGGCGTACGACCACCCGCTCGCCGACCTGACCGGCGGCATGGACTCGCGCCTGGTCGTGGGCCTCATGCAGCGGGCCGGCGCCTCCTTCGACGTGACGGTCAGTGGCGCGGCGAACCATCCGGACGTGCGGACGGCCGAAAAGCTCGCCGGCCGCCTCGGCCTCCGGCTGGTCCACGAGACCGACACCGTCAAGAAGGCGGCCGCGGCGTCGTTCCCCACCGTGATGCGCGCCGCGGCGCTGACCGACGGGCGGTACGACCCGATCGAGTACGCCTCCATCCTCGCCGGGCACGAGCCGCACGCCCGGAAGTGGAGCGCGAGCTTCAACGGCTCCGGCGGCGAGATGTTCCGCAACTACTGGTGGAGCGGCGCCACCGCCCTGCGGACGGACCTGGACCCGGTGGCGCAGGCCGTGCGGCGCTTCGCCGGAACGGCCGTCGTGGCGCCGTTCCTGAAGCCGGAGCACCGCCGCGACGCGGCCGCGCACTTCCGCGAGGTGATTGCCCGCTCCCTCGCCGCCCGCCCGGGGGAGCCCTTCCACGCGCTGATGGACCACGCCTACCTCGACCTGCGCATGCAGTGCTGGCAGGGCGCCATCGCCAGCGCCACGAACCGGCTCTGGCCGAACCTCTCGCCGCTCCTGTGGGAGCAGCCGCTCCGGGTGCTCTTCGCGGCCCCGCCGCGGCTTCGCGCGGGCGGCCGGCTCGTGTTCTCGATCCTGGAACGCTTCCCCCGGACCTACCGCACCACGCCCCTCGAGACGGGCCTGCCCGCCATGGCGCCCCGGGCGGGCAACGTCTGGCGTTTCCTGCCCGGCTGGGGGGCGCTGCCGTTCCACCTGTGGCCGCGCGTGAAGCGCCGCCTCCTCCCCGCCCCCGGCCCCGATCCCGCCGTCTGCGAGCGGGTGCGCCGCCTCATGGCAGACGGCCTGTCCGACTACCTCGACCCCGATGCGACGGCGTTGCTGCCGCTCCTCGACCGCGACGCCTACGAGCGGTTCCTGCGCGCCGCCCGGGAGAGCGGGGCGGTGTCCTCCAGGCTGCTCGGCCGGGTGGTGGCGCTGGAGTCGTCCCTGCGCGCGGCGCGGGGGCACCCGGGAAGCCCCTGAAGGGAGCCCGGCATGGGAGCCCGGGCCGGGCCGATCCGTTACAATGGGCCCTCCGGCACTTTCCGCACACTTTGTGAGGTGACGCGCGTGAGCGAGGAAAACCCCCTTCGGGCCGCCCAGGAGCGCTTTTCGGAAGCCGTCCCGTTCCGGGCCATGGACGCCGAGCAATGCCCCCTCCAGGACGCCCTCGGCCGCACCCTGCACGCCGATTTCACCGCGCCCGAGGACGCGCCCCCCTACCACCGCGCCATCGTCGAGGGGTTTCTGGTGAACGCCCCGGAGACGGGCGGCGCGGACGAGGAGCACCCGAAGTCGTTCCGCGTCACGGCCTCGGTGCGGCCGGGCGACCCGGAGTGTCCGCCGGTCGGCCCGGGCGAGGCGGTGGAGGTCGCCACGGGCAGCATCGTGCCCGACGGCCCCCTGGCCGTGGTGCGCATGTGGGAGGCGAAGCGCTCCGGCGACGGCTTCACCGTCACGCGCCCCTTCCCGCCCCGGTTCTTCGTCGAGGACGCGGGCTGCGACCACGCGGCGGGGTCCGTCGTCCTGCCGGCGGGCACGGTGCTCGGCCCCGCGGAATTGGGCACCATCGCCACGTTCGGCGTGGACCGCGTCGCCGTGGCGCGGGTGCCGCGGGTGTGCCTGTTCTCCTCCGGCGACGAGGTGATCCCCTACACGGAGGCCATGCGCCCCGGCGCCATCCGCGACTCCAACGCCGTCATGCTGGCCGCCGCCATCGCCGGGGCCGGGGGCTCGGCGACCTTCTGCGGGATCATGCGCGACGACTTCGACGCCTTCGCCGAGGTGGCGAAGAAGGCCCTGGCCATGTCCGACGTGATGCTCGTCTCCGGCGGCACCGCCGTGGGCGGGCGCGACTTCATCTCCGACCTGGTCAAGGCCCTGGGCGAGCTGCTCGTGGACGGCGTGCCCATGCGCTCCGGCCGGCCGCTCATCATGGGGATGGCCGACGGCAAGCCGATCGTCTGCGTGGCGGGGCACCCGCCGGAGGCGCTGCGCGGCTTCGCCCTGTTCGGGGTGCCCGCCCTCGACCGGCTGTTGGGGCGCAGCACGCCCCTGCCGGAGGACCCGGCGCCGCCCGCCGGGGGCCCGCCGCCCGGCAGTCCCTGACGACGCGGATCGGGCGCCCGTTTCGGCGGCGCGGGGTGCTTGCGCTCCCCGCCCGATCCGCCGATGATGTTACGAGGGCCCGGCACGCGGCGCCGGGCGGACCCCCCACGCGTCCCGAGGTCCAAGGGAGAAGGCGCCGCCCCTTCCAGCAACGCCGAGGTGACGATTTCCCGCGCAAGCGCGACCGCCGCTGAACGCCGTCCGGAGGCCGCTTTCGGCCCCACGAGCCGGTAGGAGGGCCCCACGGAAGGCCGCCCATGAATCCAGTTTCCCACGTATCGCACGACGTCCTGATCATCGGCGCCGGCCTGACCGGCATGCGCGCCGCCCTGGAGATCGCACCGGGCGTGGACGTGGCGGTGCTCTCCAAGGTCCATCCGGTGCGCTCCCACTCGGGCGCCGCCCAGGGCGGGATCAACGCCGCCCTGCGCGAGGACGACTCGTGGGAGAACCACGCCTTCGACACCG